>JAOUOR010000046.1 GCA_029880245.1 Alphaproteobacteria bacterium
TACGAAGTAAGCCATGAAACTATCTTTATATTTGCCTCGCTCATTGCGGAAGTGACGAATTAAGTATTGATTTTCTGCATAAAAGGCGTAAAACAGGACGAAATTTGTCCTGTTTAGGGCTTTAAATCGTCATCCCCCGAATTTGTGTAAGCAAATTCTAGGGGGATCCAGAAAAGAATAATGGATCACCTTAGAATTTTCTGATGAAAATTCAGGTGATGACGACAGGAGACATGGAATGATGGAAGAGATATTAGCATGTTGAAAATTTCAAAAATGGCGGATTACGCGGTAGTCATACTCTCTGCGCTAGCGAATGAAAAGCAAAGCCGGACAGCAGGGCAAATCGCGGAACAAACATCTCTGCCGGAGCCGACCGCTTCTAAAATCCTGAAAATTCTGGCGCGTGAAAGGCTGGTCAGTTCCACGCGCGGCATGAGCGGCGGATATAAGCTGGCCAGACAAGTCGAAGATATCACAATGAAAGATATTATTACGGCTATAGACGGGCCGATTAGCATCACATCCTGTGCCGATGAGAAGGAAACGGGCTGCGGCATTTTAAGCAGCTGCGGTGTAAGAGGGCGCTGGACCTCTGTGAATTTTGCGATTACAAATTTGCTGCATGATATTACGTTAGAAGACATGGTGACGGGTACGGGCTGCATGAAGCCCTTGCCAACAGAAAAGGAAAATGTGCATGGCTGCCACTGAGGAAACCATCAAAACCGTTGAAGAAATGTCTGGCAAATATACGGCGGGCTTTGTCACGGATATTGAATCCGACAAAGCACCCAAAGGCTTAAACGAGGATATCATTCGCTTTATTTCCGAAAAGAAAAAAGAGCCGGAATGGATGCTGGAGCGCCGCCTGAAAGCCTATAAGCACTGGCTGAAAATGCCGGAGCCTGACTGGGCAAAAGTAGACTTTCCGCCGATTGATTATCAGGATGCGTATTATTATGCCGCACCGAAATCCCTTGAGAATGCGCCCGAGACTCTGGATGATGTTGATCCTGCATTATTGGAAACCTATGCCAAACTTGGTATCCCCTTGCGTGAGCAGGAAATCTTGGCGGGCGTAAAAAACCGCTCAACCCCTGTGGCTGTGGACGTGGTGTTTGACTCGGTATCTGTGGCGACAACTTTTAAGGAAGAGCTCAAAAAACATGGCGTGATTTTCTGCTCGATTTCCGATGCCATCCGCGAGCATCCCGATCTTGTTAAAAAATATATGGGTAGCGTTGTGCCATATTCGGATAACAAACATGCGTGCTTGAACTCGGCAGTCTTTACGGATGGGAGTTTTGTCTATATCCCCGAAGGGGTGCGCTGCCCGATGGAGCTGTCTACCTATTTCCGGATTAATGAGCTGAATACAGGGCAGTTCGAGCGCACATTGATTATTGCGGAAAAAGCCTCTTATGTGTCTTACCTTGAGGGGTGCACCGCGCCAATGCGCGATGAAAACCAACTTCACGCCGCGATTGTGGAACTCATCGCCCATGAGGATGCGGAGATCAAATATTCTACCGTTCAGAACTGGTATCCGGGTGATCCGGAAACGGGCAAGGGCGGGATTTATAATTTCGTGACTAAGCGCGGTCTATGCGAAGGGCGGAACTCCAAAATTAGCTGGACGCAAGTGGAAACGGGCAGTGCAATTACTTGGAAATACCCATCTTGTGTCCTGAAAGGTGATAACTCCCAAGGCGAGTTTTATTCCGTGGCGATCACCAATGGCCGCCAGCAAGCCGATACCGGCACGAAGATGATCCATATCGGCAAGAACACAAAAAGCCGCATTATCTCCAAAGGGATTAGCGCAGGGCGCAGTGATAACACCTATCGAGGGATTGTGAAGGTTTTACCCAATGCCGATGGTGCAAAGAATTTCACCGTTTGTGATAGCTTGCTGATCGGAGATCAATGCGGCGCGCATACTGTGCCCTATGTTGAGTGCCGCAATAACACGGCAAGTCTGGGGCACGAAGCGACAACCTCGAAAATATCGGAGGACCAGCTTTTCTATTGCATGCAAAGGGGCTTAAGCGAGGAAGAAGCCATCGCTCTGATCGTTAATGGCTTTGCCCGCGAGGTCATGCAGCATTTGCCCATGGAATTCGCCGTCGAGGCTCAGAAACTGGTGGGAATATCTCTGGAAGGGAGTGTTGGATAACAAAATCCGTCATTGCCCTAGAATTTTTTTCAAAAATTCGGGTGATGACAATAGGAGATAAAAATGAAAGAAGGAGGTTATGTCTATATTTTGGCCAATCAAAGAAACGGCACATTATATACGGGCGTCACATCGAATTTAGTGAAGAGAATATATGAACACAAAAACGAAAATATTGAAGGGTTCACAAAGAAATATAATGTAAAGAATGTAGTCTATTATGAATATTTCGATGATATTGAAAATGCTATAAAAAGGGAAAAGCGGATCAAGAAATATAAGCGTGAAGCCAAGATTAAACTGATTGAAAAAGATAATCCAAATTGGGATGATTTATATGAAGATATTTGTAAATAATTTTTCTATACCGTCATTGCCTGAATTGCCAAAGGCAATTCTAAGGCAATCCATGGATCACCCTAGAATTTTTTTCAAAAATTCGGGTGATGACAATAGGAGATAAAATAAATGAACTCACTCACCTGGAACATTATGGGATTGATAGCCGGAACGATGGTTTTGATCGGGGTGGTATTGCTCTACCTTTTTTTGAAGTCCGACGAGGCGGCGGAGCAAGGACTGACGATCGGGAATTTTATTGCCAGTCCGGGATTTGGCATGATAATGCTGGGCCTTGTGATGCATCACGTATCAAGCCGCGCGCGTAAGAAAATCAAAAAGCAGAAGAAAGAGCAGGGGTTTTAGAAAAATGATATTTGCAAATAACATAATGCCGTCATTGCCTGAATTGCCAAAGGCAATTCTAGGGCAATCCATATCGGTGTTTTTGGATCACCCTAGAATTTGCTACTCAAATTCGGGTGATGACGTTTGCTGTGTATCGGAGGGTATATGATGGCAGAATTAAAACACTGGAGCGAAGAAGGAAACGCCTTGCACGGGAAGTTCAAATTCAAGGACTTTACGGATGCTTTCGGGTTTTTGGTGCAAGTGGCAATTTTGCAGGAAAAGCACAACCACCATGCCGAGATCAAGAATATATATAACCGCGTGGAGCTTATTCTGACCACTCATGATGCGGGCAATACAGTGACAGAAAAAGATTATAAACTTGCGAAAGAGATAGAAAGGCTGCTGGATGAGTAATAGTAACGATAACCCGTCTATTGGAATGAAAGAGAAGGGGCTGCATTATGCAGCGATGAGCCTGATGATCTTTATGATTATTCTGGCGGTGGTTGTGTCTTATTTCGCGATGCAAAAACCTTTCAGCCAAGCAGCTGTGAGCGCTGAACAGCCGGTCCTAGAAACAGTCGGAGAAAAAAAGCCGCTACCAGATTTTTTAATTGATAATGTCGAAAAAGACGAATTGGAGTTACTAAAACCATGATAAAAATCAATAACCTGCACGCGAGCATCGAAACGGATGAAGGAGCAAAGGAAATCCTTAAAGGGGTGAGCCTTGATATCCCAGCCGGAGAGGTTCACGCGATTATGGGCCCGAACGGGGCAGGGAAATCAACCCTGTCTTATGTGCTGGCGGGTCGTGAGGAGTATGAAGTCACAAAAGGTTCTGTAACTCTGAACGGGAAAGACCTTCTGAAACTTGAGCCGGAGCAGCGCGCCGCGGCCGGGTTGTTCCTTGCTTTTCAGTATCCGGTGGAAATTCCGGGTGTGAATATGAGCACTTTCTTGAAAACCTCGATCAATGCCATCCGCAAACAGCGCGGACAAGACGAACTGGACGCGCTGGGTATGCTGAAACTCATCAAGACCAAGACCAAGGAACTCGGCATTTCCGAAGATATGATGAAACGTGCCGTCAATGTCGGCTTTTCCGGCGGAGAGAAAAAGCGCAACGAGGTCCTGCAAATGGCGATGCTGGAGCCGAAATTCTGTGTGCTCGATGAAACCGATAGCGGCCTTGATATTGACGCGCTTAAGGTTGTGGCCGATGGCGTGAATGCGTTGCGCTCGCCGGAGCGTTCTTTCCTTGTTATCACGCATTACCAACGTTTACTGGATTATATTAAGCCCGATGTAGTGCATGTTCTGGCCGCTGGCAAAATTGTGAAATCCGGTGGGCCGGAACTGGCACTGGAACTTGAAGAAAAAGGCTACGCCGAATTTATCAAGGAGGAAGCCGCTTAATGTCAACAAGACTTCTTGATAGTGATAATCTTCCAAGATCCAAGACCGAGGAATGGAAATATACAAACCTCGCGCGCGGACTTGGGAAATTAGCTGAGCTTGCACCCGAAGCACCGCAAGAGGTTTTTATCCACAGAAATGGTGGAAAAACCGGTGAACAAATCGAGGAAATTTTGTGGGAAGGTGTGCCAAACTCACACCAGCAGCCGCGTATAAAAATGATACTTGAAGATGGCGAGCAGGCGACCGTCATTGAACGTCATACAGGGCAAGGGGCTTATTGGAAGAACATGGCAACAGAAATTGTGCTGGGCGCAAATGCGCGGCTTAATCATATCCGCATTCAGGAAGACAGCCTTGACGCTGTGCAGACAAATATGGTGCACGTTACGATGGAGCGCGATAGCACCCTCAATAGTTTTTCTCTAAATCTGGGCGGGAAGATGACGCGTCATGATATTCATGCTGTGCTGAATGGTACGAATATTGATTGCTCCTTTAACGGGGTGAATTTACTCTCCGGCACTCAACACGGAGATACGACCATCCTTATGGAACATGTCGCGGAGCAATGTTTATCAAACCAGTTCTACCGCACGATTCTGAACGATGCCTCCCGCGGTGTGTTTCAGGGCAAAGTCCATGTGCATAGAGGGGCGCAGAAAACTGATGGCTATCAGCTTTCCAATACGATTTTACTCTCGCCCAAATGCGAGATGGACACGAAGCCCGAGCTTGAGATCTACGCGGATGATGTCAAATGCTCCCACGGGGCAACCACAGGGCAGCTTGATGAAGAGCCGCTTTTTTACCTGCGCTCCCGCGGTTTGAGTGAGGCTGAGGCTCGCATGCTCCTGATGAAGGCCTTTGTGGATGAGGTTGTGGATAAAATCAAGGATGAAACTTTACGCGCGGAAATACATGAAAAGGCAGAGAAATGGCTGAAAGAGCAACTATCATAGATATTCCCCTCTCCCTTAATCCCTCTCCCCAATGGGAGAGGGAAAGCGCGCCAGCGCAGGGTGAGGGGATAAGAAGAACCAGATCCGATACAAAACGTGCCCGTTTTTTGCGCAAAAATATGACAGATGCTGAAATCAAACTCTGGCAAAAATTAAAGCGCAATCAATTAGGCGTGAGGTTTCGCAGACAATATTCTATTCCGCCCTATATTGTAGATTTTTATTGCCCTAAACAGAAATTGATTATCGAAGTTGACGGCGGACAACATAATGATAGTCATGCGGATCAAAAACGCTCTGAGTTTTTGGAAAGAAAAGGTAACAGGGTTTTACGATTCTGGAATAACGAAGTACTGGACAATACCGAGGGTGTACTGGAAAAAATTATGAGAGAATTGCAAAATCCCCTCTCCCTTAATCCCTCTCCCCGTGGGGAGAGGGAAAGCGCGCTAGCGCAGGGTGAGGGGAGTAAAGGGAAATATAATGACTAACCTCCAATCACCATGGCGAACCGACTTCCCTGTTCTGCAAACGCAAATGAACGGCAAGCCCTTGGCGTTCTTGGATAGCGGGGCAAGTGCTCAAAAACCGCAAGCCGTCATTGACGCCATGAGCCAAGTCATGGAGCAGAGCTATTCCAATATCCATCGCGGGCTATACGCGATCTCCCAGAAATTGACGCAGGATTTCGAGGATGTGCGGAGCAAGGTTGCGCGCTTTATCGGTGCACCAAGTGAAAAGAATATCATCTTTACCCGCAATTCCACCGAAGGGATCAATCTTGTCGCGCAAAGCTGGGCGCGGACAAATTTGCAAAAAGGTGACGAGATCATCATTACCGAGATGGAGCATCACGCCAATATCGTGCCGTGGCAAATATTGAGCGATCAAATCGGTGTCGTTATCAAAGTTATTCCCGTGACCGATAAAGGTACGCTTGACCTCAATGTCTTCAAAGACCTTCTTTCAAACAAAACAAAACTGGTTGGTGTTGTCGAAATTTCCAATGCTCTGGGAACGATTAATCCGGTTGGAGAGATCATCAAAACCTGCCGCAGCTTTAACCCCGAGATTAAAATCCTGATTGATGGCTCGCAAGGCGCAGTGCATCGCGCAGTCAATGTCACGGATATGGATGCAGATTTCTTCGTCTTTACAGGGCATAAGCTTTATGGCCCGACCGGAATAGGGGTTCTGTACGGGAAATATGAGTTGCTGCAATCCATGCTGCCATACCAAGGCGGCGGCGATATGATCGAACGTGTGAGCTTTGACGGCACGACTTACCGCGAGGCGCCCTATAAATTCGAGGCCGGAACGCCTGCAATTGTTGAAGTCATCGGCTTGGGCGCGGCGATTGATTATATGCAAGCCATCGGCATGGATAAAATTGCGACCCATGAAGCGGCGCTTCTGGAATACGCCACAGAAGAAATCTCCAAGGTTGACGGTTTAAAAGTATATGGGGTAAAAGACCTCTCCCGAAAGGCAGGCATCATAAGCTTTACAATGGATTGCGCCCATAGCAGCGATATCGGTATGGTGCTGGATCAATGCGGGGTGGCGGTGCGCACAGGGCATCATTGCTGTATGCCCTTGATGAAGACTTTGGGAACCGATGCAACCGTGCGGGCTTCGCTGGGACTGTATAGTAATAAGGATGATATTGAGGCTCTGATTGCGGGTCTTAAAAAAGTGAAGGATTTATTTGGATGATAAAAGGCAAATATAAACAATTTTTGTCATTCCCCGAATTGGCGAAGTCAATTCTAGGGGAATCTATGGATCACCTTAGAATTTGTAAAGCAAATTCAGGTGATGACGTGGAGTTATAGTGATGGCTGAAGAAAACGTCAAAACCCAGATTGAAGAAAATTACGATCATTTAACGGATCCTCCTTTTATAGAAAAGCCGGATGAGGATGCTTTGTGGCCTCTGATTAAGGCTGCACTCAAGGAGATTTATGATCCGGAAATTCCAGTGAATATTTATGAGCTTGGCCTGATTTATAAGGTCGAAATTGCGGAAGAAGAAAACGGCGTGCGGGATGTTTCGGTAAAAATGTCCCTGACCTCTCCGGCCTGTCCGGTGGCACAGGAAATGCCGGGCTGGGTGCAGGGCGCAATTCTACCGCTTGAAGGTGTCGGCGGCGTGGATGTGGAGATTATCTGGGAACCTCAGTGGAATCCGTCCATGATGGCGGAAACCGCGAAGATGCAACTTAATATGTTTATGTGACGGATGAGAGGAATAGAATGAAACAGAGATACGTCATTGCCTGAATTTTTTTTGAAATTCTAAGGCAATCCAGATAAAGTGGATTACCCTAGAATTTGTTTCACAAATTCGGGTAATGACGAAGGCTAGGAAAACATCATGAACACACCAATTAAAATCACAGAAAAAGCAGCCAAGCAGATCAATGCCCTGATGGAGAAAGCACCGGAAGGATCGCCGGGCGTGCGCCTGACGATCAAATCTACTGGATGTTCGGGCAATAGCTATGAAATGGAATATGTGAAAGAGGGGGATGACCTTTCAGTAGATGAGTTTTTCGAAGAAAACGGGGCGTCTATCTATATTCCTAAACTCCATTCTTGGATGCTCTTTGGCACAACGATTGACTATATTACGGACGAGCTTGGTAATACGCGCTTTGACTTTATCAATCCCAATGAAACCGCCCGTTGCGGCTGCGGCGAGAGTTTTCAGGTCGGCGGGAAGCTACCGGATAAAGCTTAAAGCCTCCTCAATTACATTCGCATCCGCGCCTTCTTCATGGGGCAGGGTGCTTAAGGCTTGTCGCCATTTTTTAGCGCCTTGTTGTTCGTGGAACAGGCCGATCATGTGACGCGTGATAGATTTCACAGGTGTTTCGTAATCCCTCATTTGTTGCTCGATATACGGGATCATGGCCAGAGCAATCTCTTCTCGGGAAAGCACATTGTTGTTGCCAAAAATTTCTTTTTCGGCCTCGGCCAGAATATACGGATTTTGGTAAGCCTCGCGCCCGATCATGGCACTGTCGAAAATTTCCAGATGTTCCTGTACGGCGTCAATGGTCTTGATCTCTCCATTAACCGAGATATTAAGCTCCGGATGGTTTTCCTTGATCTGCTTAACGCGCTCATAATTTATGGGCGGAACGTTCCTGTTTTCTTTCGGACTTAGACCGCTCAGCCAAGCTTTGCGGGCATGAATAATAAAAGTCTCACAGCCTGCTTCCTTATTTAATGTCACGAACTTGTCCAGAAATTCATAAGAGTCATAATCATCAATCCCGATCCGGCATTTTATTGTGACTGGAATGGAAACAGCCCCAATCATTGCTTCAATGCAGCGGGCAACGGTTTCGGGCTCTTCCATCAAAATCGCGCCGATCTTGCCCTTTTGTACGCGATCAGACGGGCAGCCGCAATTCAGGTTGATCTCGTCATAGCCGGCATCTTCGCCCATTTTGGCGCATTCTGCCAAATCCTGCGGATCACTTCCGCCAAGTTGCAATGCGACAGGCCCGCAGCCATGAAATCTCAGGAAACGTTCCCGATCACCATGAATGAGGGCCCCTGTTGTGATCATTTCTGTATAAAGCAAGACATTCGGAGAAATCAGCCGATGAAAATAACGGCAATGCCGATCCGTCCAGTCCATCATCGGCGCCACGGACAAAGGAATAATCTGTTGCTTTTTCTGGTGTTTCTTTTTCACTTGTTCTTGCATCATGGCGCATTCTTTATCATAAATACAGTATGAAGCGCCAAGGATATTTTTTGTACATATGTCTGTTACTTTCTTTGTGTCTGGCTGTGCCAAACACGGCCTTGGCACAGGATGCACAGGCGCAAAAAGAAAAGCGTTTCCGTTCGACATCCTACCCGCTGCCGCGCTTTGTATCTTTGGCAAAGGATAAAGTCTATGTCAGAGCCGGGCCAACACAGAAATTTCCAATTAAATGGGTGCTCCAGCGCAAAGACCTTCCGGTCGAGATTATTCTGGAGTATCAGACATGGCGAAAGATAAGGGACCATGAAGGCGAGGAAGGCTGGGTTCATCAGGCGTTATTGTCAGGTGATCGCACAGCCCTCGTGATGGCAGAAGAGGAAGGCATGGTCCCGCTCTATAAAAGGGTAAAGGGCGGTATTGCATCCGGGCTTGATAAGGTCGCTTATCTTAAACCATTCGTACTTTTGGCCGTCGAAGAATGCGAAGGAACTTGGTGTTACGTTAAAACACTGGAAAAAAACACCACATTTTCGGGATGGATTGAAAGAAAAATGATTTGGGGTGTTTACGCGGACGAAAATTTTGATTAGAATCATGGACGTAGCGTTCGTTACACATTCACTCCTGTACTTCTCTTAACTTTAATCAATCCGAATTCTTGGGTTAGAGAAAAATCGAAATGTTTGCTTTGACTAATAAGCCGGAAATGGGTGCCCATTTCTACTCAAATTTGATTCAGCTTGCGGCTGATCATAATCGTGGTGTCGATGGCATGAAGGTTATCATGCACATGGCTGGCGTATTGGTTGAGCTTTCTTTACTTTTTGATGATCCTGACGTAGCTATGCAATCCGGTTTTCGTAATCTTGCAAAATTATTGGGCTGCCATCCTGCGCAAGGAATTTTAGCGCCTTATGCTTTGCCGCCTGCTCATATCATAGATCAGGAAACGGAAAGAGGACGTCAGGCCGCGCGGGAGTTTCTGGAAGACTGGATGGATTGCCATTTTGAAGCTTATGATTTGATCCTCTCTGTGTTCCAGCCTGTGATTATTGGTTGGGAAGAGATGGGAGTGCCACGGGCCGAGACATTTCGTCTAATTTTGGAATGCGCGAATAAGGCAATGGCTTTTGAAATTGCTGCGCAAGAATTGTGTGATATTGCCATTGAATGCCAGGTTGGTAAAAAAGGCTGGAGGGTTGGCGACTGTATCGCTGCTCTGAGCGGTGTTGCCGGACGTCGGCTGGCGATATCAGTATCAGGCTCCGAGCTATGCTCTATGTTCAGAGGATGCGATATGCCCGATACGCTGGGCGATGTTGTTTTTAGCATGACACAGGAAGCCATAAGATACGGCGTTCCTGCGGGAAGTGATTGGCGTTTTGGTCTGGCGGCCAATGATATGCCGATTAATGCGCCTGTGGATCTTGTGCGCGATATGGAGCCCTGGTGTCTGCGGCTTTTCCGTGCCATCGGTGTAAGCGGCCCTTATGAGCAATCTGTGTGTTGTGCCAAATCTGCCGGTAGAATGCTGGCCGTTGCAGCTGGCGGCGAGATTCCTGAGATCGAGCCTGCGATTGCCAAGCCTTTGGCTATGTCGGCATTGACCGAAAGCTATAAATATGTCTGTGTCGATTTCGGGGTGGCATTTTATTAACGGCACTATTGGATAGCTGTCTTTATTCTATTTTCCTGATAATCTTCCCTTGCCCGCGAAGTCATAAATTCGTATAAAACACAGATCAAGTAACAAGAGATTTAGGGAATCATGACTTTTACACCAAAATCAAGCTATTCATATGAGGAAATCATTTCTTGCGGACATGGAGAGCTTTTTGGGCCGGGTAATGCACAATTGCCTCTGCCGCCTATGTTAATGTTTGATCGCATAACAAATATTTCTGAAAGCGGCGGTGCTTATAATAAGGGAATTATTCAGGCCGAATTTGATATTAAGCCTGATTTATGGTTTTTCGAATGTCATTTTGAGGGCGATCCGGTTATGCCGGGTTGTCTTGGCCTTGATGCGGTGTGGCAGCTTTTGGGCTTTTATCTGGGCTGGACGGGTGCGCCGGGTTCTGGTCGTGCGCTTGGTGTCGGTGAAATAAAATTATCCGAGCAAATACAACCTTCGGCAAAGTTGGTGAAATATGTCGTAGACATAAAGCGTGTTATGAATGGTAAGCTTGTCCTCGGTATAGGGGACGGCACTGTTTTTGTCGATGACAAAGTCGCCTGCAAAGTATCAGGCATGAAGGTCGGATTATTTGATAATTCATCTGCATAGGCATTATATTTGCGTGTATTCGCGGTTTTATTTTCTATCTAGGATAAGGGTATTATTATAATGAGACGCGTAGTAATCACAGGGATGGGGATTATATCCTGTATCGGGAATAATAAGGATGAGGTCCTTACGTCTTTGAAATCAGGAAAGTCCGGCATTACTTTTTCTCCGGAATATGCGGAAATGGGTTTTCGCTCGCAAGTTTACGGCAAGCCGGATATTGTACTGGCTGATCATATCGATAAACGTCTTTTCCGTTTTATGGGTGATACTGCCGCGTATAATCATCTGGCGATGGAGCAGGCTATTGCAGATTCCGGCCTTGAAGAATCCGAAATTAGTCATGAGCGCACAGGCATTATTATGGGCTCGGGCGGGCCGTCCACAAGATCACAGGTTCAAGCCGCCGATATTGCCCGTGAGAAGGGTCCCAAGCGCGTAGGGCCGTTTGCAGTTCCCAAATGTATGAGTTCCACGACTTCCGCAACGATTGCCACGAACTTCAAGATCAAGGGCATCAATTATTCTATTTCTTCGGCGTGCTCAACCTCGGCCCATTGTATCGGCAACGCTGCCGAGCAAATCCAGTGGGGCAAGCAGGATATAGTCTTTGCGGGCGGGGCGGAGGAACTGGACTGGAGTTTGTCTGTTCTTTTTGATGCTATGGGGGCGATGTCCTCCAATTATAATGACACGCCGGAGCGCGCAGCGCGGGCTTATGATGCCAACCGTGACGGTTTTGTGATTGCGGGCGGCGGCGGCGTTGTTGTTCTGGAAGAGCTGGAACATGCCAAGGCCAGAGGAGCAAAAATTTATGCTGAAATTACCGGATACGGCGCAACATCTGATGGGCATGACATGGTCGCGCCAAGTGGCGAGGGTGCTGTGCGTTGTATGAAACAGGCCTTGTCCACGGTCAAAACGCCGGTGACTTATATCAATACACATGGAACATCAACGCCGGTTGGTGATATCACTGAGGCTAATGCAATTAAAGAAGTTTTTGCCGGTATGGAGCAGGATATCCCGCATATCAGTGCGACCAAATCCATGACGGGGCATTCTTTGGGCGCAACAGGTGTACAAGAAGCCATTTATAGCCTTCTGATGCTTCAAAATGATTTTGTCTGCCCCAGCATTAATGTTGAGGATATGGATGAGGGCGCAAAAAACATGCCGATTGCAACGTCCCGCATTGATAATGTCACCCACGAAACATTGATTTCCAACAGCTTCGGCTTTGGCGGAACAAACTGCACTCTGGCGATGAGCCGTTACAAGGATTAAATATCTAACGCGAAGGTTCGAAGGAACGAAGATGTCTGTTCTCAAAAAATATAATGATGTACCTGATGATTTGGAGGATTTATCAAAAACTATCGTAGATTCTGCCTTTAGGGTTCATAAATTCTTAGGGGCAGGTTATTTGGAAAAAATTTATGAAGATTGTTTTTGTATTGAATTACAGGATCGTGGGATAAGTTTTGAAAGACAATATCCGTTAAAGATGGAATATAACGTTTTGTACCGAAGAAAGCTTCGTAACTTCGCTTCTTCGCGTTATTAGGGATTAGATATGACAATTACATTTGATGATCTTATGAAAGGAAAGCGCGGGCTGATTATGGGCGTGGCCAATGACCATTCAATCGCCTGGGGCATGGCGAGCGCCCTTTACGCAGCAGGGGCGGAACTGGCTTTTACCTATCAGGGCGAGGCCTTCGGTAAACGCGTAAAGCCTTTGGCGAAAAGTCTTGGCTCCGGCATTATTCTGGATTGCGATGTTTCAAAAGAGGGTGATCTGGATTCTCTTTTCAAAACCTTGAAAAAGGAATGGGGCAGTCTTGATTTTGTTGTCCATGCAATTGCCTATTCCAATAAGGATGAGCTACAAGGTCGCTATGTGGATACAACGCTCGATAACTTCCTCAAAACCATGCATATATCTTGCTATTCTTTTACCTCGATTATGCGGCGGGCCAAGGAACTTATGCCCGAAGAAGGCGGAGCAGGGGTCACACTCAGCTATTATGGCGCCGAAAAAGTTATGCCTAATTATAATGTCATGGGCGTTGCAAAGGCCGCTTTGGAGGCCTCGGTCAGGTATCTTGCGGCTGATCTGGGGCCGGAAAAGGTGCGCGTCAATGCGATATCCGCAGGCCCTATGAGAACTCTGGCCGGCGCTGTTATTGGAGGGTCGCGCACGACGTATAAATATAACAAGCTGACCTCGCCTCTACGCCGTCCGGTGGAACTGGAAGAACTTGGCAAAACAGGCCTCTACCTTTTATCCGACATGTCTTCTGCCGTAACTGGAGAAGTGCATTACGTCGATTGCGGCTTTAACGCTGTGGGCATGATCCCGCATGATGAAATCAAAAATTTCGCCGGATAAATTTTTTTCATAAGGTTATAGACTGTTCAACACACACTACACCAAAATCCACTAATTAAGCCCCGGACCCTGAGCTGTGGGCTGGGTATATGTGGATAAGGTTTCAGAAGTTTCTAGAGCAGATGGGTGTTGTGGCTGTTGTGATAAATCGCCCAATTTTTGTTCAAGTCTTTCAAATGCTCCAGCTGCCATCATCAGGGTTGAAACGCGCTTTGCCTGTGCATCGTCTATTTGCGTTCCATTTGTAAAATAATCTTTTTCTTTTGATAAAACATTTTCCACTGCTTTGCGAAATGTAGATATATCTGGCTCCATGCCGGATTCTCTGGAAAGCTTTAATACCTCCTCTTTTACCTTGTAAAGGGCATCATACTCTGGATAATTCTCTTTATTTCTACCATCTCCTTCAGGGAGGGCCAAACCATCAAGTTTTGCACCTTGTTCAACAATGTCCTCTTCACCCATCTTGGAGATTTCTTCCTTCGGGATCTTCAATGCAGAGTACAATGCGAATGCAGGACCAAAGCCGTGCGAGATTTCTGAGCCACCCACTTTGTCCCTATATACTCCTACAAAGCATGAAAATAAACGGGCATCTGCCGTAAATTGTATGACATCTCTCATTGTTTTATCATTAGGGTATAATTGCAATGCACGAACACCAGCATAGAAATCTGCACCCGCCTCCCCAAGACCCATGCCTCTTGCATAGTGCCCATGCTCGTGAAGAAAAGTATAGGTGGTACTTGCATTTTTGGTTTCAGTGCTCTCGGAAGCTATTGTCCCGTCTCTGAGTTTTGTTGTTTTTTCTTGATCCAAGATACCCGTAGCCATTAGGTGAGAGAGTGTCTGATCCAAAAGGGATTTCTGCAATATCTGTGGCATTTTTCTATTATCGCGTTCTATCCCCATAAATTCTATGGACGAAATTGTGTTGCCACCTGATGCCATGCTACCTCCTAAAAAGGTTGCAGCGACACCTCTCATTTCGTACCACGCATTAAATTTCATGTGGTCTCTGGAAAATTCCTCCAACAGCCTATCCTTATCAGATGAGGGATCCTTAAGCGCTGTAATCAAAGAATTAATTTTATTTTCCCAATCATCACTGCTGTAAATAGCTGGTGGGATTTTATTTTTTAGAGACTCTATGTACTCTTCCAAATGATCTGGGTCATAATTTAATAGAACATCATCAGCAGATGAGGCATCGAGAGCCTTTTCTATCATTTTGTCCATAATGCGAGCATAATCTTCTTGCGATTCAAGTGAGCCTTGAGACTTAAGATACTCACCTCTATCAACGGCGACTTTTATGATACCGTTGCTTTCGAAAACGACAATGCCGTATTTATCGTCACTAGCGATCACATTTCCAACTTTTTCCGCCATTTCTCTGAATGAAATTTCACCGTCACTTTTCATATCATGCCCCTTCCTTCTTTATCATTCCGGCTAGCCCATCATACTGAGTAGCGTTATGTCAATAAATGATAATATAAAATGTCCGGTTGTTTCAATAAAAAACATTAGATTTTTATGTAATTGTAAATAAAGCGCCGCGGCATGAGGCGAGGATAATCTATTTCACGATAATGGCGATGATACAATCCTGAAAGTTAACGTTGATACTACTGGAAACGGCTTCCAGAATATTGCTATCTTCCTTGATACGGATTTCACATCTGTTGATCTGAATGACATGATTTCAGACGGCACGCTTATCGTTTAAGATTTAAAACTTAGATTTATCAAGCGGCTCCTTGTTCTAATATAAGGAGCCGTTTTTCACATGAAGTTTTTATTAGGTCTCTCCATTTCCACACTCTTTTTCCGGTGACCTTGCCCCCATTTATAAGTACACTTGCCCCACTTTGTTGTGAGTGCGTGCAAGAACATGTGAAGGCAAAACCTAGGCTGACTGCGGAGAAAATGGTGGCGGTACAAGGATTGAATGTAGCAAATAAGCTATTGCTATAGTGTATTTTCTACAATTCGATTTTTAGTTATGCCCCTTTTTGTGCCCCCAACTATTATTTTGCACGCATTTTTGTGGTGCTTGTTCGCACTCATAATACCATACCCAACCCCCTGGGCCACCCCTAAATGTGTTTTCAAAAACACGCGCCTACTGGCTCAGAAAAATATGCATTTTCTAAAACTCTGTCTTTTACAGGGTGTCCTAAAATGAAATTATTTTGAAATTAAAGGGGCGCAAAAAGTTGTATGAATTACTTCCAATAGCTCCTTGTTATAAGGACTAAAATCCGAGCTTAAAAAACGGAACGTTGGGTAGAGACATTATTATTTATGTTGATTAACGAAAAACACTCCCTTGACTCTTTACATATTTTTTTTTCGTATGAATGCAACCATACATACATTCGAATCGAGAGGGGAATGGATGTCGGAAGAAACCGATGAAATAGAAGAAGTACCTAAAAAATGTAAATCCAGAATATGGATTGTTCTTCTTTTTATTCTGCTTCTTCTTTGTAGTTCATCATTAGTGTTGGAGCCTGTTAGGTATCGGGTGTGTGAAATAACAAGCAAGTATGTATGTATAGCAGTCCGTCCAAGGATGGCGGATGGATCAAAATATCTTCGTATGACTGGCGAAGAACTCAAAGAACACGACCCAGAAGCCTATAAGATTTGGAAGAAATATCACGAACCTAAGTAAAGTAAGGATACTACGTAATGACTATTAGCTATGATGATTTCAAAAAACTTTTACTACAGAATAATTATGTTGGTGATGTTGATGATTTGGATGAAACATTAGGTGTTCCCAATGATCAAACGGTAAATCAGGTTGATGGAAAATATGTTATTACTTATTCCTTTTTTACGTCCGACATTGATATACCGTTATCTTCCTATTATTCGCTGAGTTCCGAAGAAGTTCAGGAATTTGTCAGTAGTAGCGATTATCAGCAAAACATTGAAGATGCCTATAAAAATCAGATTTTTGCAAGTAGCACAAATGACCCACGATTTGTCTGGTTTCAACAAGTTGCTAATATTACCTTTTCCGAAACACAAGTCGGGACAAACGATCTTGACGGTAGTGGCAGTATCGATCAGCCAGATGAATATACAACAGGGCATATTGCAATCGGGCAACTAAATGAAACCTATTCTCATTTTACTTCTCCTGAGGGAACAGCAAGTGCCGTTACAATAGGATATAACTCCGTAGATTTTCCTGAGAACCCAGAACTTAAAAAAGGAGATATATTTTTTAATGTTAATAACAGTTTTTGGGATGGTGCATTATATCTGAAAAGCCAACAATTTAAAGTCCTTCTGGAAGAAGCGCTGCATTCCCTGGGAGTTGATACGAAAACCGTATTGGCCAAAAATAGTTTTTTAGACAACCAAAAATATTCGGTGGCTGCTTATAGTAATGATTACGCTCCTGGTATGGATAACTTTTTCACAGGGACTGTCGCTCCCCATACACTTCAGATTATGGATATAGCGGCTTTACAAGAGATTTATGGTCGCAACTACACAAGTTTTGCAGGCGATACACAATATACACTTTCTGTGATGAACCCTACACAGGATGACTCTGCTTTTCTTTATACAATCTGGGATGGGGATGGAGATGATACCATAAATGTGTCCACTTCTACTGTTTCTGCTGAGATTGACCTCCGACAAGGACATTTTAGTTCAATAGGAAAAGATGCGTATGGTTTTACCTTCGCTACAGATGAAGATGCGTCCGCATCTGATCCTGATCCGGGGAATGTTGCGATTGCGTTTTATGCTGTTATCGAAAACGCTACAGGAACAGATCAAGATGATTCATTTATTTTGAACTTCAAAAATAATGTCATTGATGGCCAAGGCGGTTTTGACACGGTTGATTATTCTCATATAACTTCATCAATTACTGTGACCGTATCGGATATCCTATCAACAGCTATCGGAACAGATATTGGTACAGATAGCTTGATCAGGATAGAAAAAATTATTGGCGGTTCGGGCCGGGATATTCTGGACTTGAGTTTTTTGGGTTCGGGGGTTCAGGTCAACGGCGACTGGATCACACTAAATGGAAATGCCAATTTTAGCCTGCGCTATGAAGGCTTTGAGTCCTTGATTTTAACGCCGGGCGAAGATGTTGTTGTTGATGTGGAAGGCGTTGAAATCGATGGCAATGGCGGTGCGGATATTATTCATCAGGGTCCTGATGTCAATACTTTGAGCACAGATATCCTCTTACGCGATGTTGATCCTGCGGGTGTGGGTTTGTCAATAACGGGTGATAGTCTGCGTATTACGGGCGGGAATTATGATTTTGTTGTGGCTGACCATTTTGCTGAAGGTCATGAGACACTTACTAATCTTGTTGTTGAGTATGAAGGACAACGAAGCATTGCGGATATATCCTCATCGGTCCTGAGCTATACCAGCCTCACCCCATTCTTTGCCGATCTT
>JAOUOR010000096.1 GCA_029880245.1 Alphaproteobacteria bacterium
AAAGCGTGCAAGCAAAGCTTGCACACATATTGCGCTGGATTCCCGAACAGCGTTCAGCTTTGCTTCACTTGTCGGGAATGACGAATATTGCATCTTAAAAAAGTATAGTTGTTATTGAACCTTAATGGGCTGATAGACGGTGTATTCGTCAGGATGCGCTGTTACTATCAAAGAATTCAAATCCCCAACGTGGTTCTGAATCAATTTTGATAATACAGATATCGACTGCCCCGCGCTCGCCTGTCCCTCTAACAAAGATATGAACTGCTCAAGTGGTGTAAGGGGTTTAGGCATAATCCTGATATTTATGTCATAACGATTTTTCAAGCCTGCCTCACGGGCCGCGTAATCCAGCGTATCATTCAAACTGCCTAGCTCATCCACAAGTCCTAGCTCAAGCGCAGTTTTACCAAGCCAGACACGACCACCAGCAATTTTTCTTAGATCTGAAACCGGTATCCCTCTTCCCTTGGACACACGATCAAGGAAATTGATATAAATATTATCAAGCATAGTATTCATACGCTCGGCTTCACTTTTGCTGAATTTGGAATTCATCGACCACATGGCAGAATTCTGTCCCCATCCTATGCGCTCCCAATTGATCCCGACTTTCTTCCACAAACCATTCAGGGAAACTTTTCCGCCTAAAACTCCAATAGAGCCTGTCAACGTCGTCGGCAGGGCAAATATCCGGTCAGCATTTGCCGCAATCCAATATCCGCCGGAAGCTGCTGCCGGCCCCATAGAAACATAAACTTTCTTACCCTTCTTCCGGGCTTGCTCAACGGCTCTTAAAATCGTTTCTGATGCAACCGGCGAACCGCCCGGGCTATTGACCCGCAGAACAATAGATACAATATTTGGGTCATCGCCGGCTTCGTATAAGGCTTTAGAAATCTCATCGGCTGCGGCTGTACCGTCATTGGTCATATTCACCTTTGAGGCATGAGCCATATTATCATCCGTATCTATAATCGCACCGACGGCATAAATCAAAGCTACACTTGGTTTATGAGAATTTTCAACTAGTTTTGGAGATGGAATAAACGGGTTATCCGCCTTTAGACTATGGATATATGAATTAAAATTCACATAAATATTCTGATCCGGCTTCTTTTTCCCTGTAAGAGCAACATTTATTTTGGTTATAATTTCATCTTCGTAACTAACAAAATCAACAAGTCCTGCGTCCAAAGCCTCATAATCAACAAATAAACCACGGTCGACCAATGTCTTAAAATCCGTAGCTGTGATTTCTCTGTCCTGTGCAATTTCTTCCTGCAGACTTTCAGCAATATTACGCACCAGACGTTGCGTCATCTCCTTATTTTCAGGAGATATTTGCGAATTTGTAAAGCTTTCATAAGCGGTTTTATAATCTTCTCTCTGATAAAAATCGGTTTCGACCCCGATTTTTTCCAGAGCCTGAGCAAAAAACGGCACTTCAGCATTTATACCGGTAATTGCCAAAACACCCATTGGCTGCATCCAGATTTCATCAAACGCGCTGGCAAAATAATATGCTCCCAAACCATCGGCAAAAGACGTCGAATATATATAGGCAAATTTGCCGCTTTCTCTGAAATTTTTAAGACCTTGCCTGATTTCCTGAATATGCGCCAGAGAATAAGTCCCTTTTCTCATTTTGGCATAAATGCCTTTGACTCGTTTATCCGTTTTTGCGTGTTCAAGCGCGTCGATAAAATCCCTGACTGTAAAGTTATTGACCGAGAAAGGATCCAAGAAATTGATTTCTTCAGGCAAATCATCAAGACCGCCGTCAAGCTCCATATAAAGCACCATTTTATCTGGCATTTCGGCAATTGTCGGTTCTGCTGGTAATGATATATATATCAGAACCGCACTCATCAGAATCAAAGCTCCTAATAAAGTACACGTCTTCTTGAATGCCATCCAGAGAATAGGAAAAAGTCTTAATCTTGTCTTCGGCTTTGAAACCTCAGACGGAATTTTTGGTGTGTAAAGATTGCGGTGTCGAAATTGTTTATTCCTGCTCATACAGTTTTTTATCAGGAAGACATGACATTGGGAAGCCAAAAACTACAAACATTGCGCCTTATGCATCAGCCAATGATCTGCCAGAACACAGGCCATCATTGCCTCGACCACGGGTGTGCCGCGCAAACCCACGCAAGGATCATGGCGCCCTTTGGTGACAATTTCAGTTTCCTTACCCTTCTTATCAATAGTCGCACGCGGCGTCAGGATAGAACTTGTAGGCTTAAAGGCCACGCGGGCAATAATATCCTGCCCTGAAGATATCCCCCCAAGGATACCACCGGCATTATTAGACAGAAAAACCGGATTGCCATTCTTATCCACTCTGATTTCATCGGCATTATCTTCACCGCGCAGAGCCACAGCCTCGAAGCCCTTGCCTATTTCTACGGCCTTGACCGCATTGATGCTCATCATGGCCTTGGCTATATCCGCATCCAGCTTGTCATATACTGGTGCGCCCAACCCCGCCGGAATACCGCGGGCATGCACCTCGACCAGAGCGCCTGCGCTGGAGCCGCTCTTGCGAATACTATCTAAATATGCCGCCCATTTTTCGGCCGTCTTTTTATCAGGACAGAAAAACGGATTTTGAGAGACCTCTTTCCATTTCCATTTTTCAGGTGGCACGCCCAGCTTTTCTGTACCAACTTGAATGACACATGCTTTGATCTCGACCTTCTTGCCAATTTGCTGGAGCAGTATCTTGCGGGCAATCGCACCTGCCGCTACGCGCATCGCAGTTTCGCGCGCAGAAGACCGCCCGCCGCCGCGATAATCACGAATGCCGTATTTCTTGAAGTAGGTAAAGTCCGCATGACCAGGGCGGAATTTGTCTTTAATATCTCCGTAATCCTTGGATTTTTGATCCGTATTCTCGATTAAAAGGCCAATTGGTGTGCCCGTTGTTTTTCCTTCAAACACCCCGGAAAGAATTTTCACTTCATCAGCCTCACGGCGCTGGGTCGTATGACGCGATGTTCCAGGCTTGCGAGCATCAAGAAATGTCTGGATATACGCCTCGTCCAGATCAATGCCCGGCGGCACGCCATCCACCACGCAGCCAATCGCCGGCCCGTGGCTCTCGCCAAAGCTTGTGTATTGAAAAATATTCCCGAAATGATTACCTGACATATTAACTATATAATCGTGTCAAAGAAGAAATGATACCAGAAAATTATGTTTACTTATTTCAACTCCCAATAATCCAAAACATTTTTGCCACCCCATAAAACACTAGTATCTATTTGACCAAAATCTTCTTGATCTCTAACATACGAAGAAAAATCCGGCAAAATATCATTCAGAAAAGCTTCCTTTCTAAATTGTGCCCTTAATGCACAATTTGAAATTTGTTTGTCTGAGAAAACAACATAGCTATCAAGATTTGAACCTTCATATTCACCTTCATACACAAAAGAATCGTATCCCTGTTTTTGTGCCCATCTCATAAGGTTAATGGTTAATGCTGTCCAAACAATTTCTTGCGGGCTTACAAATTCAAATTTTATACCCATTTTCTCGGAACGGACACGTCTTTTTTCAAGCTCTCTTGAAAAGACAATATCTTTTTCTCCCTCTTTTAGCATTTTCTTTATCTGACCATCATTTGAAAATAGCTGAACATGATGCGGATAAATTATATCATTATATGGATAAAAGAGATTCTGTAAGCTTTCTAATTGTTGCTCTGTAAGACCGCTCCTTTCATTAAAGATTTTCATCGCACCACTACCAACAGGATCATCCTCCCAACAGTCGACTAAACGTAGTGACTTTTCAATACTTATATCGTAGCTTCCAATAAGAACATTATCCATAAAATCAGCAAACTTATTTAATGTCTCTCCAGGTTGCTCTGATCCAATAATTTCTTTCGTAGAAATATCAACTAATTTAAAGACGCCATCACCATACATCCGCCAATTTCCATGGTTCATAAAAAGGCTTTCTGCCCGTTCGACTGCCGTTTGTAGATGTCCAAAAAAAGACAGGGGACCCAAGTCTGGTTGATCAGAAAGAGAACCGTGAAAAAGCCGGAGCATAAGAATACATCCCTATGAATTAAGCCTAAATATGAAAAGATTATAGCACATAAAGCATTATGTCAACTATCGCACCACAATCTTATCTTTCTGCGTCGATAACGTGCCCTGCTCGATAATAGCCACAGTCAGGCGGGAAATACAAACGCGTCTGCCTGTTTTCTCCTCTGTTATATCGGTTTGCCAGACCTGAATACGCCGACCTGTTTGCATCGGCATGCATTTCCCGATTACAAAACCTTCAGTCACGGCGCGGATATGATTGGCGTTAATCTCGATCCCTACAGCACGGTGAGTTTCCGGATCAATCGTCATCCATGATGCCACGCTGCCTAATGTCTCGGAGAGCACGCAAGAAGCCCCCCCATGCAAAATGCCAAAGGGCTGGGTTGTACGCTGGTCTACAGGCATACGGGCGCACAGATAATCTTTTCCAACTTCGGTAAACTCGATCCCGATATGTGTGCCCATATTCGCATTGCGCAACCCTTCGAGATATTCAACGCTGTAAGCTTTATGCCAAATCATACTCTTCATACTTTATTTGTAGTTTTATTTTGTTGTCCCTTATTCCCCAAAGCCACCTTGAGCAATGATGTCCCACCGGAAATACAAATATGTGAGAGACGTCCGATCACAGAAAAAATCCCGATTACCACTATAGAAAATACCACTAGCCTTACAGATTCAGACCATTGAATATTGAAATCGATTTGCTTGCCCTGAAAGTCTGGAGTGGTCAAATTCCCTGAAAAAGCATTATCGTTAATTTTCACCGTTTTCAGAAAATACTCAACAATTGGGATACTGTTTGGCTCTTGTAATGCCTGTGTAACATAATAGGCCAGATAGATTAACAACGATACTCCAATACAGGTAAGGATCACACCGAGGATCGCCGCTATAGCACGTAAAAAAGCGTATATATCAACTCCCATGACACCCCTTCCAAGGTTGTACTTTACTAGGCTGCCTCATCCTTATTTTTCGGCTTCATGCTGGCCAAAAGCTCTGCAGTTTCAGCAACTGAATCAACAGAAAGCATTCCGACTGTGTGATAGCCACTATCTACATGCATAATTTCACCTGTTACGCCGCTTCCCAGATCAGAAAGTAAGAAGAGACCTGAACGCCCAACGTCTTCGGTTGTTACATTACGCTTGAGCGGGGCATTGAGCTCATTCCATTTCAGAATAAAACGGAAATCGCCGATACCGCTAGCCGCCAAAGTCTTGATTGGTCCTGCCGAAATTGCATTCACACGGATATTATCTTTGCCCAGATCAGTAGCCAGGTATCTAACGGAGGCTTCAAGCGCGGCCTTAGCCACGCCCATCACATTGTAATGCGGCATAACTTGCTCTGCCCCGTAATATGTGAGCGTCAGGAGCGAACCGCCGTTCTTCATCAAAGGAGCAGCGCGCTGCGCGACTGCTGTAAAGGAATACACGGAAATATCCATCGTACGCAGGAAATTATCACGGCTGGTGTTCAAGTACATCCCGTCCAGTTCATTCTTATCTGAAAATGCAATGGCATGAACGACAAAGTCAATTTCCCCCCATTCTTTTTCGAGTGTTTTGAATGCTTCGTCAATACTCGCCTCATCTGTTACATCACAAGGCACAACAACTTTGGCCCCAATAGATTCTGCCAAAGGACGCACACGTTTTTCTAATGCTTCTCCCTGATAGGTAAAAGCCAACTCAGCCCCGTTATGGGCTGCAGCTTCTGCTATACCCCACGCGATTGAACGGTCATTTGCTACACCCATGATAAGCCCGCGCTTACCTTTCAAAAAATCACTTTTCATGTTCACTTTACTTCATATTTCCG
>JAOUOR010000002.1 GCA_029880245.1 Alphaproteobacteria bacterium
AGTTCGTTTGCTGTTTTCAAAAAATAAAAAGTTAAGTTATTGTTTTTCAATGATATTCCTTTAGTTTGTTTGTGAGTAGCTTATCGGGTTTGTATAGTTTGAATTGCAGATTTTTTTTGCACACGTTCGATTTTGTATAGTTTGTTTTCGCGTTTTAAAAAATTCTCTCCCATGTCTTTAATAGTTTGTTCCGGCGTTTTCATTTTTGCTTTTTTGCGTTTATCATGTATTTTCAACAACTTAAGAAAAAACACCTTTAGAATATTATCGTCATTACACGGCGTGTCATGACGTTTGGGTTCGGATGGGGTTTTCTGTGCGGATGACATAAACATGCGGGCATAATAGGATAATATTCCTGCTTTGTCAAGGCTCTGATGTCATCCCCGCGAAAGCGGGGATCTCTTTCCTTTACCCACCAGATCCCTGCTTACGCAGGGATGACAGTCTTTTTTTTACCACGAAGACACAAAGATCACTAAGTTTCACGAAAGGGTTTTTATCCCTGTCATTCCGACTTCGCTCGGAATGACAGAGGAGAGAGCAGTAGACCGGAATGACAATATTAAAGCTCAAAAGTTTAACCGCTTACGAAAACTTATTCCACCAACCCTTTTTCTTGGAATCAGGAACTTCGTTGATTATCTCGTAATCCTTATTAACAGGCACATCAGATTTTTTGTCAGTCTCGGGCTTCAATTTGGATTCCTTGTCCGCCTTGTCTTCGACGTCCAGATCATCATTTGAAGGCTTGCGCGGTTTGGCTGTTTTTCTTTTTGCAGATGCCTTTGGCTTTTTATCCTTGGTTTCTTCACCTTCACCTTTTTTATCGGCCTTGGCAGCTACCGAAGCATCATCGGCAGACTTGGGTGATTTACGCTGGTCTGTCTTTCTGGATTTGTCTTCTGCATCAGTATCAGGACCCGGTTTTTCGGCATTCTTCTCTGTATCTTCTGAACGATCCTGACTGATATTCTCCTGATTATTTCTGTCATTAGAATATCTTTTATTGCGTCCTCCGCGCCCTGATCTGCGTCGATTGCGGCCTCCTTCATTCTTGCCGTCCTCGCTATCGGAGTTTTGTTCTTTAGCTTCTGTAGAGTCTTCTGCTTCGACTTTATCAGCCGGCATAGAAACCTCAATTCTGTAATCCGAACATGCAATATCGTCATCAATGCGAATTAAAGCCTGAAAGCCGTAGCGTTTTTCGATTTCCGCCAAATTAGCGCGCTTATGATTCAAGATATAAAGCGCCACGCCTTTTGTCACATGGGCAATAATTTGGGAAGCGCGGCCTCTGATGCCCTCTTCTTCGATTGCACGCAGGACAATAATGGACATCGCATCAGACGTGCGGGTCAGCCCTATACCGTTACAGGATTTACACACTTCATATTGTGCTTCTGTCAAGCTTGGGCTGAGGCGCTGACGGGATAATTCCATCAAGCCGAAAGACGATATCCGCCCGACCTGAACACGCGCGCGATCCGGAGCCAGAGCTTCCTTCATTTTGCGCTCGACTTTTCCGTTATTACGGCGGTCTTCCATATCAATAAAATCAATAACGACCAAGCCGCCCAAATCACGCAATTTAAGCTGGCGTGCGACTTCCTGCGCGGCCTCCAAATTGGTTTTCAAGGCTGTTTCTTCAATATGGCGCCCTTTGGTTGCTTTACCGGAATTCACATCAATGGATATAAGAGCCTCGGTTGGATTAATAACCAGATATCCTCCCGATCTCAAATTCACAACAGGTTGACCTATTTCCTCGACCTGCGCTTCAACCTGATAACGGTTGAAAAGCGGTAATTGCTTATCTTCGTATTGAGTGACTTTTTTGACATGGGACGGGATCATCATTTTCATGAATTCCTTGGCCGCCTTAAAACCCTCATCACCGGAAACAATGACCTCATCAATATCCCGCGTATATAAATCCCGTACAGCGCGTTTAATTAAATCAGCCTCCTCGTATATTAAGGCCGGTGCCGAGGATTGAAGGGTTTGCTCGCGAATATTATTCCATAAGCGCATAAGATAACTAAGGTCGCGCTTAATCTCTGTCTTTGTGCGCGTTACACCTGCGGTGCGAACAATCACGGACATGCCTTTTGGAACTTCCAGACTTTTGACAATTTCGCGCATACGAGCGCGGTCTTTATGATTGGCAATTTTACGGCTAACGCCGCCTGCGCGCGGAGAATTAGGCATCAAAACACAGTAACGTCCCGGCAGCGATAAATAGCTTCCCACGGCCGCGCCTTTGTTCCCGCGTTCTTCTTTATTAACCTGAATAAGGACAATCTGACCGCGCTTAACAACTTCCTGAATTTTATATTTCCGACGCAGATTAAAACGGAAGCGCTGTTCCTCGTCTATTTCATCGCCACCGACAACTTCGACATTTGGATTGCTATTATTGCGACGACGACCGCCCCGACGACCGCCACGGCGGCCTCTATATCTCTTATAGTTATCCTCGGAAACTTCGTCGCCTGAGTTATCCTGTGACTGGGTTTCTTTATTATTTTCATCAGATTCACTGTCTTCAGAATCCTTTTCTAGGACTTCATCTTTGCTCTCTTCTTCGGAGTCTGTTACGTCTTCATTCTCCAGTGCTTCAATTTGTCCGCCGACTTCTTCAACGATATCTTCCTCAAATTCTTTCTCTGAAGATTCGTCATCGGAAACGGCTTCCTCCAATTGTTGCTCTTCTTCCTCGTCATGCTCTTTCAAAAGAGCTTCCTGCTCGGCCATTAAAGCTTCACGATCAGCGACAGGAATTTTGAAGTAATCGGGATGAATTTCCGAAAAGGGCAAAAAGCCGTGACGATTACCCCCAAAATTCACAAAGGCGGCCTGTAAAGACGGCTCAACTCTGGTCACTTTTGCCAGAAATATACTGCCCTTGAGAGGTTTACGGCTTTGGCTTTCATAATCATATTCAACAAGTTTATTACCATCGGTAACAGCAACCCGAACTTCTTCTTCATGGGTTGCATCAATCAACATTTTCTTAGACATTTAGTATTTCTCCACTCGAGCGAACAGCACAAAGCGCTACAATAAGCAGCGCAAGCGCCATAAACGCTTGTAATAATTTTCCAATCATTTAATGCTTACAGCTCGGCGGAACCTAATATAAAAACCCTTTTATTAAACGCAAAGCCGCATGCATAAAAAACCTTTTTTAACTCTACACTCTTGGCTTTATTTACACAATGTAAAAAGCATTCGTCATACAGTTTTTTGATTTTTTTGAGATTAAGAGAAAACCCCATCAGAACCAGAGGCTTTTTTTTGGCTTATTCGTTAGACGCGAATTTCATACCATCCGCTAGCTCAGCATATTGCTGCTTAATCGAAGCCACAACGCTTTTGAATTTCTGCAACTCTCCAGCCGCCAGCTTTTCACCCGTAGGCAAATCGAGACGGTTAGGATTAACCTGCCTTCCATCTTTCAAGACCTCATAATGCAAATGCGGGCCCGTAGAGCGTCCTGTTGTTCCGACATAACCGATGATTTCACCTTGTGTCACACGTGAGCCTTTGGATAGATTTTTCTTAAAGCCTTTCATATGGGCATAGGCTGTTTTCATAGAACCGTTATGGCGAATGCGGATATAATTTCCATACCCTCCGTTGCGTCCGATATATTCGATTACACCATCACCTGCTGCATAGATAGGTGTTCCACTAGAAGCCGCAAAATCCATACCTTTATGCATTTTGTTATAGCCCAGAACAGGATGGCGGCGCATACCGAAACCTGAAGACACACGCGCTCCGTCAATCGGTGTTCTCATAAGAAATTGTTTGATGCTCGTGCCGTCTTCCGTATAGTAGTCATAATGTCCGTTATCCTTTTTGAAACGATATACGGGATTGCTTTTACCGCCGACAATCAAATTAGCATAAAGAATATCACCATATTTAGCAAAATCGCCATCCTGCGTTTCATATGTCTGATAAAAGACTTCTATTTTATCACCTGTACGGATATCGCGCTGGAAATCGACTTCGTAAGAATAGATACGGATCATATTAGCAACCACAGAAGCCGGGACACCCGCCTTAGCAGCAGAGCCATAAAGTGAATTTTGAATAGAAGCTTTAGCAATCTGATTTTTTAAAATGATCTCTTTTTCCTCAATAAAAGACCTAAAATTGCCTTCTCCAAGTTTCTCGACGATAACCTCGCGTACGGAATCAGTCTTAAGTTTGAGTTCTGATAAAGACCATCCCTCATCAACAGGCTCAAGATCCAAAGAAATAGCTTGTCCGGCCTTTATTGAGCGCGGATTATAGTTTTTTGACAAGGCTTTCACAATATTATAGGCCTCGGCACCACTAATTCCATTATCCTGTAAAACCCCTCCTATAGTCTCCCCTGTGCCTATTTTTACGATTTCCGTTTTTGGTTCCGGCGGGGTAGAAATCCTTTGTACAGTGTAACTTCCATGCGCTCTCATATTCTGATCGCTTTTCAGAATATAATCGACTTTTGCAGTGGTCAGGTTCTCGTTTTCATCCGGTATATTAACCAAAGGCTCAACAATATCCTGTTTTTGCTTGGGAATGTCTCTCGTTAATTCTTCTTCGTAAACGCGCTCAGATTTAGACATGGACGCCAGCTTTATTTCAAGCTGCCTTAAGTTCTCCTTCGCAGCATAAGCCACTGCATCATTTGAAAACGCTACGGATGTGTTGCTAGAGCCAACAAAGCCAGTCGCCGCGAATAAGACAATCGCTGCTGAACTTGCTACGTAACGAACGCGAAGCTTGTTATTTTTTGTCAGAAAATAACGGTGACGCAGGCGGAAAACCCTGTGTAATGCCGTATAATTTTTAATATGTTCTAATGTATCCAAAACCAATTTCCAGTTTTTACGACCCTAAATGGCCTAAGCACTATATGTACGCAATATACTAAAGATACCCTGTTCCGGTTTATAAAAAGTTACTAAAACCAAATAAAACCGAATTTTTTGAAACTCTTACTGCAAATATTCATAAAGTACTGGAAAGATATTTTCCATATAAAAATTAATAAACTCGATTTAATAACCACATTCCTTTGTAATGGCCTGATATGCACCACCTGAACCCTTTAAACTAAAAGTATCAGTTGTCAAGGTCCCACGCTTAGATGTTCCCTTAACTACCATATCTGATCCCTTCTGAATAGCCGTTGCCAAAGCAGCGTCAGACTCGGCATCCGGCGTCCAAGCCGTATCACCTTGCGTAAAAAGCGGATATTTTTTACCACTAATTGTCACACTTGCATCACTGCCCGGCTTATAGGTGTAGCCTGTTATATAGCTGAAGACATCCTTGGTATTTTGTGACGGCCGATGCGTAATCAGAGCAAAAACTTCATCGCGCTTTGTGTATTTTCCTTGCGCTTTTTTAGGAACACTAACCATGTAACAGACTTTCTGACCGCGCTCGGTCAGGACGTATGCTGTCCAGTCACCAAAGACACCAACCTCCCTTGGCTCCGCCGCATAAGCATTCGATGAGAAGATCAAAGCCATGACAGCTATCAAAACCGGAAATATAATCTTTTTAATGCCCATTTTATCTCACAAATTTTTATCAATTAATCGCACGTTTCCAATAGAATTGTAGTGAATATATATTCGACAACAAAACAAAAATAGCAAAAATTATGATTCATCCACATGAGCGCCATGTGCTTTTACGAAGTCCGGCAAATCGAATACTGTAAACAACCGCCAGAACCAAGGCCATTATAAACCAAAATGAGGCATAATGCATGTGATTATTGTTAGGTCGGACAAAAATATTTGTCGAGATCGGATATTTTTCTAATTGTTTGCCGTTCTTTTCCTCGTATAGCACCAGATCAATAAGGTTCTCTATATTCCGGCTTGCCCTAATATTCTTATAATCAAGGCGAAACCATTCTTCTTTTTCCGGATTATTATCGGGGACAAACATATTATCTTTATACGGTGCCATCATAATACCGGTTATTTTTTGTCTTTCCGCGCCGGATATTTCTTTGTCTATATCATAATCTGCGGGTACCCAGCCGCGATTAACCAGTATGACGACATGACTGTTTTCTTCTATTTTAAACGGCGTAATCAAATGATAGCCGGGCATCTTGTCATAAACACGCGGCCCTAAAAGCAAAGACTTATCAGGCTCGAAACGCCCCATCAGATAGCCGCGCCTTACCCCGTAATCACTTTTAAAATAATTTTGATCCTTTAGAAACTCAGCTAAATTCCTTTCTTCAGCATCAATTTCGTATTCCTTGTTGATTGCCTCCAATATTCCTGATTTCCAGTGCATACGGTTAATTTGCCATACTCCGAGATAACTCAGAAATACAAAGCCCAGAACGCTAAAAATTGTAGCCCAAAACGGCAATTTCATTTCCAGTCTCCGGGCCTGTATTTATATTGTAGGGCAATGACATAGGACTTCAGGGGTTTAAGCAGAACCAGCGTAATGACAAGTGCGCAGACACTCCAGATTACAACATGGACCCATAGCGGCGGAGCAAAGGCAACTTCGAAGATCAATGCCAAGGGCACAAGCAAAAATCCGAGCAGAAAAATCAGGAATACAGCAGGACCATCGGCGCTATCGTTTTTGCTGAAATTTAAACCGCACCCCTCGCATTTCTCACAAAGATCAAGGCTCAGACCACCTTTATAGAGGCTGCCCATGCCGCATTTCGGACATTTACAGGACAAAGCTGATTTAAGTGGAGAAAGGCCTTCGGGAGTATCCAAAACTTTCTCCTTTACCTGTTTTATTCAGGACGCAGATCCATCGCCAATTCTTGACCACCCCACCAGTAGACTGCGGCAAAAAGGAACAGCCATACCACATCGACAAAATGCCAGTACCAAGCGGCAGCCTCGAAGCCGAAATGTTGTTCCGGTGTAAAATGACCTTTAATGGTGCGCAACCAACACACAAAAAGAAAGATCGTCCCGACAAGAACATGAAAACCGTGAAAGCCTGTCGCCATATAGAAGGTTGAGGCATAAACACCATCTGTGAACGCAAAATGCGCATGCATATATTCATAAGCCTGGAAGCTTAAGAACATAGCGCCGAGAAGAACCGTAATTCCCAAAGCCTTAATAGCCTGATCATTTTTTCCATCAAGAATGGCATGATGCGCCCATGTCACCGTACAACCGGAAAGTAAAAGGATCATGGTCATCAGGAAAGGCAAATCAAAGGCCTCAATCGTATGAATATTGGCAGGCGGCCAGATAAATCCTATGGCATCGGTCGGGAAAAATGCCGCATTAAAATAGGCCCAGAAAAATGCCACGAAGAACATAACCTCGGAAGCGATAAACAACGCCATTCCATAACGCATACCGATCATGGCTATGGGGGTGTGCGCTTTTTCGGTCACGGCTTCGAACAAGACGTCTTTCCACCAGAAAAACATCACCAGAAGCACGGCTACCAACCCTGCAAAAACGCCATTCAGGCCCACTTTAACACCATCTACGCCTTTTTCGGTATCGGCAAATAAAGTAACATCATGCATATACATAATTGCGCCCGTTGCCAGAATCCCCCCGGCTATTGAGCCGATAAGCGGCCAGATGCTAGGGCGTACAAGGTGATAAGGGTGGGGTTTTCCGGTTGTCGTATATTCGATGTTTTCAGCCATAATTATAACTTCTTGTTTAAAAATTGTTGCTTTAGCCATTTCTATAAAGAAATTGGATAGGAAGGTACAGGAGAATTTTAGGCAAAAGGTCTGTTTTTTTCAAGGGGTCAAGCCAAACGAGCAAAGTATTCCCCTGTTATCATTTCACTTACTCTCATAAATTTCTTCCATAGCTTTATCCAGCCCCTCGGATTCACTGTGAAAGAAGCTGTAAGACAGAGTTATAGTTGTTACATCATCCATTAACTCGTTCTCATCGATTTTAGGATCAACAAAGAATAATACAGGCATATTCACTTTTTGTCCGGGCTGCAGGACTTGCGAATCAAAGCAAAAACACTGGATTTTGGTGAAATATTTTCCGGCCTTAAGAGGGGTAACGTTATAAACAGCCATGCCTGTTATGGGTTCATCCCCATTATTTTTGGCAATAAAATTGATAAAACCGCGAGCCCCAACCTTAAGCTTTATAGATTTTTTCTCAGGCTTAAAATCCCAAGGCAAATTTCTGGCTGTATTAGAGTCAAAGCGGATTGTAACCTCGCGCTCAAGTATAGTCTCCGGCAGAATCTCGGCTTCTTGCGTTGTCCCTGCAAGACCCGTCACGCGGCAAAACATATTGTAAAGCGGCACTGAGACAAAAGACAGCCCGATCATAGCAATTACTACACCCAAGACAATCAATCCTGCTCGCCTGTTTTTGGCGATCAGTACTTCGTCATATGTATTGTTATCCGGCTTTGAATTGTTACTTGTCATATAGTCATTTCCATTTATTTTTGCACAGCGTTATTCGTCACTCACGTATGTTTTATACGCTTCGCTCCTCATGCCTTGTGCACAAACAAAGCGAAACGACTATAGTTTAAGGACCTTTATATCATAAAAGACATATAAGCCCTAAACTTGGTAAAACCAAGCAGAAGTCAAAAAATTTATATGATTATGGTGTTATTCGAAAGGATTGCTGTCAAATTCAGGCGCATCTTCGGGCATAATAACCTTACGGTTCTTTTCTTCGCCAGAATCGTCAACAGAAGCAGGTATTTCTTTTTCCTGAACACCCATTGCATCTGCCGCATCAGCCATTTTTTCTTCAGTTTCCTCTTCCTCGCCGGCAGGTTCTATAGTCGTGGCATTGCCTTTAGATGAAGCAGTTTTTTCTTCTGATGCTTCTTTCAAAGATGCGGATTCATCCTCATCTTCAGGCATTGTCTCTTTGTCTTCTTTATTATTATTTTTACGCTTTTCAGCCTCTGCTTCACGCTCTTTCCGTCTGGCTTCACGCTCTGCCTCGCGCTCTTTCATTCTGGCTTCGCGGTCAGCCTCACGCTTCTTTTTCATTTCTTCGCGGCGGGTTTCGCGTTCCATATCCCGTTTTTTCTGAGCTTTTTCTTTATCTTCCTTGTTAGCTATTTCTTCATAGCTCTTCGCAAGATTGACACGATAACGCTCAATAGCTTCCCATTGCGGCTTAGAATAAGCCTCTCTGCGAGCCTCCATACTTTTTGTAAATCTCATAGAATTAAGCATATAATCTATCTGCCTTTGATAGATATCACAATATCCCCCGACAAGTGGAACCTCCCCTTCAGTGGCTTTTCCGCAAGGGCTTACAATATTACTATTAACGCTATTCCCTGCCAAACCCTGCTCAGGAAAGGCAAAAACAACCATAAGAAAACTGAAAACAAGAGCGCGAATGCGGCTATTCATAGTTAAAACTCCAATATTCATACTATCACATCAATCACTTTACACTATATTTTTACAATAATCAAAACTTCTGTTTATAGCTCTTGCCCCTCATCAAAGCGTTCCATTGTTAAGGGACCAAATGATTGTACCGTAGCCATTATTTCCATTCGGTTAACATTGAAGTGAGGCGGCAGGCACGCACTCCATGTTACAGCTTCGGCCACATCCTCGGCTGTCATGTTATTAGTATTGTCATAAACCGCATCTGCCCTTGCTTTATCGCCTTTAAAACGCACTTCGGAAAATTGGGTTTTGATAGCGCCCGGCTCGATATTAGTAACCCTGACTTTTGTCCCTGTCAGATCGGCGCGCAGACACATGGAAAATTGTTTTACAAATGCTTTGCTCGCACAGTAGACATTTCCGCCCGGATAATAGTAATTACCGGCTATAGAGCCTATATTGATAATATGGCCCTTTTGATTAGCCACCATGACAGGGAGAATAAGCCTTGTCATCTGTACCAGCGCCGTATTATTCACGGCAATCATGGTTTCCCAGTCCTCAATTTCGCATTTATACGCCGGATCAAGACCAAGTGCCAATCCAGCGTTATTGATAAGCAGATCAATATTTTTAAACTCTTCGGGAAGATTTGAGATTGCCTCGGACATGCCCTCTTTATCCTTCATGTCAAAAGCGGCAATATGGGTTGTAGCCTCTAGCTCGTTTTGAAGGGATTCCAGTTTTTCGCGGTTGCGTCCGATCAGGATCACCTTCGAGCCAAGCGCTGCAAAACGCTGAGCGAAGGCCTTACCAAAATCTCCTGTAGCACCTGTAATCAGGACAGTTTGCGGGATATATTTTTCAAGCGGCATCAGCCTTGCCCGCTCATCTTTATGATGCTAACGGCAAATACTAAGGCAACAAAAGCAAAAATAAGCGCTAAAACAGCCCAGTTCTTTTTGGCTTTTTTCTTATGAAGTTCACTATGCGGCATCAATCATCACCATTAAAAAAAGTGCAAATAAATAAAAGATCGAATATTTAAACATAATTCTCGCAGGTTTTAAATCCTCACTTTTCAGGACTTTGACAGCAGCTCCGATAAAGACAAGGCTCAACAGCGTTGCAATCAAGCCATAAAATAATCCGGCTGTTCCAAGAAAGTAAGGGGAGAGGGCTATAGGCATCAAGACCAAAGTGTAACATAGCATTTGTGTTTTTGTATGATGCGCGCCGTGTGTAACAGTCATCATCGGAACGTTAGCACGTTTGTAGTCTTCATTAGCAAACAGGGAAAGCGCCCAGAAATGAGGCGGTGTCCAGAAAAATATAATCGCAAACAAGGCTATGGACGCAAGTGTAACATCCCCTGTTACAGCGGCCCATCCCACCATTGGAGGGAAAGCTCCTGCCGCACCACCAATGACTATATTTTGCGGCGTTGAACGCTTAAGCCACATTGTATAAATCACGACATAAAAAAAGTTGGCAAAGGCCAGTATGCCTGCCGCCATCCAGTTCAAAGCCAGCCCCATCAGCATCACAGAAAAGAAGGAAAGAACAAGACCAAAGGTCAATGCTTCGTCGGAATCAATGCGGCCCATTGGAATCGGGCGGCCTCTTGTCCTCTTCATAATGGCGTCAATATCGCGATCATACCACATATTGATGGCTCCGGCAGCGCCTGCATTAATCGCCAGACACAGCATCGCAATAAGGGCCAGAACAGGATGCATAGACTCAAAGCCCGGCGCGACAACCATACCTGCAAATCCGGTAAAAACCACAAGGCTCATCACACGGGGTTTTAAAAGATCAAAGAAATCCGAAACACGGGATTCCCTATCTAAACCCTTTGTATTTTGTATAATTATTTCGCTCATAAGGTCTATGTATCATATCTGTCGAAAAGGTCACGTAAAAATTTGTTACACGGCCTTCGTCATTCCCGACAAATGAAGCGAAGCTGAATGCTGATCGGGAATCCAGAACAATATGCGTGCAGGCAAAGCCTGCACAGTTTTTCTGGATCCCCGCCGTTTTACCTGCCTTCGCTTAGGCTCAGGCAGAGCGCGGGGATGACGGGCTTTTAAGAAATTCTATGCTGCTTTTTTAACAAGCTGTTCTTCTACATAATTTTGCAAGGCTTTATAATCCGTCTTGCCGCTGCCCAGAACCAGCATTTTATCAATCGCTAGAATCGTTTTTGGCACAGATAATTCCGAAATGCCGTTTTCACCGGCATATTTGGAAATATCAGGGCGCTTGGCCTTTTTGCATGTGGTCACGAGAATAATCTGCTCTCCTTTTCTGGCATCGGGGATAGCCACAACGGCATGGTCTTGATCAGGATATATTTTAGTGAGCATCGCTTCGACACTGGTGAGTGAAACCATCTCACCTGCAATTTTAGCAAAGCGCTTTGCGCGGCCCAGAATTTTGATATAGCCTTCCTCGTCAAAACTGACGATATCGCCTGTATCATACCAACCATCTTCCGGCGGCTGGAGCACGCCTGGATTATCTTCCTTGTAATAGCCGAGCATAACATTAGGACCTTTTACATACAGGCGGCCGCCCTCCTCAACGCCTGGAACATCTTCAAGGCGATATTCAATACCTGATAAAAGTCTGCCGACAGACCCGTCCTTCATATGCATGGGTGAGTTCAGCGCCAAGGCAGGGGCGGTTTCTGTTGCGCCGTACCCTTCTAAGATTCGTACACCAAATCTGTTGGCGTATAGTTCTTTGGTTTCTTCTTTCACGCGTTCAGCTCCGGCAAAAATATAACGCATTTTGTAAAAATCGTACGGGTCGGCTTTACGCGCATAACCATTGAGAAAAGTATCCGTACCGAACATGATGGTTGCATTGGAAGAGTACACAAGCTCCGGCACAATGCGGTAATGTAGCGGGCTGGGGTATAAAAACGTACGTACGCCAGACAGTACAGGGAGAAGCGTACCTCCGGTCAGACCAAAGGAATGGAACATAGGCAGGCAGTTAAAAACGATGTCCTGACGATTGAAATCTACGCGGCTGGAAAGCTGTACGATATTGCTCATCAAATTCGCATGAGAGAGTACGACTCCTTTGGGCGCCCCTTCAGAGCCAGAGGTGAATAATATGACAGCCGGATCATGGGGATCGGCTTTTTGGCGATTATGTATGTGGCGCGCGAAACGCGTACATAGAAATCCGTATAGTTTGTCCATTGGCTCCAGATTATCGAGAATATCTTCCAGATAAATAATTTTGACTTTTTCCTCCATCCCTTCGATCAAATCTTCGAGCCTGCCCATTTTTACAAAATTGCGGGAGGTTATGACGGTTTTTATCCGGGCGGACTCACAGGCCGATAAAATCGGTTTTGCCCCGACCGAGAAGTTCAGCATAGCAGGAACCCGTGCATAGGCCTGCAAAGCAAAAAACGTGACCAGACCGCCGCAAGATGTCGGCATAAGCAGACCCACAGCCTCGCCCTTTTGGGTTTGGGCAGCAAGCTTTTTACCCAAGACAAGCGAACCTCTGACCAGTTTTTTGAACTTCATAGGCTTGCGCGCGACGTCCTCGGCAATGATCGCACGATTGCCATTCACATGACGCGCTTTCATCAAAGCCTGATAAAGGGTTTGCTCGCGGTCTTTGGTAATAAACATCATTTCTTCCATGATGTCATATAGTTTGCGGCCTGCAGCGGCACGTCTTTTCCGGCCTTTAATGTCCTTGGGAAGATCAAGTTTTTGCGGCTCAAGAATTGTAATTGTAATTTTTGGGAAGGTCCGCAAAGGCACGCGTCCCTTTAACCTTGAAAATGGTGTATGCTGCACGCCATCGAGCCTTATGGGTAAAATCATAGACTCTGTTTTATCGGCGATCATACCCGGCCCGTCATAAACTTTCATCAATGAACCTGTTTCTGTCAGGCGGCCTTCGGGGAATATGACGCAATGCTTGTCCTTGGCGACTTCACGCATCAGGGATTTGATCGAAAACGGATCGGCCGGATTAAGAGGGAAAGCCTGTACGAGTTTCAAAAAAGGGCTTACCCAGAACCATTCGGCGACGAAGCTGTTCACGGCGAACATGGGCTTACCCGGAAGGAAGGCCGCAAGCAGGGCTGCGTCCAGATAGGAAACATGGTTACTGACGATGATCGCCCGTTTTCCCGCTTTTTTGAGATTTTCTGTGCCTTTGATTTCGACCTTATAGAGAAACTTTAGTGTAACTTGCATAAAAGTTTTGAGCAGGTATTCCGGCAAAAGCTGGCAGATATAAAGTGCCACTACAAGATTGGCCAGACCAAAAAGTCCGAAAATAGCAGAGATGGAAAAGCCCAGCTTAAGAAGTATAGCGCATACCACAGAAGCACTTACGACAAAGGCTGAATTTAAAATTGCACTGGCCGCCAGGATTCGGGATCGGGATTTTTCCTGCGTTTCGTGTTGTATGATGGCATTGAGCGGCACGACAAATAAACCTGCGCAAATGGAAATCAGGAAAAGATCGATAATGATTCGCCAATTGCCAAAAGACGATATAAACGCCATTAAGCCAATCAGATTTGCATCACCTCTATTGCCGGAGTGAAACGCCCCTGCAAAAAACAGGTCGATTGCGAAAACCGAAATTCCAAGTACAGCCGCAGGAACGTACAAAGCTTCGGTGCGCCCTTTGAGAAGTTTATCATTCAACAGCCCGCCAATGGCTATCCCTATCGAAAACAGGACAATAAAAAATGCAAATACCTCGTTCGAAGCCCCAACCACGTATTTTGTGTAATTGGGAAGCTGGGAGAGGAAAAGTGCCCCCATAAACCAGAACCACGCCACGCCTAAGGCTGATTCAATGACACTGCGGCGTCCTTTAAGTAGTTGATCAAGGATATTCCATGTCTGGGTGAAGATATTATAGCTGATTTTGAGCTTCGGGTCTCCGGCCTTGGCTTCCGGAATTTTAAGGCTCATGTAATAGCCGCCTATGGCGACAGCGACCATCATAACCGCAACAATATAGATCCCTGCTGTCCATAAGACACAAACAGATCCTATAATTGTGCCCACCAAAATTGCCAGAAATGTGCCTGTACTCAAAAGCGCGTTCCCGCCTATCAGTTCATCGTCTTTCAAGTGTTGCGGCAAGATGGAATATTTGCTTGGTCCGAAAAAAGCTGATTGCGCGCCCAGTAAAAACAGAGCGAGAAAAGACAGGTTTATTGAAGACGTGATCAAAGCCAAAGCTCCGACCACGGCAATGCCTATTTCGACCAGCTTAACTTTTTGAATGACCTTTTCTTTGGGGTATTTATCGGCATATTGTCCGGCCAGAGCGGAAAACAGGACAAAGGGCAGGATAAATATGCCTGCGGCCAATGTGGTTAGAACAGTTACATCCTGCTCTGGCATCTTGAGCTTTATTGCGATGATGTAGAGTAAAAGAGCCAGAAAGGCGTTCTTGAACAGATTATCGTGAAAGGCGCCCAGAAATTGGGTTATAAAAAGCGGCCAAAAACGGCGATCTTTGAGCAAAACAAATTGACTTTGATGCATAGTGCAAACCCTTATTTGCTATTTCCTAATGTCCAGCGGTGCAAAACCTCATAATTAGTGGCCTCCACTAAGGGTACCCATCAGATGCGAGTTGATCATGAAATGCACAGCTATCCCCGCAGCATATCCCAGAGCAATCACAGGTGTCCATTTCAAATGACCAAAAAATGTATATTTGCCTCTTGCTGTTCCCATCAGGGCCACACCGGCGGCAGAACCAATCGAGAGAAGTGATCCTCCTACACCGGCGGTCAATGTTATGAGCAACCATTGGAAATGATCCATCTGCGGATCCATCGTCAAAACAGCAAACATAATCGGAATATTATCGATAAGAGCCGATATAACACCAAGGATTATATTGGTGACACTATCGCCCATATGGCCATAGAGCGCATTGGACATTAACTCCAGATAGCCAAGAAAGGCCAGCCCGCTTACGGAAAAAATCACACCAAAGAAAAACAGCAATGTATCCCACTCGGCAGCCGCAACATTATCAATAATATTGTAATTATTATCCCGATATTTGCTGTGATGACGGACGAACCATGCATGTATCATCAACAAGGACATTCCTGTCATCATACCAAGAAAAGGTGGCAGCCCAAAAAATTGTTCCAGACTAATAGCCATGGCTATTGTAAAAATTCCAAGGGCTATGATTGTTTTGGCCCCATAACGTAATCTTGTGTTTTTCTCAAGCGGGGCGGGCTTATCCGTGCTTACAAAGAAACTCATTATTGTTGCGGGAACAATAAAACATGCGACTGATGGTAAAAACAAGGCAAAGAACTCGAAGAATTCGACATTTCCGGCCTGCCAGACCATAAGCGTTGTGATGTCTCCAAAGGGGCTGAAAGCGCCGCCTGCATTTGCAGCACATACGATGTTTACACAGGCCAATGTAATGAATTTTTTATCGTTGCCGGCAACCGCCATAACAACCGCACCCATAACAAGGGATGTCGTCATATTATCGGCTATGGGCGAGAGAAAAAAGGCGATAATACCTGTGGCCCAGAAAAGCTGGCGCAGGGACAAACCCGCCTGCACGAGTTTATCTTTTAAGACCTCGAAAACTTTTCTGTCCTCAAGCGAACTGATATAGGTCATAGCCGCTAAGAGAAACAGCATCAAAGCGGCAAATTCCTCAAGGCCATGCATAATAGCTGCATGCATATCATCATGCGTTACACCGTAAGAAGGCGCAATAATCCCGATACATATCCAGATAAGACCCGCACCAAGCATTACAGGCTTGGATTTGCGCATATGGCTATATTCCTCGGCCAAAACCAAACCGTATGAGAGGACAAAGATAATAATTGCCACTATGCCCATAGGCGCCCATCCGGCATAAATGCTGTGCACAGCTTCATGCGACACATCGGAAGAATTTTCAGAGGAAAATGCAAGTACAGGAAATACTGTGCATGATAAAAATATTATGAAAGCTGATAATGTTCTTTTCATTTTTTATGACTATGTCTCTTTAATCTAATTAAGTTCTTTAATGATTTGCCGTTTTTCGGCAAAAATCATTTGCCCAGTCTTTAACTACAGTATCTATGGTATGAAATAAAGAGTCTAAGTAGACTGACAACAGATTTACCCTTATTTGCGTATAAGAAAATATTTCCTGATCTACAGGAACACGTTTTTAACTGTCTCGTCTGATTTTTTCCAAGAAACTCTGCACCGCCTCATTAACCGAGGATGATAAAGTCTTAACCTCATCCGCAGAGCTACTAACTGTCGTCGCAGCAACTTTAGTATCTTTTGACGCAGACTGAACATTATGGATTGCGCTTGTAACTTGCTGTGCAGCTTGCGATACCTCAGAGATAGAGCGGGTAATTTCGGCGATAACGGCATTTTGTTCTTCTACCGCACTTGCCGCATTGGCGGACAAACCATCAATATCAGATACACCTTCAATAATTTCCTGCATGGCCTTAACAGACGCTTGTGTTGCTTCTTGTATTTGACTGATGCGCTGCTCTATTTCCTCGGTCTTATGGCTGGTTTCATTGGCCAGTTTTTTGACCTCGTCTGCCACAACAGCAAACCCCTTACCAGCTTCGCCCGCGCGCGCTGCCTCGATGGTAGCGTTTAGAGCCAGCAAGTTGGTCTGCTTGGCGATGCCTTTAATCGCGAAGACAACTTCACCAATATTTTCGACAAGTCCGTTAAGCTCATTGACTTGCTTGCTTGTATGGTTGGCGCTGCCTGCCGCCTCGCTGGCTTTGGATGCCACATCTTCAACCTGACGGGATATTTCCTGCGCACTGGCCGTCATTTTCTCGGTTGCAGATGCGACTGTGTTCACATTCACACTTGTTTCTTCGGAAGCCATCGCAACGGACTCGCTTGATTCTGTTGCATTCTGCGCTGTAGTCTGAAGCGTAGCAGAAGCTCCCTGCAGACTTTCAGAGGCAACAGCAAGACTACGAATCGTGCCGCCAATTTGTTCATCGAATTGCTTGGCAATATCCCTCATGGTCTGCTTACGCTCTTCCTGCACGCGTTTTTCCGAAGCTTCTTGCTCGGCTTTCAGGCGCTCTGTTTCCTTACCATTTTGTTTAAATATCTCGACGGCGGACGCCATCTCTCCGATTTCATCACCTCGACCAATACCCGGAACAACAGCATCGTAATCGCCATTTGCAATTTTAGCCATAACATTGGTCATTTCCAAAATTGGGCTTGAGATACTTCGCGAGATAAATACTCCAATCAAGGCAATTATGATTGATCCCAAAAAAACAGATATTAAAGCCATCATTTTCATATTTTTAATGGGCGCCATAATTTCAGAATAATCTTTTTCGGCAAGGATGACCCAGTGCGTTCCCATAAAATCAAAAGGTACATAGGCAGAAAGAACTTGGATACCCTCGTAATCAGCACCATCAATCGTGCCCCTTTTTCCAGACAAGCCAATCTTTACTGCTTCGTTATCAGTTTTAAATTTTTCAGCCAGAATAGTCTCTTCATCTTTGCCAAGACCGTTTCTCTCAGCACTTAGATTGTTCCGCATTAGCCCGTCTTCACCGACAATATAAGTTTTGCCGGTATTGCCCATGCCATGATGAGCTTTACCGGACTCGTTTTTAATCTCCATAATACCGTCAATCCGGCCAATGGGCATCTGGAATATGAGAGCTCCGGCAAAGTCTCCTGCCTCATTAAGTATTGGCTGGGAGATAAACGCTGCAGGAGCACCGTTAGATGGTGAATAAGGTCTAAAATCAAAAAATGTCTGTTTATCTTTTGATTGCGCTTTTGTCCGGGCTGCTTTGAATGCTTTGGCCAGATCTGTATTGTCATATTCCCCATCAAGCATGTTTGCGGCGTAATCCAACTCCTTGAACACTGTGTAAACTACGTTTCCGTCCCTATCGATCAGAAAGACATCATAGTAATCATGCGCCATCATCAGGTGACGGAACCATGGGTGGTGTTCTGCGTGGACTTGGCTGTATAGGGATCCGTCAGGCGCGTAATCAAGCTTTTCTTTACTACCTATGGAATGCGGATTGTTTTCGATATATAGTTCCTTAAGTCTGGCCTCTTGCCTAACAGCCAAATCATCCCAACCTTCTTTGAAATCGTATAAGGCCTGGCGTACATAATGATTTTCAGCCATTACTGACAAATCTTCCTCAATCGACCTTAGATATACGTGGAGTTGCCTAGACCGCGCCTCTGCTATTGCCTCAAGTTTTTCTGCCTCTCGCACCAAAGAATTATTCGAAGCCTTTTGTATCGTTATAAATCCTATGACTGCTGCTGATAACACTGATAGCCCTATGAATAATATCGGTAATTTTTTTGAGAGCTTTATATTTTTAAAGTTCATAGTTCTAAAACCTGTTTTTCATAGTTAGCACGGACAAAAAACACTGATAGGCACATACAGAGTCGATAAAGCCGGAAGAACTATATCGATCTGAAATTACACAAGAAACTCTATTGGAAGGTATTATTCTATATTTAATATACAAAACAGAAGCTTAAAGCAACAAGTTCTTATATAACTGTCTCATATTTTTTCAGATATGTATGATTTATAAAGAGACTTTTTGTTTTATCTTTTCATACCCATAAGAGCATTTGGATTAATGCTTGGTTTTTTCTTGCCCACTTTGCCTTTTTTGCCGCCGCCACGTCTGTCATCTTGTAATTCCGTGTCGATCAAATCCTCAATATCCGGAAGTACACTCATCTGTATATCCTCAATGCAGGCACGAAAAAACTCACAGCCCTTGCCTTCCCAATCATAGATTTCATTAACGTAGCTCTCCCCCTTAACAGTAAGGTAACACGGTGACCATACGCCGTCTTTGGATGGTTTTGCACGTAATAGAAATATTTGCTGTGACCCTCCACCGATTGAGCCTGAGTCTTCATCCTCACTTTCATCCGAATCTTCATCATAAAGAAACTGGATTTCCGCCTCGACATCTTCAAGCCCGGGACCGGCACGCACCTCTGCACTACAGGAAATGCCTTTTTCATCATCATACAAAAACCAGGGACGGGTTTCATAAGCAGATAAATCATATCCTACCCCCAATCTTTCCATCAATTCTTTGTAATCAACGCGCATATTGCTATCATATTATGATTATTTTATTGTATATAGAAAAAAATATGTTTTTTTGTCTTTTTATGATTTTCATTAACATTTCTTTTTGAAAAAAACTGTATTATACCAGATTATGGGGTAAAGCACGGGAGCTTCCGTTAATTTTTTGCGTAAAAAATAGTTTTCAAAACATTTCTGTGACCTGAACGAGACATCATTATCTATGAAAACAGTATTGACACAACTTATTCTTTGTCTATCGATTATGCTTTTTTCAGTAAGCCTTGTATCTGCCCAAATAGAGGGTGGATCTAGCGAAATAAAGAGCGCTTATGAAGTAGAGCTTGAGCAACTCAAGGAGATCGAGCCTGTTACATCACCTAATATCGATTCTCAGGCTCAAAAACATTACCAAAGTAAAAATTTTGTGCTCGGGACTTTTCTTTTACTTTGTACAGCTATCACGGCTCTTGTTTTTATCAGCTTCGTTCTGATGCGCGGTTTAAGCAAAATTGTCGATCTACAGCATAAAAGCTTTGATCTGGCCGCCAAAGAAAGAAAGCTTAAAGAACAAGAAAAAATTATTATCGCGACAATTCTGGATGCAGAAATTCGTGAAAATAAGGAAAAAATTGAAGCCTATCTTATGGTTTATGAAGAAACTTTCAAAGACTTTACTAATTCCGGTCAAAAACCCAAATACCAAGAATCCGGTGATATCATACAAAAACAACCCTCCTTGTCCCGCTCTGTTTTTGACGGCAACACACATCGCCTCGAAATTGTTGGAGAACAACTAGCCAGTGATCTGGTCCATTATTATGCCCGCATCAAGACTATTCCTGAATATGTAGATCTGGAGCCTGATACACCGCTTTTAGAAGCCAGAAAATTGATTGAAACATGCGTAGAAAATGCCCGTAAACTCGGTGAGCTATCGGATAATATTTCTGAAAAATTCGTCTCTTATGCTCTTATAAAGCAAAAAAACTACGAATAAGCCAAAAGCCATACTTCCACAAGTTTTCAAAGTTTATGCCTAACATCGTTATGCTTATTGCAGCCCCCACTGTCATATGCTATTCGTCTTCTGGACCGCACAGGCCAGAAAATGAAACACAATAATTAAAGACATAAAATTATGACAGAAATTGCAGAAATATATAAATCGCGTCTTGCCAATCTGGACGGCTGGAGAGATATAGGTGTTGAACCTTATGCCAATAAGGTCGAAGTCACGCATCACGCAGGTGATTTACAGAAAAAATACGCCGATATTGAAGCCGGTGTAGAGACAGGGGACGAAGTCACGGTGGCGGGACGCATTATGTCTGTGCGCAATAGCGGCATGTTCATCGATTTACAAGATCACACGGGCAAAATCCAGATTTTCAGTCACAAACAAAGCCTTGCCCCTAAATATATGGACACTTTAAAATTGTATGATCTGGGTGATATTATTACAGTTACCGGAAAAGTGCGTCGCACACCGCGAAACGAACTTACGATCAATTCCGAGCATATACAGCTTTTGAGCAAATCCCTCCAGCCTTTGCCGGAGAAGCATCACGGCATGACCGATATCGAGCTTCGCTACCGCAAGCGCCATATTGATTTAACAGATAATGAAATTAGCAAGGATGTTTTCATCAAGCGCAGTAAAATTATCACGGCGATCCGTCAAACTATGCTGAATGAAGGATTTCTGGAAGTTGAGACCCCGATGATGCATCCCATTCCAGGCGGCGCCGTTGCCAAGCCTTTTGTCACTCATCATCTTGCACTGGACCAACAGCTTTATTTGCGCATTGCGCCCGAGCTTTACCTGAAGCGCCTCATTGTTGGCGGCATTTCGGATAAAATCTTTGAAATAGGACGCTGCTTTCGTAATGAAGGGCTATCGCCCAAACATAATCCTGAATTCACCTCGATCGAGGCATATCAAGCCCATGCGAATTACGAGGATATGATGGATCTGGTTGAAAAAACCGTACAGGAAGCCGTACGGGCCGTGCATGATGGCTCAACCAAAGTCACCTATAAAGAAAAAGAAATTGATTTTGGTGGAAACTGGCCGCGTAAATCCATGACCGAGCTTGTGAAAGAGAAAACAGGCATTGATTTCCTTAAGGTCACTGATCCGGAAGACGCCATCAAAAAGGGGCGCGAGATTGGTCTTGATGTGCCCGATGGTTCGAATTGGGGACAAGTGGTGGAAATAGCCTTTGATGAGAAAGTCGAAGATACGCTGGTACAGCCTATACATGTTACGGATTTACCGATGGATATATCTCCTTTGGCTAAAGCCAAGAAGGACAACCCCTTACTGACCGAGCGATTCGAGAGCTTCGTCAATGGCTGGGAAATCGCCAATGCCTTTAGCGAGCTTAATGACCCGTTCGATCAATACAGACGCTTTAAGGCACAGGCCGAGCAAAAAGATGCCGGCGATGATGAGGCCCATCATTTTGATGAGGACTTTATCGAGACCCTTGAATTCGGGATGCCGCCAACAGGCGGCCTTGGGATCGGACTTGATCGCCTCGTGATGCTGCTGACCGATTCCCACAATATCCGTGATGTGATTGCTTTCCCGACTATGCGCCCTGCTGCGGCAGCAAGTCTTGTGACCAGGATGGATAGTGAATCCTAATGAGTCAAGCTTTGAAAATTAAAATCCTTGTTCTCGTTTCGGGATTGGCCGCACTTTCTTGGGAAACCATATGGCAAATTAAGTCTTCTCTGTCATTGGGCGTTTCTGCATGGGGTACCGCCGTCACATTGGCCGCAACAATGGGTGGCCTGTGTCTTGGATCGCTTTTAATGGGAGCAATACTCAAGAACAAGAATCCGATGCACCCTTTACGAATCTATGCAGGGTTAGAAATTATTATCGGGCTATCCGGTCTGAGTATAAGCTTTATTTTCAAGTCTATCGAGCATCTCGATAGCTGGGCTTATTCCTTAGCCCCTGACAACGCGTTTTTCGTCCATGTCTTTGGTATTGTTGCCGCTTTGAGTGTGCCGACATTCTGTATGGGAGCAACTCTTCCCGTTCTAGGCTTGATAGCCAAACAATTCCGAACCTCTATTGCTACATTATACGGGCTCAACACTCTGGGCGCAGCAGCAGGCGTCCTTCTTGCGGCCTTTTTCTTTATTCCGGCCCTGACGATTAAAGGTGCTATTGGGACAATTGCTGTAATAAACTTTATCGTGGGGATACTCGCATGGTATAGTAGTTCCCCAGAAACCGTACAAACACCTACCGCTTTAAACGAAAAGCCGACAAAAACCAGCACAGATACACCGCACTTATCCTTAGAAGCCGCATTTTTTCTGGTCTTTATCACAGGCTTTACCATATTTTTGCTTGAAGTTTCATGGTTTCGTTCCTTCACTGCCGCGTTTAAAAGCACAACAGAGGCTTTCGCTATTATGCTTTCCTGTGTGCTTCTGGCCTTAGGATTAGGTGCACAACTTGCCCCGGATTTAAAAAAAATCGGTATAAAGCTTGGACATCTAGTTTGCATTTCCGGTATCGTTATTTTGCTTGCCACTCCGATTATAGAGCGTTTTGATTTGTTCATGTATTCTTACACACAAACTCCCTTTATTCTCTTTATACAGTGGTTTGGCAAGACTCTCCTTGTCATTGGTATACCTGTCACTCTCCTCGGTGCTGCTCTACCGTGGATTCTGGATGATCAGAATGACACTTCAAAATGGGGTAAGCTATATAGCATGAATGCTTTTGCCTCGATTTTAGGTGCGCTTATTGCCGGATGGATTCTCTTACCCAATATCGGCTTTGCTCGGACTTCATGGTTGGCAGGAATTATCATCGTTCTAGGTGGCATTTTTCTGGTTTCTGCCAAAAAGAGAGCTGTTTTTGCTCTTGCCGCTTTAGCATCTTTAGTTTTGGCTGTGATCTTCGAATCTGGTGTTGGACGTACACGCGTACAAGGTACAGCGTCTTATACAGATATCAAACCTTCCGATATTGTCGAGGTTTTTGAAGGCCCCGAAGCCACATTATCTGTTGTCCAATACGGGCATAACCAGCGCTTTTTGTTTATTGACGGCTTTATCGCCACAGGTCAGGCAGAAAAAGGTAAGGACTTGGTCGGAGAACATTACCTTTCATGGATGGGGCATTTGCCCATGATTATACACCCGAACCCAAAAAATGCACTGGTAATTTGCTTCGGTACAGGCCAGACAGCCAATGGTGTCCGCAAAGAGAATCCGGCTCATCTAGATATTGTTGATATCAATAAAAATGTTTTCCGTTTGGCCCATCACTTTTCAGCCAATGAGAATGTGCTCGAAGATCCAAAAGTCAACACTATTGTCATGGATGGGCGTGCCTATATGAGACGTACGGACAAGACTTATGACGTAATTACACTAGAACCCATGCCACCTACTTTCGCAGGTGTAAACTCACTATATTCAAGAGAGTTTTACGAGCTAGCACATAATAAACTTGATGCTGACGGCGTAATTGCCCAGTGGATGCCTTTCCATCTGGTTACATCACATTACAGCGCTTCAATTACCAGAACATTTATGGATATCTTTCCCAATACTATGCTTTGGATAGATCCACCCTCGACAACCGGGATATTGATCGGATCAAAAAACAAAAAGACAGATTTAACAAAAAGATTCCCAGGATTTAAGCGCAACATCACACGCGATATGAGTGAGAGTGAAGTACAAAACGCCGTTCTTATGGGACCAGAAAACCTTGCAAAATACGCAGCATATGGAGAGATGATTACAGACAACAACCAACTTTTATCTTATGGAAAAGCGTCCTATCTCTACAGGACGATTTCAAAAAAAACCAGTGACGAGAATTTTGATTTGCTGTATGCGGTTCTTGGAAAGGAAAAAGAGTAAATGATTAATATTGTTGAAAATCCAAATCAACGCTAAAATAGAACGTTATAAATGCTCCCAACTCTCTCCCGCAATGATGTCCCGCATATTGATACGGATCAGATGATCGAAATTGACCGGATGATGGCAGAGGAGTTCAACATCCTGCCAATGCAGATGATGGAAAATGCGGGGCGGGCAATCGCGCAGCTTGCACGGCTGCGGTTTTTAAACGGTGATCCCCGAGGCAAGAAAATTCTGGCACTTTCCGGAAATGGCGGTAATGGAGGGGATGCACTGGTGGCGGCAAGAATGCTTTTGAATTGGGGCGCGGATATGTGCATAGCTCTGAGTAAATCACCGGAAGAGCTTTCAGGTCTTGCCGAGCACCAACTCAAATCCATGCAGGCTATGAACATTAACGGCACGGACTCATCTGCCGATATCGGGGATTTAAAAAAACAGAATTTTGATCTGATTATAGACGGCCTGATCGGGTTTAGTCTTAAAGGTGCGCCTTATGGCTTAACCGGAGAATTGATCTCTTACGCCAATGAAACAAACACACCTATTTTGGCCGTTGATAACCCATCGGGCATAAATTCTGGTGATGGCAGGGTTTTTGATCCGGCCATTAAAGCCGCCGCAACCCTAACTCTGGCCTTACCGAAAACAGGATTATATGAGGGAAAATGCGCGGCCTATATCGGGGAGCTTTACCTTGCCGATATCAGTGTTCCTCAAGAACTGTATGATAAATTGTCTCTATCCATCGGCCCGATATTCAGCGAAAGCGAAATTATAAAAATTGTCTAGAAAATTGCGGATCTGGATTTGATCCGGAGCTTACGAGAACAAGATTCCTGCTTTCGCAGGAATGACGTCAGCCAAGTGGTGCCGTTGAGAGGATTTGAACCTCCGACCCACGCATTACGAATGCGTTGCTCTACCCCTGAGCTACAACGGCACATATAGTCATTTGAGATAGTTTCCGGACAAGGCGCGCGCGCCGCAGTGTATAAAAATTCGTAAGAAGCGAAGCAACGAAGTCCGAAACTAAAATCAAATTACTACGGATATGCAATTACATCAAAACTTATCCGTGTTTCAATCAAAAATTAGATCATTTTTCAGCATGAAATATATTTATAGGAAAAAATTCCTTGACATTTTAAAAAATCTTGGATAGGGTTTTTACCACAAACACCGGAATTCCGTCTAACAGCCACTCTCTGCCCCCCATGAGAGTGGCTTTTTTATTTTTTCAGGAGATATATCATGCTTATACGTCTTGGCCGTGGAATGAACTCTGTGAGTTCAGCCCCGTCACCTTTTTCATTTGCCTCACTGGCCGATCTTGTTTTCTGGATCAATCCGGCCGATGGCAGCACAATCACCCAGAGCAGTAATCTTGTTTCGCAGATTAATGACTTGTCCTCTAACGGGTTTCATGCAACCTCCATTAGTGCTGATCGACCGCTTACGAATGCCGCCACTATGAACGGTCAAAATGCCCTGAGCTTTGACGGCACAACATTTTTAACAAGTGATTCTCTGTCGACTTATCCAAATGGTAATGACAAGCCTTTTTCCATGCATTTAACGTTTAAGGCAAACTCTACGGCCGGAACACAGGTCATAGCAGGCTTTGGTGTTAGCTCAGGTGCGAATCCACTTTTCTGGTTCGGGATATCTGGTGGCAATTTCACCTTTACCAAGCGCGATGATAGCGGCTTACAGAGTATTACGACAATTGCAGCGGCTGATCTGGAAAATCATACAGTTTCTATTTTACACACCGGACTGGCCGTAACTATATGGCTGGACGGGCTGAAGGTTATTGATAGTGCGGCCAGTGATGTCGGTCTGGTTTCTTTGAATCAGTTTACAATCGGGGCCTTGCGTAGAAATATCGGAGAGGAACAAAACTTTACCGGACTGATCGGTGAAATTCTTGTCTTTAACCGTTTTAACAGTTTAAGTGAAACCAAGACCATTCAAAATATTTTGATGGATAAATGGACCGGTTTGCCTAAAGCTTACGATTTCTTCCTGATTGCCGGACAGTCTAACGCGGAAGGCCGCGGGGCTAGCGCTTCTGCGCCTGCTGTGACAAAAGGTGCGGGATATTTGGCTGACGGTGCAGGAAATATTACAGCTTTGGCTGATCCGGTAGGCGGGGCGATCACAGGCAGTGCATGGCCCGCCTTTGCCAATGAATGGTTCGCGCGAACAGGCCGTAGCGCCGTATTTATCGAACAGGCCACTGGTGGGGCAGGACTTCTGGCGGCAACAGGATCGCCGAACTGGTCAACCACAGGAACATTATATGGGGCCAGTGTTACGGCTGCTAATAATGCATTATCTGATTTAGCGAATATTTTCACTCCCGACATAAGCTCAATCAATGTTCTTTGGGCGCAAGGCGAGACTGATGCAGTCAATATAAATGGCACAACAATCACGGCAGCACTCTATCAGACCGAGTTGGAAACGCTGATAGCAAATTATAAGACAGATCTTGGCATCAATTATTTCTTTATCTCGGAAATTGGACGGCAAAATGATGGCCTACTAGATACCGAACATAGTGATATAGGCAATGCCCAGCTTTCAGCAGCCGCAAATATATCCTACGCTTATGTGGTTTTTGCAGATGCAAAATACTTCCCTGAAGAAAGTAAGATGACCGATAATCTTCACTATAATCAGGCAGGATTAAACGAGATGGGTACGATTATGGCCAGAGCTGCCAGTAATCCGTTAGCTCTGTTTACGCCCGAATTTGTTTACACCCTTGCAACATGGCATAGCGACGAGACTATTGTCGATAATAGCGGCATTGTTAATACATGGAGTGATAAATCCGGTAATGCTATAAATGTCACGGAATTTACAAATCCTCCTGCCTTTGTGTCCGGCATGCCCGATGCTGTGCGCTTTGACGGCAGTAATGACGGCCTTCAATATTCCGGTGCCCTCTATAGCCTGTCTCCAATGTGGATGGTTGCCTTTCATAACCCCGATACCACCAATCAGGCTACGCAAATTATTGCTGGAAACCAAGGATCGGGCGTATCAAAAAACCGTGCCTATATGTTTAATCAGGGTGTGGATTTTGGAGATACGAATTTATTGCACCCGTCTCCTGTTTCCGGCTCCTATATTATTCAGGCCGCGCGCGTGGAAGGCACAGGGATAACAACGCAATATATTTCGCTGAATGGAGGCGCAGAAACATCCGGATCGGTAACCCGCAACGGGATTGCCTCCAATTTTTCTATAGGACAATATGCCGTTTTAGGCGGCTTTCACTATGATGGTGATCTTTCTGAAGTTCTCACGGGGCTCGGCGCATTTTACGGCAAGCGCCGGGAGAAAATAGAAGGGTACCTTGCCCATAAATATGGCATGACCAGCATTTTACCAAGCGGGCATCCTTATAAATCATCTCCGCCTTTAGTACAGGGGTAACCTCATACGAATTCTCCACGAATATTAGGGTAATCTTAATCGTTAGAGCGTCATAGTAAGCTATAGAAAATTGTGTTACAATTATACTATATGACGTAATATTGATATTCGATAATAAAGGAAGAGAGAATATCCCATGCTTTCACGGAATCTGGAACAAACATTACACCGTGCTTTGGCGATTGCCAATGAAAAGCACCATGAGTTTGCCACGCTTGAGCATCTTTTGCTGGCTTTGCTTAGTGATCAGGATGCAATGGCGGTTTTGCGTGCTTGCGGAATTGACCTTGATGAACTGAGCACGGTTTTGCTTGGATATATCGATAATGAACTTGGTGATATCACCAATAATAATATTGGAGATTCCAAGCCAACCAATGCTTTCCAACGCGTACTCCAACGTGCGGCCATACACGTACAGTCCTCGGGACGAGAAGAAGTCACTGGTGCAAATGTTCTTGTGGCATTATTTTCAGAGCGAGAAAGCACAGCGGTATTTTATTTGCAAGAACGTGATATGACACGGTTTGATGCTGTGAATTATATTTCTCACGGCATCGCCAAAGTCGCCGATAAATCAGCGCCGGATAAAACACCAAGCGGTGTAGAAGAAACGCAAGACGTACGCGTCGGCAAAGAAGCTCTGGATGCTTATTGCATTAACCTTAATGAAAAAGCGGATAAGGGAAAAATCGATCCGCTCATAGGGCGCGAAAAAGAGGTTGAACGTACAATCCAGATTTTATGCCGAAGATCAAAGAATAATCCGCTTTATGTTGGTGATCCGGGTGTTGGTAAAACTGCGATTGCGGAAGGACTGGCCAAGCGCATAATTGAAAAAGATGTGCCCGAAGTTTTGCATGATGCCACTATCTATTCCCTTGATATGGGTGCTTTGCTGGCAGGTACGCGTTATCGAGGCGATTTTGAGGAGCGTCTGAAAAACGTCCTGCAAGAATTGGAAAACATTAACGGTGCAGTTTTGTTCATTGATGAAATTCATACAATTATAGGTGCCGGCGCGACAAGCGGCGGGGCTATGGATGCCTCTAACCTGCTCAAACCTGCTTTATCAAGCGGTGATCTGAAATGTATTGGTTCGACCACATATAAGGAATACCGCAATCATTTTGAAAAAGACCGTGCCCTTGTACGTCGTTTTCAGAAAATAGATGTGTATGAGCCAAGCGTTGAAGATACGGTAAAGATTTTAGAAGGTCTCCGGCCCTATTACGAGGAGCACCACAAGGTAAAATATACCAGGGCTGCTCTGAAAACCGCTGTTGAGCTTTCGGCAAAGTACATTGGCGAGCGTAAATTACCGGATAAAGCCATCGACATTATTGACGAAGTCGGCGCGGCTCAAATGCTGGTGCCTGAGGATAAACGCCGCAAAACAATTGGACAAAAAGACATTGAAGATGTCATCGCTGCAATCGCACGCATTCCTTCTGCTACGATTAGCAAAAATGACCGCGAAGCCCTTAAAAACCTTGAGCGTGATCTCAAAACTCTTGTTTATGATCAGGATAAAGCTATTGATGTGCTATGCGATTCTATCAAAATGGCACGGGCAGGGCTTCGTGAAGAAGAAAAGCCGATTGGCTGTTATTTATTCTCCGGACCCACAGGTGTCGGGAAAACCGAAGTTGCCCGCCAGCTCTCGAAATCTATGGGCACGGAGCTGATCCGTTTTGATATGTCCGAATATATGGAGCGCCACAGCGTTTCGCGCCTGATCGGTACACCGCCGGGCTATGTAGGCTTTGAGCAGGGCGGCCTGATGACCGATAAAGTCGACCAGCATCCGCATTGTGTCCTTCTCTTGGACGAGATCGAAAAAGCTCATCCTGATTTGTTTAATATCCTCTTGCAGGTTATGGATTACGGGAAGCTAACCGATAATAACGGCAAAACCATTGATTTTCGCAATGTTATATTGATTATGACGACCAATGCCGGGGCTTCGGATATGGCTAAAACGCCGATTGGCTTTGGCCGCGAGGTCGGTTTTATGGATTATGCCGATAATGAGGCGATCACAAAGACCTTCACGCCGGAATTCAGAAACCGTCTGGATGCCGTAGTTCCATTTAAAAACCTGACTCCCAAGACAGTCGAGCGCGTCGTTGATAAATTTATCATGCAATTGGAAGCGCAGCTTTCGGATAAAAATGTTACGATTGATCTTAGCAATAAAGCCCGTAAAGAGCTTGCCGTTAAAGGGTATGATATAACGATGGGGGCGCGGCCCTTGGCTCGCATTATTCAGGAAAAAATCAAGCGTCCTTTAGCCGAGGAAATCCTGTTCGGAAGCCTAGAAAAAGGTGGTCTGGCTGTGGTTGATTATGACGAGGAGTTGGATGAATTTACCTTTTCTTTCAAGGACGAGAAAAAGGCACGTACAGCCGCAAAAGCCAAGAAAGACAAGGAGTCCGGCAAGGGTAAGAAGAGACCAAAAGAACCGGTTTAGTTTTTTCTTTTATGTCATTCCGACCGACCAAAGGGAGTGGAGGAATCTTACAAGATCCCTCGACTTTGCTCGGGATGACATCTTTACTTTTTTTCACCACGAAGACACGAAGAACACCAAGGTTTCTTTTTTAGTGGCAAGTTGATAAAACTATCCAAATATTTTTTTGGTGTCTTTGTGACTTGGTGGTTTTTAAATCAAGCTGCTTCGTCCTTGGCTTTGAGGGCGCGCCATGCTATATCGCGGCGGCAGAAACCCTCTGGCCAGTTGATGAGATCCACGGCCTTGTACGCACGTTCTTGTGCCTGAGCGATACTCTCACCCATAGCTGTGACGCCGAGTACGCGCCCGCCATTACTCAAGATTTTGCCGTCTTCTCCCGCTTTCGTGCCTGCATGAAACACGTACACTCCTTCAATTTCATTCGCTTTATCAATATCTTGTATAAGCGTATTCTTCTCATAATCCCCCGGATAGCCCTTCGCGGCCATCACCACACAAAGCGCCGGATCATCACTCCAATTCACATGACCCTGTACGTCTTTGAGTTTCCCTTGCGCAGCCATCATCAAGATATGGGCCAAATCACAATCCATACGCATCATCAGGGTCTGGCATTCGGGATCACCGAAACGTACATTATGCTCCAGTAATATCGGTTTACCCTTGCACACCATGATTCCGGCAAACAGGACTCCTGTGAAGGGGCAGCCTTCTGCCTTCATACCGTCTATGGTTGGCTGGATGATTTTATCCAGAATTTCCTGTTCCAGCTCTTCTGTCATGATATGGGCCGGCGAGTACGCGCCCATCCCCCCCGTATTAGGTCCTGTATCGCCATCACCTACGCGTTTGTGGTCCTGCGCGCTGGTCAGCGGCAATATGGTTTTCCCGTCAGCCAGCGCAAAATAGCTAAGCTCTTCCCCCTCGAGAAACTCTTCGATCACTATTTCTGTTCCTGCATCACCAAAGGCCGCTCCGCTCAACATTTCTTCGGCGGCGGCTTCGGCTTGCTGTTTGGTGTTACAGATAATTACGCCTTTTCCAGCGGCTAGCCCATCTGTTTTCACAACAATCGGCGCGCCGGTGACATGAATAAAGGCTTTGGCTTCTTCCAGATCGGTAAAGCGCCCATAAGCAGCGGTCGGAATGTTGTACTTCTTAACTAAGTCCTTCATAAAGCCCTTGGATCCTTCAAGCTGTGCGGCGGCTTTGCTTGGCCCGAAAACCGGAATGTTTTCAGCCCTGAGCTTATCGGCAAGCCCATCGACTAGCGGATTTTCAGGACCAACCACAACGAGATCAATGATCTTGTCTCTGGCAAATTCCACGATTTTGTCAATTTCACTGACTTGAATATCAACACATTCCGCCTGCTCGGCTATGCCTGCATTACCCGGGGCACAGTAAAGCTTCTGGCAACTTTGAGATTTTTTCAGGCGCCAAGCCAGCGCATGCTCACGACCACCTGATCCAACCAGTAGAATTTTCATCGGTTTTAGCTCCCTAAATTTTGTCCGTACGTGCGTACTAAACCCTATAAACACCTAAAAATCAACGCCTAATCATCCCTTAGCATAATCAATGATGTATTTCCGCCCATAGCCGTAGTATTGATGCTGATATTTTTTTCCACACCAAAGGCCTTAATATAATCCGGCCCCCCTGCTTTTGGACCTGTACCGGATAGCCCCATCCCGCCAAAGGGCTGCACTCCGACAACAGCCCCAATCATAGAACGATTCACATAGATATTCCCGGCACGTACTCCCTTTGCAACCCTATCTTGAGTCGTTTGAATCCGGCTATGGATGCCGCAAGTCAGGCCATATTCAGAATTATTGATTTCTTCGATAATATTTTCCAGATCTTCGCCCTTATATCTAATGATATGAAGAACGGGTCCAAAGATTTCCTCTTTCAATACCGAGAGTGAGGGAATTTCATAAGCTATGGGTGCAAAATACAGGGATTTATCCCTCACGTCTTCATTGATTTTGGCTTTGGCTATAAATTTATAATTCTTTTCCAGATGCTCTTCGTGGGCTTCGAGTACTGATTTTGCGTTTTGGTCAATAATATGACCAATATCAGCGCTTAACCTCCAAGGCTCTGTGATATTCAGCTCCGCCATCGCATTTTTGATCAAATCCATAAGATTATCGGCAATTTCATCTTGTACGTACAGCACGCGAAGCGCCGAGCAACGCTGGCCTGCCGAGCCAAATGCGCTGAGGAGTACATCATCGAGCACTTGCTCCGGCAGGGCCGAAGAATCAACGATCATGGCATTTTGTCCGCCCGTTTCGGCAATCAGGGGGATTATGGCCTCATTATGATCAGCCAAAGTTTTCTGGATATGCTTTGCCGTTGCAGTTGAACCTGTAAAGGCTACGCCTGCCACTTGTGGATGAGATACAATTTCGTTGCCGATTGTCCCTCCTACATTAAAAAGGTGCAAAACATCCTTTGGAATACCGCTTTGATGCATAAGTTCGACTGTACGTCTGGCTATTTTTCGGGTTTGAGAAGCCGGCTTGGCCATCACGGCATTGCCCGCCACCAAAGCCGCCGCAATCTGCCCTGTGAAAATGGCAAGCGGGAAGTTCCACGGGCTAATGCACACGAAGACCCCGCGCCCTTCATGGAGCAAATGGTTACTCTCCCCTGTATAGCCCTGCATTTTATGGCCCTGCGAATTATAAACTTCCAGCCCTTGCGCCGCATAGTAACGGCAAAAATCAACAGCTTCCCTGACTTCATCGCGTGCATCGGGTAAAGTCTTTCCGCCCTCATAAGCCAGTATTGCCATAAATTCATCGCGACTATCCTCTAGGGTCTGTGCAAATTTCAAAAGGGCTTGCGCCCTATCCTGTACGTCTGTCTTATTCCACGACTTAAAGCCCTCTGAGGCACTTTTGAAAGCCTTTTCTATCTCTGCGTCACCCTCCTCGATCTTGGGCACGCTACGGCCGTTTATAAGCGACTCTGATGACGCCGAGATCTGATAATTAGCGATAAAATCAATCGTTTTTTGTGATTCACTGGGTGCATTCAAATCCAGCCCCTTTGAATTTTGCCTCTGACTGCCGAAAATATCTCTCGGCAAAGGGATAAGATTATTATGCTTCGGACTGATTCCGCGGGCTTCCTCAACGGGGTCTGTTATGAGAGACTCAGGGGGCACGGAAGAGTCCAACATTTTATTAACAAAAGAGGAGTTTGCACCATTTTCCAATAATCTTCGCACCAGATAGGGCAGCAAATCCTTGTGTGGGCCTACGGGTGCATAGATACTGACCTTGTAATCCTGCACTATAGACGCGTACACCCCCTCGCCCATCCCGTGCAGACGTTGGAATTCAAAGTTATTGGCTGTCTTATTGGCCATTTTAAGAATAGCAGCGATTGTGTGCGCATTATGGGTTGCAAACATCGGATAGAAAGCGTCCTTATGGCCCAAAATTTTTTGCGTACACGCCAAATAGGATAAATCCGTATTAGATTTGCGCGTGTAAACAGGGTAATCCGGCGCGGCATTCATTTGCGCTACTTTGATCTCGCTATCCCAATAGGCCCCCTTCACCAATCGCAGCGGAATCTTCTTTTTGTGAGCCAGAGAAAGTCCGGCAAGATAATCAAGCACGGCAAGTCCTCGTTTTTGATAGGCCTGCACGGCTAATCCAAGTCCTTCGTAGTTTTTGAGTTTTTTGGACGCGAAAACCCTTTTAAATATCTCGATAGACAGATCAAGACGCGCCACTTCCTCGGCATCAATAGTCATTGGAATATTATGATGAGCAGCCATTACCGCCAATTCGGTTAATTTTTCAACCAATACTGGAGCGCAATTATCTTTCTGGGTGTACGTGTATCGTGGATGCAGAGCAGAGAGCTTAACCGAGACACCTGTGCCTTCTTTTGTACGTTCTGCCACAGTGCGAATTGCATGGGCATAGCTCTCGAAATAACCTTGCGCTGTTTTGGCATCGCGCGCGCCCTCGCCAAGCATATCATAAGATAATCTATACCCCTGTTTCTCATAAGAGTTTGCGTTTTTAATGGCGCCTTCAATATTGGCACCCAAAACGAATTGCCGCCCCATAATCTGCATAGCCTGAACCATAGCCTCGCGAATAATCGGCTCGCCAAGTCTGGCAAAAGCACTATCAAGCGTTTTATGGGTCAATGCCAGACCTAAGCCGACCGCACGGGTGAGTAAGTCTTTGGGTTTTTCGCCATGTTTATGCAGCCATTCAGCGGCCTTGATCTTATCGCGAATCAGGAGATTAGCTGTTTTAGAATCAGGTATCCTCAGAAGCGCTTCCGCCAGACACATCATGGCCAGCCCTTCTTCTGTATCAAGGGAAAATTCCTGTAAGAACGACTCAAGCTGGCTTTTTCCGCCTTTTCTGTCTCTTGCCTTGTTGACCAGATCTATGGCGGAGACACGTACATCATGCGCTAAGTCCTTGTCCCAGCTTAAAGAATCCAGCAACTCTCCGATGCAGGATTCCTCGTCCTTATATAAATACGTCGCAAATGGCATTATCATGGTAAAACCCTATCATATCAGGAGTAGAATTTCGCGTTTGCCTTCTATATTATCCCCTTATGAATCAGGAAAATCTGCAATTTGATAATATCCCGGAATTTTCTGTGACCGAGCTTGCAAACTCGGTCAAGCGCACATTGGAAAATGCTTATGGGCGCGTACGCGTACGCGGTGAAATCGGGCGCATTTCCTTGCCTGCGTCGGGGCATCTTTATACGAACCTCAAAGAAGACAAGGCCACGATTGATGCGGTGTGCTGGAAGGGAAATTTATCAAAATTATCCGTAAGGCCCGAAGAAGGTATGGAAGTAATCTGCATTGGTCGCATTACAACGTTTGGATCAAAATATCAGCTTGTCATCGAATCTCTGGAACTTGCCGGAGAGGGTGCCTTGCTCAAAATGCTGGAAGATCGGCGCAAAAAACTGGCGGCTGAGGGTTTATTTGCTCAAAAGAAAAAACAGTCTATTCCGTTCTTGCCTAATAAAATCGGGATTGTAACTTCTCCTTCCGGGGCTGTGATTCGGGATATTATACATCGCCTGAGAGACCGCTTTCCCCGTCATGCGATGGTCTGGCCTGTTAAGGTGCAAGGTCAGGGCGCCGCAGAAGAAATTGCCGCAGCCATAGCAGGATTTGACGCCTTGCCGGACACATACAGGCCAGATGTCCTGATTGTTGCGCGCGGCGGTGGTTCGCTCGAGGATCTGATGGCATTTAACGAGGAAATCGTTGTACGCGCCGCAACGTCTTGTTCTATTCCGCTTATTTCAGCCGTCGGACATGAAACGGACACGACTTTAATTGACTATGCTGCCGATTTACGCGCCCCTACGCCTACAGGGGCTGCAGAAATGGCTGTTCCCGTACGTATGAATTTAATGGCTCAGGTGGCGGAAGATGAACAGCGCCTTATTTCGGGCTTATCGCGTATGCTTTCGGAAAAGAGGCATAAATTAGAGGCACAAACAGCAAAGCTTGGCCAGCCTGAACGCCTGCTCGAGATGCGGATGCAAAATATTGATCATATCGCCCATAAACTGGATAGTCTTTTTAAAGGATTGATTACGCATAATGAGAAAAAAGTTGCCCGCCTTTACGTGCCAACGCCCCATAGTCTGGTCCGTGAAAAGCGTATGTCTTTTGATCGATGGGCCAAAGAGTTGAAGCCTATGGCAACACGTACACTTAATCAAAAGCTTGAAATAACTGAAAAATTTGGTCATATGCTTGAACTTCTCTCTTTTGAAAACATTCTTGAGCGCGGTTATGTTGTGGTGCGTGATTCTAATTATAAACCTGTGACAAAGGCCAAGAGTTTAGAGGCCAATCAATCTGTTAGCCTTCAGTTTCACGGGCAAAAAATTATTGGCGCGACTATAACAGGCTCGAAAGAAAGTAATCTGCAACAAAAGTCTTCTACAAAGAAACAGGTACAGGCCAATGATCCTGAGGAACAGGGCAGCCTTTTTTAGCAAAGCTCTATTTCAATTTTAATCCCCGAGAAGTCTTTTAAATCCCGTGAAATACAGGTAATATGGCATTTGCTAATCTTTATCAGGAATAGATAATCTTATGTCAGACGATGCAAAAGTTCAAAACATGGAAGATGAAAGCCCTGACTTTCACAACACGAGCAAAGTTGCATTTAGTCAAAATATGGACTTGTTGCAAAAAGATTTAAGTCTGCTCTATCTCAAAGGCAATGCCAGCGCACGTAACAAATTCGGTGATATCTATCCAGAGATCGCGCAGTATCTTTTTGGTGAGGATTTGATCCGGTATGATTATGAGGGGTGTGATGATATAGAACATCGCGATCAACTCGAAGAAGAAGCCTTGCAGCGCCGGTTTGATATTTTGAACATCATGGAAGACCTTAGAGAAAAAAGTGTCAAAGCCGGTTCTCTGGAAATGGAGTATGTCAGTAAAGTCATTGATCATTTCGGCGTTGAGGTGAGCCGCTATATGTACGCGGAAAACATTATAGAACGCGTTCGACCAGGGGCGTTAAAGACAGTGGAAACAAAGAAAAAAGAAAGTGATGATGGAAAAAAGCATTATCATACGCAGGAAACTCTGGATGATGACACTATCCTTAGGGCCGCAGAACAGGAAATTCTTGCGTCCAAGCCAAAAGACACGGCTGTACCTCTTCCTACTATGGAAGCGGAAGGAGAAAGCAAACCTTCAAATCCGGTCCCTGTTAATATAGAGGATGAATTAGCAAATATTAAACCGATTGATATGCGTGATGCTAATGACGGAATGCAAAGCCCTGATACTGATAGTGAAGGGCAAACACAGAGCGAGTTCCCTCCTGCCGAGGAAATACCTGCTGCGTCCCCTGTTGAAGAAATGCCAGCTTCTGAAGTAGTAGCGCCTCAAGCGCCGCCCGTTCCACCTGAACCGGAAAGAGCAGAAGATAACAGGAAGTCAAGTCTTGGGCCGCCTTTATTAAGAGACGAAGAAAAGAAAGAGGCGCCTCCTATATTTGCTCATAAGCCTGATTTTATGAATATAAAAGTTGCTGATGAACCTAAACCGGAAGAAAAGCCGCAAATATCTTACAAAGAAATATTCAACACTTTGGCTGCGAAAGTCGCTTAATGCTGGAATAGCCTCGGAGTAATTCGCTATTCCTTATGCTACACTTTAAAGCCTGACTTATTTTATAGTCGTTCGCAGCACCCCGAAGCCGCATTAAGTCTTTTCAAAGCCGCTTGAGGTTTATTTCACCTTAGGCTGAATATCGAATTGGTGGAACGGCGGTGGTGAAGGCAATGACCATTCCAGCGTAAAGCTTTGTGGCGGTACGTCCCAGTAATTACCGGAAGGTTTCTTGCCACGCGTCATTGTGTATAGCACCACAAAAATAAACCAGAGTGTCCCCAGCCCTGTCAGATAGGCACCATAAGAGGAAACCGCATTCCAGCCCTCATACGCGTCGGGATAGTCGATATAGCGACGTGGCATGCCTTGAAGGCCGAGGAAGTGCTGCGGGAAGAAGATCAGATTTACACCGATAAAGGTTATCCAGAAATGGATCTGTCCCATCCATTCAGGATATTGGCGTCCAAACATCTTGCCGCACCAGTAATAGAATCCGGCAAAGAGCGCAAAAACCGCACCTAAAGACAATGTATAATGGAAGTGGGCAACAACATAATATGTGTCGTGGAATAACGGAGACACAGACCCATTTGCCAGAACAACGCCTGTCACACCACCAAGTGTAAAGAGAAAGATAAAGCCTATTGCCCAAAGCATTGGTGTCGCAAAACGGATTGAACCTCCCCACATTGTCGCAATCCACGAGAAGATTTTTACCCCTGTCGGCACGGCAATAATCAGCGTGGCTGCAGTAAAGTAAGCGCGGGTATCAACATCCATACCCACTGTGTACATGTGGTGCGCCCAAACAACAAAGCCAACGAAACCGATCGAGACCATCGCATAGGCCATCCCCAGATAACCGAATACAGGGCGCTGAGAGAATGTCGATACAATCTGTGAGATCACGCCGAAAGCAGGCAAAATAATGATGTAGACTTCCGGATGCCCAAAGAACCAGAAGAGATGCTGGAACAATATTGGGTCACCACCACCTTCAGGGTTGAAGAAGTGGGTGCCGAAATTCCGGTCAGTCAGAAGCATTGTAATCGCGCCGCCCAAAACAGGAACAGCCAGAACCAGCAGGAATGCTGTGACCAGAATCGACCAAACGAAAAGCGGCATTTTGTGCAAAGTCATGCCCGGTGCACGCATATTAAAGATGGTTGTTATGAAATTGGCCGCACCCAGAATTGAGCTGGCACCAGCCAAGTGAAGTGAAAAGATTGCCATATCCACGGCCATACCCGGATGACCTAATGTGGAGGATAATGGAGGATAGACTGTCCAGCCCGTTCCCGCTCCAGGTCCAAAGAAATCTCCGAGATGTATGCCATTTTCTTCAATATGCTTCATGTAATCCGAATCAAAGACTTCTGCCCCGATTAAGGCCGATAAAACCAATAGCAAGAATGAAGGGACAAGCAGCCAAAAAGAAATGTTATTCAGCCTTGGGAAAGCCATATCCGGCGCACCAATCATCAATGGTACAAACCAGTTTCCAAAACCACCGATCAAGCCCGGCATAACCACGAAGAACACCATGATCAAACCATGCGCCGTAATAAATACGTTCCACAAATTCCCGTCCGGATTTCCAGCCGAATCCAGAATATACTGAACACCGGGTTCTTGTAGTTCCAAACGCATAATAAAAGAGAATAAACCTCCGATTACACCCGCTATAATCGCGAAGATGATATATAATGTCCCGATATCCTTATGATTCGTGGACATAAACCAGCGTGTAAAAAATCCAGGTTTGTGATCGTGGTCGCCCATGTTAAATCTCTCTTCTTCCTTAATATATCAATCTAATAACTTAAACTTACTTGTTACCTAATTGTGCATATTCAAGTGTCTTATCTTCACTTGAATCATGAGATGCAAATTCTACCTTGGCGCGCGCAACCCAAGCTCTAAATTCTTCCTTGGTCACAGCATGCACTTCAATGGGCATATAGGTATGGTCCTTCCCGCAAATCTCTGAACATTGCCCGTAATAAACACCGGGTTTATTGATTCGAAACCATGTCTCATTAGTCCGGAACGGAACGGCATCAATTTTTACGCCGAATGCCGGTATTGTCCACGCATGGATCACATCGGCAGCTGTAACCAATAGAGCAATATTGGTTTCGATCGGCAGAACCACAACATTATCAGTGGAAAGTAATCTTTTCTGACCGTCTTTGATTTCTTCATCTTTTACCATATAAGACAAGAAGTTAATCCCGCCTTGATCCGGATATTCATAGCCCCAATACCACTGATATCCTGTGACTTTCAGAGTCATTTCCGGTTCGGCAATCTTATCGTTTTGATACAAAATTTTGAAAGACGGCACTGCAATAATGATCAGGATTACGATTGGAATAACTGTCCAGACAATTTCCAGCAAAACATTATGAGTAACATTTGACGGAGTCTTATTTGCCTTTTTATTAAAACGTAAAATAACAATAGAAAGCAGTAACAAAACAAAACCGACAATAGCGCTGATTATATAAAGTAGCATATTGTGAAATTCGTGAATGCGCTCGGCTGAGGAACTGGCTGAAGGCTGGAACGTCAACCCCCAATTCACAGGCTCGTTTGCCAATGCCGGGATAAGAGAAAACATAATCAGGGAGCCAAAGCACGTAAAGATTATGGCCAAAATTCTGTTCTGTATTTTCATTTTCGATTGCTCTTTATAATGTATCATATAATTGCACGGCGCTAGAAATAGAAATATATCACTGAAAAAGCAAGTCTGAACAGTGCTGTTTTATGATTTTTTTTTAGTTTTTTACCTTTTTTTTTCAAAATGAAAGTCTGGCCCATGCCAAACAGGCTACAGAAGCTGTTTCCGAGCGCAAGATATTTTCGCCCAAGCTCATCGGCACCATATAATTATTTTTTTCCATTGTATGAATTTCTTCATCCGTGAAACCTCCTTCGGGACCGATTAAAAAAGACAGATCTCCTTTTCCTGCGCTGATATCCTTTAAAGGCGGCGCATTTTTGCGCTCCAGAGCGACAAGAACCAGCCTATCCAACGTTTTAACAAATTCGTTAAATTTCTGTGATTCGTGAAAAACCGGAATATCGAGTCGCTCACATTGCTCGGCTGCTTCGATAATCTGGCTTTTGGTGCGATCAATATTCAAATACCGCTTTTCCGTATGTTGTGTCAGAACAGGGTATAAGTCACTTACACCAAGCTCAACGGCTTTTTCAATCATGGTTGATAATCGCGGCGTCTTGATTGGCGAGAAATAAAGAGAAAGCCGCTGAACTTTCTTGGGTTGCTCTCTTATTTGTTCCTTTAATTCTATCTCGATAGATTTTTTGTCCAGCGCCTTTATCACAGCAAGATATTCCCCGTCCTTCCCGTTAAAGACGCGCAAATTATCACCTTCCTTACGACGCAAAACAGTCCTGAAATAATGTGTCTGGTTTTTATCAAGGGAAATAACCGCATTTTTTTCCAATGCGGCATTGAGGAAAACTCTGGGATGTTTATAGTCTTGCTTCATGACACAAGAAGTGAATACTGAAAATTTCACAGATATCAAGCATCTTGTTTGGATCGAGCGCATTTTACCGGCCAAATTCCACCCTTATGCCTATTTAATGCGACTCGACAGGCCCGTTGGAATATGGCTTTTGCTTTTGCCCGGACTGTGGGGGATTAGCTTTGCTACAGGTGGCCTGATGCATTTTTCAGGGGAAACTCTGCGCATTATGATGCTCTTTACCCTTGGCGCAGTGACTATGCGCGGAGCGGGCTGCGTGATAAATGATCTATGGGATCGTGATATAGACAGGCTGGTTGAGCGCACCCAAAACAGGCCCCTGGCCAGCGGAGCATTATCAGCCAAACAAGGTTTTTTGTTTTTAGCTACATTGTTGCTGATTGGTCTTATTATTTTATTGCGGCTAAATATAACAACTATTCTTCTTGGGGTTATAAGCCTGCCGCTGATTATTCTTTACCCTTTCATGAAACGCATCACCTATTGGCCGCAGATATTTCTTGGCCTGGTTTTTAATTTCGGGGTTCTGATGGGTTGGAGCGCGGTTACCGGTTCAATTGGTCTTCCTGCTATTTTGCTTTATATTGGTGCTATTTTCTGGACCATTGCCTATGATACTATATACGCGCATCAGGATAAGGACGATGATCTCATAGCCGGTGTAAAATCTACCGCCTTGTTTTTTGGAGAAAATTCAAAGCTGTACGTATCCGGATTTTTCCTTGCGAGCCTTATTTTTATTGCCGTAGCCATAATATTTTCGAAGGGCGTTGGTCTTTCGATCCTGCTCTTGAGCCTGCCCGCTTTTCATTTTATATGGCAGGTAGGTAGATGGGATCCGTTGGACCAGAAGAGTTCCCTGAAAACTTTCAAGGCCAATCGCGATGCGGGGGTTTTGATATGGCTGACCCTAATGGTTTAACCACCGTAAAGGCTACGTAAACGTTGCTCGGCAACGGTTAGCATCGTTAAATCCGAAGCGCCGGAAACCCGCATTTTCGAAAACAGTGAATCCAGTTGGGCGATATTATGCCCATGCATAGATATCCATTTTTCAAACATCGATGTATTTCGACCGCTATCATTACCATTCATATCTCTTAGTATCCGCACGGTCAGTCCGGCTTGAGAACTAAAGAACTGATCAATTAACCCGTTCACAGCCTCGGCCTGCCAACGCCCTTCATGGGGTAAAAATCGTGCTTGCTGGCGCAGCCAGTCAAAGTGCAGACGTTCACCCAGTTCGAAATATGTACGTGCCGTACTTCTGAGATCAGTATTTTGCTCTCCGGAAATACGTATAATATCACAGGCTGATGACAAAATAGGCATAAGCGCAATAGTATAAGCTATATCATGAGGAAGGCCGTCTTTAATGCCAAGCTCTGTACGTCTCCTGATAGAGGCACGTACACTTTCTGTTGTAAGCCTATCAATTGCTTTACTTAAATCCTTAACGCCCCCACTAAATTCCTGTACGTCTTTTTTAAGATCCATGTCACGTCCAAGACGCGTTAAAAACCATGTAATGGAATGCTCTGCCAATAAAGCAATCTCGCGCATGGCTTTGAGCTGTACGCCGGCCACTACATTCCCTTCCAGAGCCTCTATTTTGTCCCATAAATCCCGTAAATCAAAAACGTCACGAACGATCAAATAAGCCTGGGTAATGTCGTTTATGCTTTTCCCTGTTTTCTTCATTCGGGATTTCAGAAAAGTCGGTCCCATACGGTTGATCAAGGAATTGGACATCATGGTTGCGATAATTTCTCGGCGCAGACGGTGCCTGAGAATTTCTTTCGTGTATTTTTTCCCTAAAATTTCAGGGAAATAATCAATCAGCCAATATTCCATTTCCGGATTATCGGGTATGTCGGAATCAAGCAATTCCTGCGTTAAATTGATTTTAGCGTACGCTTGAAGAACGCATAGCTCCGGTCGCGTCAACCCCTTACCTGTACGCGTACGAAGCTCGACGGCTTCCTGATCGGGCAATCCTTCAATCTCACGGTTAAGACCCTGATCGCGCTCCATATCCTGAATAAATTCTTCCTGTATCTGGAGGTTTTCATGGGCCTGAAAATCAGCTAATGATATGGCCTGAGTCTGTTGATAGTTATGCCGTAAGACATGATCTGCGACCTCTTCCGTCATTTTTTCAAGCAGCGCATTGCGAACCTTAATATCCATTTTATTTTCTTTTTGAGCCATGACATCGGAAAGCAGAATTTTGATATTAACCTCATGGTCCGAAGAATCCACTCCGGCAGAATTATCAAGAAAATCAGTATTAAGACGTACGTCTCTCTCCGCCAGTTCTATCCGGCCAAGTTGGGTGATCGCAAGATTGGCCCCTTCGCCCACCACTTTGGCACGTACATCCGAAGCATTGACACGTAAGGAATCATTGGTTTTATCACCAACATCGGCGTGCGTTTCCTTACCTGATTTAATATACGTCCCAATTCCGCCAAACCATAGAAGATCCGTACGGGACTTCAAAATAGCCTTGATCAGTTCTGTGGGTGTAACTTTTTGTTTTTGAATATCAAAACGTTTCTGAATTTCAGGCGTTAACTCCAGTGTTTTATCACTGCGTTTATAGATACGCCCGCCTTTGGATAAGAGTTTCTCGTTATATTGGTCCCAGCCACCGCATGTCTCGAACAAACGTTTACGCTCTTTGAATGTTGCTGCCGCATCAGGAGAAGGATCGCAGAAAATGTGCACATGGTTAAAGGCCGCAATTAATTGTATATGCTTGGATAAGAGCATGCCATTCCCAAAAACATCTCCTCCCATATCGCCAATACCGACCACATCAAAGGGCTGGTTTTGTATATCATGATTGAGAAGACGAAAATGGAATTTCACTGATTCCCATGCTCCACGGGCCGTTATGCCCATTTTCTTGTGATCATATCCGGCAGAACCGCCAGAGGCAAAAGCATCATCCAGCCAAAAACCGTATTCCTGTGACAAACCATTCGCGATATCTGAGAATGTAGCCGTTCCCTTATCAGCAGCTACAACCAGGTAAGGATCATCTCCATCTCTTCGTACAACATTTTCAGGCGGGATAATTTTACTACCCTTCTGGTTATCGGTGATATCCAGCATCGCCCGAATAAAAGTTTTGTAGCATTCTACGCCTTCTTTGAAAAACTCCTCTCGGCTATCGGTCGGTGTTTTGACAATAAAGCCGCCTTTGGCTCCCATTGGCACAATCACGGCATTTTTCACCATTTGCGCTTTCATAAGGCCCAGAACTTCTGTCCGGAAGTCTTCATGCCTGTCAGACCAGCGCAAGCCGCCTCTGGCAATCATATCGCCACGTAAATGAACAGCTTCAACGCGGGTAGAATAAACAAATATTTCACGGAAAGGACGGGGATCCGGCATATCCGGCACCATGGAGGAATCAAATTTTAGCGACAAATAAGGCTGGTCGCTACCATCCCACGTACACTGATAATAATTTGTTCGCAAAGTTGCCTGCACAAGACCAACCATCATGCGCAAGATACGATCCTGATCACTAGATACAACATTTTCCAGTTCTTCCAAAACCGGAGCAGCCAGTTTTTCAAATGTCTGGAGTTTATTTTCCGTGTTTTTCTTTGGATCCAGCAACCCCTTAAACAGATCAATGATCATATGGCTTATTTCAGGGTGATCGGTCAGGGCTTTTTCTATATAGCTGCTACTAAAGGGGAAACGAAGTTGACGCATATAACGTACATAGCTGCGTAACACCATAATTTCATGCCAATTGATTTTAGCACTAAGTGTCAGGCGGTTGAGCGTATCATTTTCAACCATATTGTTCCATATCTGGATAAAGGCGCTCTCGAAATCCTTTTTAACCTCATCAATATCAACGCCCCCTTCTACTTCAGAGGTTTCCAGCAAAAAGTCGTGAATCCAAACAGCTCTCTCACCGCCATTAGGTCTGATTTCAAAAGGAAGCTCTGCGATCACACGAAGCCCCATATTCTCAAGAATTGGCAAGACGTCTGATAAGATAATCGGCGAGCCCACATGATAGACCTTCAGACGAACACAATTTTCCGAAATGTCATTGGGACGATATAGATCCAGAACAATATTATCGCACTCCAGCGCTTCTTCGACCTTTTCAATATCGAAAACGGCCTGTTTCGCCAAGTAATGAGATGCATATCCGACCGGAAAAGCTTCGGCATAACGAAAATTAACGGCGGCTATATATTTATCATCCGTATAAGCCTCGGTTAAAGCCTGAAAGAGTCTTTCAGACCAGGTCTGACCATTTTCACGTAAACGATGTTCAATTCTGGCAATATCAATTTTCTTTGTGTTGGTCTGGCTGGTCTTGATAATAAACATGATCCGCGCAAAAACAGAATCATCAAGCGTGGTGTAGAAATTCGCCACTTGTCCATTTGTTTCCTGCTCGAGTATAGCAGAAAAATCCTTCCTGAGATCAGTGCCGTAGCGGTCTCTGGGAATATATACCAGACAAGAAATATAACGCTTGAAAGGGTCTTTGCGCATAAACAAGGCAATGCGCTGGCGCTCTTGCAAGCGGATAATATTCTCACAGATTTTAAACAGCGCTTTTGGTTCAATCTGGAACAACTCGTCACGTGGATATTTCTCCAGAATATGACGCAAAGCTTTTCGGTTATGAGACCCTTGTACAAATCCTGATAACTCAACGACATCTTCGATAAGTTTTCTGATCAGCGGAACATCGCATACACTTCGGGAATATGTCACAGAGGTAAACAGCCCCAAAAACAACTTTTCTCCAATAACGCTGCCTTTATCGTCGTAAATTTTGACTGCGATACAATCCATTGGAACGCGGCGGTGCACTGTTGCGAGTTTATTGGTTTTGGAAACCGATACAGGCGGCAGGCTTATTCTTAATTCCTGCATGTTGCGTGGCAAACCTTCTTTGTTGTCCGATATATAAGCCGGTGTCACATCATCATTCAAAACACCAAGACCAGAGCCTTTAACAGTTTTACTGGTGGGCCCACCTTTTTTATCCTTGCCAAAAAGATATTCGCGATACCCTAAAAGCGTAAAGTTATTATCGTATAGATAATCCAAAAATGCGCAGTATTCCTGTATTTCAGTCGCTGGTCTACGGGTTTTGGCCGCGTTAAGTTCCTCGGAAGCATTTTTTAATTTTCCAAGCATCTTCTGCCAGTCACGATTTGCGTGATAGACATCCTCCAAAACCTTTGCGAAACCTTTTTTAAGCTCCTTTATCGAGGTGTTGGAGAGTGTTTCGTTAATCTGGACGTGAATATGAGCCTGCCTGACATATCCCTCTTTAGCCGTTGATGAAATATCAAGCAAATCAGATTTTTTATCATATTTTGTGTAGAGAACAGGGTAAATCAAAATGCCTATCAAGTGGTTGTGCTTGTTAATCTCCGCAGCAATAGAATCGACAAGAAAAGCCACATCATCACTTACAATATCAATAATTGTTTTCCGGGAATCTCCTTTACCCAGTTCCGGACAGTAAATCTGTAATTCCGGCTCTCCGGCCTTGCGACATTTAGCCATATCCCAATGATGGCACGCCATATGCTTCAAAATATTTGCATTGAAAAACTCCAGATCGCTCACAGATATCCGACTGCTTATAACTTCAAGCATCTGAATCAAACGAGGAGAAGCATTTTTGGGCAACAAATCTTTGGCTTGAGCGATTAGCGTTTTGAACGGGTCACTCGTTTTATCTTTTTTTTGTATAGACATAATTTTACTATCACCGATGAGATATTTACGGGCGCATCTTAGGATGAAAAACCCATAGGGTCCAGAGGGTTTTTTAATTGCGCAAACCTTTATTTACCCTGCATTGCACAAAAGAAACTTGCACGATCTGATGAATTGGGTGTTTTCATTTTAACGCTGTCCTATATGATTATTTTTTATAGGGACCATAACAAAGAGGTTACACATGTCTTTAAAAGGGAAAACTGCTCTTATTACAGGCTCAACAAGTGGAATCGGGCTTGGCATTGCACAAGGTTTTGCCGATCAGGGAATCAATATCGTGATGAACGGATTTGGCGATAAGGACAAGATTGAAGCTGAGCGGAAAGCGCTTGAAGACAAGGGTGTGTCTGCAATTTATCATGGTGCGGATATGACAAAGCCAGAAGAAATCCGTGATATGGTAGCCTTGGCAGAAAAAGAATTCGGCGCTGTTGATATTCTGGTTAATAATGCAGGGATTCAGCATGTCTGTCCGGTTGAAGATTTTCCGGAGGAAAAATGGGATGCTATTTTAGGGATTATACTCTCTTCAGCGTTCCACACAACCAAAGCCTCTATTGGCGGGATGCGGAAAGCCGGATGGGGCCGAATCATCAATATGTGCTCGGCGCATGGGCTGGTGGCGTCGCCCTATAAAACTGCGTACGTCTCGGCAAAGCACGGGCTTTTGGGCCTTACCAAAACAATCGGTCTTGAAGTCGCACAGGATAATATCACCTGTAATGCGATTTGTCCGGGCTATGTGTTTACACCCTTGGTTGAAAACCAGATTGCCGATACTGCCAAGGCAAGGGGCATTAGCGAGGAAGAGGTTGTGAACAATGTCCTTCTGGCGGCGCAATGGACCAAAAAATTCGTGACCATAGAACAAGTCGCCGGTATTGCCCTGTTTTTATGTTCGGATACGGCGGCAAATATCACGGGCACAGATATTGTTGTCGATGGCGGATGGACGGCAGCCTAGATTTTTATATTACGAAAAAGACAAAAAATGGATCAGAACTTTCAGGATAAGACCCATGTGGTGATTATTGGCGCTGGCTTTGGCGGCCTAGAAACGGCCAAAACTTTAGCCAATAAGGGTGTACGTGTCTCGGTCATCGATAAACATAACCATCATCTCTTTCAACCTTTGCTCTATCAGGTGGCCACAGCCGCTTTGACAGCCGCAGAGATTGCCTCGCCGATTCGCCACATCTTGCGCAAAGCCAAGAATGTAGCCGTCTATATGAATAAAATTGTAGCGGTTGATACGGATAAGAAAATCGTACGTGCGCGCAGCGGTCGGGAATTTACTTATGATTATCTGGTTCTGGCTACGGGTGCCCGGCACAGCTATTTTGGACGGGATGAATGGGCAAAATATGCGCCCGGACTAAAATCTATTGAAGATGCACGTGAAATCCGCAAGCGCGTTTTGACTGCGTTTGAAAAAGCAGAAATGGAAGATGATCCGGAGCAACGCAGAGCTTGGCTAAATTTCGTTGTCGTAGGCGCAGGACCGACAGGCGTAGAGCTAGCCGGTGCAATATCAGAACTTGCACATTATACGCTTCGTGAAGATTTTGAGCATATCCAGCCCAGTGATGCACGCATTATGCTGGTTGATGCAGGGCCGAAGGTTCTGGAAAGATTTAATGACAAACTAAGCGCAAAGGCTGTTGATCACCTTGAAACACTTGGCGTTGAAATCCTGACCAACTCAATGGTTAAGGATATGGATGATACGAGCGTTACGCTTAATGAAGAGAAAATTCCTACACGTACAATTATCTGGGCTGCAGGCGTACAGGCCTCTCGCGCAGGTCAGTGGCTTGGGGTGGAAACTGACCGTATGGGCCGCATTCCCGTTGATGATAATCTTTGTGTAAAAGATCACGCAGAGATTTATGCGATTGGGGACACAGCATGTTATACACCCGGTGGCACGGAGCAATCTCTCCCCGGCATTGCGCCTGTCGCCAAGCAAATGGGAGAATATGTCGGAAAGGATATCTTGAGACGTGTGGAAAATCGCAGAAGAACGTCTTTTAAATATAAAGATCTGGGCACTATGGCAACAATCGGACGTAACCGCGCTATTGCCGATTTACGCGGATTCAGACTTAGCGGTTTTCCGGGATGGATTTTATGGTGTGTGGCCCATGTCTATTTCTTAGTAGGCTTTAGAAACCGTCTTTTGGTCTGTTTGCAGTGGTTTTTCTCTTATATGACCTATCACAGAGGTGTACGTCTGATTATAGGAGAAAGCGGCATTCCAGAAGAAGAGGAAGACGAGTCTAAGAAATAAGAGATATAAATATTATCTATTCATTATAGGCGTAGCATAAAATCATCCCGATTTTAGTGGTAATTTTATCGTCACGGTTGTGCCTACATCCACAGTAGACTCGATATCCATCTTTCCACCATGGAGCATGACAAGCTCACGTGTAATGGAAAGCCCTAGTCCGGTGCCTTCGTGATTTCTCGTATATTCACCGGAAACCTGTTCAAACGGTTTAAGGACAGAGGCAAGCTTATTGGGCGGAATGCCAACCCCGTTATCATGAATTTTAATTATGACATGCTCGGATGATTCATGTACGTCCACCCAGATCATACCCTTTTCGCGGGTAAATTTGACCGCATTCGATAATATATTCAGGAATATCTGGAGCAAGGCACGGCGGTCCGCCTGTAAGATAATATTTCTGGCTCGTAAATCCGGCTTTTTTAAGGTAACATTACCATCGCTGGCACGCGCCTCAACCATCCGAAAGGCCCTATTTATAACATCTTCCAGCCGTACGTCTGTAATTGAAAGCGCGTATTTGCCTTCTTCTATCTTCGACATATCCAGTATATCGGTTATAATATCAAGCAAATGCTGACCGCTATCATAGATGCTGGCAGAATATTCAAGATATTTTTCATTAAAAATCGGCCCGAGTATCTGGTTTTTCATCATTTCGGAAAAACCGATTATCGCATTAAGAGGCGTACGCAACTCATGGCTCATATTTGCTAAAAATCTGGACTTGGCTGCATAGGCTTGCTCGGCTGCGTTCTTGGCAGCGCGCAGCTTTTTCTCGTGTAAGGCTCGCTCTGTCATGTCCTGCAAGATACCGTACAGGGCGACGACCTCTCCGCTTTCATCTTTTTCACAGCGGCCTTCACAGCGTACATAGCGCTCTTGCCCGTCCGGGCGGTGTATGCTGAATTCCATATCGTAGTTTTTTTCCTCGATCATGGCACGCTGAAAAATCTGCCCCACGCGGCCTACATCGAATTTGTGTACGCGCTCCATGAACCAGTTCATCTCAATCTTGTCTGTCTCCTCGAGATAGCCAAAGATCCGCGCCATTTCCTCCGAACATGAAACATAGTCCTCTCCAATTGCCCAGCGCCAATGTCCCATATGGCCTATAGCTTCGGCCTCGGTGAGTTGTTGCCGGCGTTTGATCAGATCATCCCTATGTTCATGGATTTCGGTAATATCTCTTCCTGATGCATAAATATAGCCGTCATCATATTTCTGGCGCCACTCAACCCGGTGTACGTCTCCGTCTCTGGCTTTCATCCGTACTACATAGGTTGTAATCGAAGCATCGGGAATAAATTGATCATCATGATGGAAAAAATCCGTGAGAGTAAAATTTTCCTGTGTTTGCGGATCAGCAATAAAACGCTCTATAAAATTTCCGTTACAAGAAATGATCTTGCCCTTTTCATCCATCACCACCATCATCTCGTGACTGAGATCAGCAAATACGCCGTAATCCTGAGGTTTTCTAAGGGAAATAGAAGACTGTACGTCTTTTTTAGAATCTCGCCCGGCTACTTCCAGACTTTGATCTTCGGATAAGGAAACGATCAAATAACGTGCATTATTTTGATTTTTCACCCAATCGAAATAAAAACTCCGGATGACCGGATTGCCATAGAGATGGACATCGTGCTCTCCGGACTCCAACGCGGTTAAAGGCTCGTCATCGTCTAATGCGTCTTCGGAGAAACTGAAAATATCGAGCAGATTATAGGTCTCAAATTCCGATAGGCCCAAAAGCTTTAAAAAAGCATCATTGGCATGCTCAATCACACCATCTTCGCGCACAGCGCAGCGCGCTGTCTCGATTTTGGCTGGAACATAGCTATCCCGTGATATATCTAGTAGGCTTTCATCGATCATGATTAGGCAATTAAGATAATAATTTGCTAAAAGACGTGCGGATTGTTAAATCCATAATTATCTTACCCTAAACCACCTATCTCTTACAAGGGAGAAAAGCCGCAGACCCAAGGCATGCGGCTTTCGAGGTGTTTATGAGGGGAAAACTAGTATTTTACAGCGCAGCCATAAGGCCATGTCGCCGCTGTTTGTACTTCTCGTCCGGCAGTAATATCCTCGATAGCCGCCAAGACATAGTTTGTCGCACCTTCTATTGTAGCAGGGTCGGGGCTGGAATCGCTGTCAATCGCGCCGGCATAGGCCACGCTTCCTTCCGGATTGATGACAAACATATGCGGCGTTGTTTTCGCCTCGTACAGCCTGCCAATTTCGCCTCGTTCATCAAGAATGCGGGTTGTTGCATGGGCGCCTGCTTCTTCTTCAATCTGGATGGCTTGCTGCGCGCTCACATGACCTTGCTTTTCCGGCGCGGAAGAAACGATCGAAACCCATATGACACCATTATCTGTTGCTGTTTTCTGTGTGGCTTGCATATTGCCTGAATCATAGTGTTTTTTGACAAAAGGGCAAAGGTGGTTTGTCCACTCTAAAACCACAGTTTTTCCCTTATGATCGCTTAAGGCAAAGGCTTCACCGTGAATATCTGTAGCTGAAAAATCAGGAGCGGGCTTTCCGACCTCTATATTCGCGTGAGCCTTATAGCCATAGATTGGCAAAAAGGCAGCCATGACTAATAAAGCAACTGTATAAAGTGCAAGTCTCTCGTACATTTCAAGTGTCCTTCCCGTTAATAGAATTACGTTTTTATGAAATTACTTAATCTCCAAGCGCTTCTTGTAATGTTTTAGGTGTTAGAAGCTGCGGTAATAACACGGCCCCGCTTCTTTGCCCTGTAACCTTATCCTTGGGCGGATAATATACATAGATTGGCACTCCGTTACGCCCGAAGGACTCAAGATATTCGGTAATCTCACCGTCATAATTCGTCCAATCTCCTATAAAGTAACGAATTTTCTTCTCTTCAAATAATTTTTTTGTGGACGCTATATTGATTGCCACAGCATGGTTGAGTTTACACGTAATGCACCAGCTGGCCGTCATTTCCACAAAGACAGGATGCTGCGCAGCAAGGGCTGTTTCTAAAGCCTGAGCAGAGAATTTCTCTCCAAATTCATAATTGCGCGCTGTATTTATACTTTGCACCGGAGCGTTATTCACCCCCATAAGAGATAAAAACGGCATTAAGAGTGCTATTACAAAAGCGCCATTGCGCACATGCTTTAGAGCAGGTTTTGATGCTGTTATTTTTGCAATCCGGATAGATAACACGATAAAAAGCATTCCACTTAGGATATAAAGAACGCCGACTGCCCCTTTTTGAGCGCTTAAAACCCAGATCAACCAGAGGCTAGACGCAAACATCGGAAGGGCCAAAAATTTCCTGAAACCCTCCATCCATGGGCCGGGACGGGGCAGAATTTTACAGGCTGCGGGAACATAGCAAAGGAAAAGATAGGGGAAGGCCAATCCAAACCCCAGCGCTGCAAAGACTGATAGAGAGATAAGGGCTGGCTGGACAAGGGCAAAACCTATGGCCGCCGCCATAAAGGGCGCCGTGCAAGGCGTAGCGACAACAGCCGCTAAAACGCCGGTAAAAAACGTGCCGCTTAAGCCTGCCTTTTGACTTAAGGACTGACCAAGACCGCCAAACCGGCTAGAAATTTCTATAAAGCCCATGAGATTCAAGGTGATTAGAAAGAACAGATAAGCCAAAGCCCCTACGATCACAGGGTTTTGTAGCTGGAATCCCCACCCGACAAGAAGTCCTGCGCTTTTAAACATCAAAAGCACGCCTGCAATCACGATAAAGCTGCCCATTATACCGGCTGTGTAGGCGAGTCCATGCTTACGTGCCAATGACGCCTCTTTTTCCGCTATTTTAACAAGGCTAAGAGCCTTCATCGAGAGAACCGGAAAGACGCAGGGCATCAGGTTCAGGATTAACCCGCCAATCAGAGCAAAAATAATAGCACTGATAAGGGTGATTTGATCGGGTTGGATATAATCATCCTGTATATTTTCCACCAAAATGGGCTGTTCCTTAGTCGGTAGAGTTATTTTATACTCCATGGCATCGTCCCTGTGAAGCTTTATTTCATAGGCGCCTTCAGTATATTTCTGTCCTTTTATAGCCAATAATCCGATCAAATTATCCTTAAGTGGCAGCGCCTGATCTCCACGATCATGAACAATCCAGATTACCTCCTCTTCCTCATAAACCTTAGGCTCGGCAGCGTGGTTAATCATCCCCCGATCCAGCGGAAAAAATTCAAGGTTCTGCCCTTCCAGATTAATACGCTCACTATCTTCAAGAGCCAGTTTTACCAATAAAAACCCGTCTTTTTCACGATAAGAAAAATCGCCTTCCAGAGTCTCAGGCAAAAATTTGCCTGCTTCCTCGATGTACGCACCATTATCCTTCTTAAAAGCAAGCGGGTCATTCAGAGTAACAACCACGCTTTGCGATTCCGGAATGCAAATCTCATTACATACAAGCATGTTTACCTTGGCCCTAAGCTCTATTTTTCCCTCTGCTATGTTTTCAGGGAAAGTGATGGGCTGCAATAAGGTTACTTGATCGTAATAGCCGTAATTTGAAAGAAAATCAGTGTTAATTTTGTCTGGTATTGGCCATTTTATATCTTTTACTTCAATATCTTGTCCTGATTCCCATTCAACACTAACGGGAAGGCCCGAGTCACCTGGATTTGCCCAATAAACATGCCAATGCTCGGCAAGATCTATAGTGATTGCCATTATCAGGCTTTGCCCTGCCTCAACTTTATTGCTCTCCGGCGTAATAGTCACATGCGTAAACGGACCATGCTCATCCATCGCATAGGATGGGACTGCAAAACACAAAACAGCAAGATAGATCAGCGTTATTAACTTGAATTTAAAGCCTATAGGAAACTCTTTCATGCTTCTTTCCTTGATATCCTGACATACAGGGATAAAAAATACGTCTATACGTACAGTATCTTTCTTCGTTTAATCTTGCTTTTGGTTACAAAATCCTACAATATTCCTGATGTTTGTACCAATAACCCAAATAGAGACATTCCATGAACACCCCCCTTTGGAGCCCTTCTCAGGATTTTATAGAAAAAACTTTCCTTTACCAGTTCAAAGAGAGGGTAGAGAGCAAATACACTCAGAAATTAGATGACTATACTGCGTTATGGCAGTGGTCAGTGGCCAACGCGCCGGATTTTTGGGATGAAATATGGGATTTTTGCGGGGTCATTGGTGATAAGGGCAAAACCACATTTGATGCTGCAGGCGGCATCATGCAGAAGGCTCGATTTTTTACGGATAGCAAACTTAATTACGCAGAAAACCTTCTAAAGCACAAAAATGATAATACGGCCATAATTTTCCGTGATGAACACGGGGCCGAGCGCTCTTTAAGCTTTAATGATTTACATGTACGTGTCTCAAAATGGCAGCAAGCCATGAAGCATATGGGCATCACCAAGGGGGATCGCGTTGCAGGCTATATGCCCAATACACCTGAGACTATAATTGCAGCTCTTGCCGCTATCTCATTGGGCGCTATTTGGTCATCTGCCTCGCCGGACTTTGGAGTTCAAGGGGTTGTTGATCGATTCGGACAAACCCAGCCTAAACTCTTAATTGCTGTAGACGGCTACTACTATAACGGAAAAACGGTTGATGTTTTAGCCAAATTAAAAGACGTACAGCCGCAAATCGGGTCATTGGAACGCATTGTGATCGTGCCTTTTGCCGGATCGAATATGAATATTAGTGATATTCCTTTGTCCGAGAGTGAAGAGAGCTTCATAAATAGCTTTGAACCTAAGGATGTTGAGTTTGCCCGTGTGGAGTTCAACCATCCGCTTTTCATTATGTTTTCCTCTGGTACAACAGGCATTCCGAAATGCATCGTACATGGGCATGGGGGAACGCTACTCCAGCATTTAAAGGAACATATGCTCCAATGTGATGTGAAACCCGATGATAAGGTTTTTTATTTTACTACATGTGGCTGGATGATGTGGAACTGGCTGATCTCGGCGCTGGGTTGCGGCGCTACGCTTCTCCTGTTTGATGGATCACCCTTTTATCCTGACGGCTATGCCCTTTGGGATTATACGTCCAAGCATAAATGTACGCTTTTTGGTACGTCTGCCAAGTATATTGATGCGATGAAGGTTAATAATATCCATCCAATGGATAAATATGACCTCTCTAGCCTTAGAACAATAACCTCGACAGGCTCACCTTTGGTGCATGAGGGCTTTGATTTCGTCTATGAGCATATAAAGAAGGACGTACATCTTGCTTCCATTTATGGGGGAACAGACATTATCTCTGCCAGTTTTGGCATTGGAAATCCGATATCACCGGTTTATAGGGGGGAGATACAGGGACCAGCCCTTGCCACAGATGTTGATATTTTTGATGAAAACGGTCAGCCTAAACCTCCAGGAAGCGGCCCAGGCGAGCTTGTCTGCAAGCAGCCCATTCCATCTATGCCTGTATCTTTCTGGAATGACGCCGATGGATCCCGATATGAGAGCGCTTATTACAAATGTTACCCTGATGTTTGGCATCACGGAGATTGGGTCGAAAAGACGGTGCATAATGGGTTCATTATTCACGGACGCAGTGATGCTACCCTTAATCCAGGTGGTGTACGTATCGGCACAGCAGAGATATATCGGCAAGTCGAGCAAGTTGAGGCTGTAAAGGAATCTATATGTGTGGGTCAAAATTGGGACGGAGACGTACGGGTCATTCTTTTTATCGTGCTGAAAGATGGCTGGGATCTTGATGACAATCTTATCAAGGAGATAAAGGCCGTTATTCGCAATGGCGCTTCTCCCCGTCATGTTCCGGCCAAAATTATAGCCGTTTCCGATATACCTCGCACAAGAAGCGGTAAAATAACGGAAATTGCCGTCCGTGATATTATTCATGGTCGCGCTATTAAGAATATAGAAGCTCTGGCTAACCCCGAAGCACTTGAAGAATATAAGGATCTGGAAGCTTTGAAGGCCTGAAATAAAAATCTTGCCAAAATTTTCCAGTCATCATAAAGTCACTTTTATGAATTTATTTAAAGTTACTTATACTCTGAACTTTTTAAACGCAGCAGCGGCAAGAGCCTTTGCGGCAGCCTTTGTGGCTGTATAATTTCATCCATAGTGCCAAGAGCACGTTTACCCAACACATTAAATAAGTACAGCGTAATAAAGCATTAAGACTTTATATGCTATAGAGTTGACAGAAAGCAAAAGCAATGCAGACAGTAGAAACAAACAATATGAGCGAACAAAAAATAGAAAATAATAGTGAGCGCGTTGATGAGGGCGGTGAGAAGCTGAAATTCCGGCCTGTCCTTCATGCACTGACGGCTAATCCAGGCGCAGAAATGATAAACTATGCGCGGGGTAAGACGAATATCATCACTTTGGGTCAGGGAGAGGGCGATATCCCGACACCGGATTTTATCTGCGAAGCCACTATGAACGCTATGAAAGAGGGACGTACATTTTACGGGCCCGTTTTGGGACAAGAGGTTTTACGGGACGCTCTCAGTGATTATTACAGGCGGATTTACAAACTCGATATTCCCTCTAAACGTGTATTTGTGACCTCTTCCGGCTCTACAGCCATGCATTTATCTTTGGCTGCACTGGTTGATAAAGGCGATGAGGTTATCACAATCACGCCGATCTGGAAAAATCTGGTTGGTGCGATTGAACTGACGCAAGCCACAGGGAAACAAGTGGCCCTTGATAATGTCAATAATGAATGGAAGCTTGATCTGGACAAGCTCTTTTCTGCGGTGACCGAGAAAACCAAGGTGATTTTGATAGTTACGCCCTCTAATCCAACAGGCTGGACAGCCACTAAGGAGGAAATGAAGGCAATTCTCGATTTTGCAAGAGAGCGGGATATATGGATTCTCTCCGATGAGGTCTATGGCCGCCTTGTTTATGAGGGTGTACGTGCGCCAAGCTTTCTTGATGTGGCGCAAGAGGACGATCTTCTGCTGGTTGTGAACAGCTTTTCTAAAAGCTGGGCCATGACGGGCTGGCGATTGGGCTGGATTGTCGGACCGGAAATTGCCGAAGCCAAAATTCGTGATGTCGCACTTTATAATAAACTTTGCCCGCCTAGTTTCACACAATATGGCGCTGTGGCTGCTCTGGAGGCAGGAGAAGAGTTCCTCAAAGGGCAAATCGATAAATGGAGGAAAAATCGCGACATTGTCGTTAATAGACTAGGTAAGCTTGAGAATGTGCATATGTCCTACCCAAAATCTACTTTTTATGCTTTCTTTAAAGTTGATGGTGAGCCGGATTGTATTGAATTCACCAAGCGTCTCATTGATGAAGCTGGTGTATTACTATCTCCGGGCAAACCTTTTGGTGATGTTTGCAAAGGGTATATCCGGCTTTGCTTTGCCGTATCAGAAGCCAGACTCAATGAGGCACTGGATAGGTTAGAAGCTGCGATAAATAAAGGTAGATCATGAGAGGCTATTTCGGCATAGGCGTTGAAGGGATCAGCAAGGAACAAAATGTCGGCACAATTGTACGCTCAACCCATTCTTTTGGCGGCAGTTTCTTCTTCACTATTCAACCTGATGTTGATATTAAGGCTCTGCGCTCCAGCGATACATCCGATGCGTTTAATCATATGCCCTATTACCAATATGCAAATCCTGATGAATTAGCTCTGCCTGAGGACTGTACGTTAGTTGGCATAGAGCTTACTGATGAATCCATTGTAATGCCTAGCTTCCGGCATCCTTTGCGCGCAGCGTACGTGTTTGGCCCCGAAATGGGAAGCCTATCCAAAGAGACTCTCAAACATTGCGATCATGTGGTAAAAATACCGATGAAATTTTGTGTCAATGTTGGTGTTGCCGCTGCTATTACCATGTATGACCGGATGATCTGTCTGGGTCGTTTTGCCGAGCGGCCTGTACGCCCCGGCGGACCGATAAAAAGGGGCAAAAAGCCGAAACCCCATAATCACCGCAGAAAAACGCGGAAAAAGATCTAGAATTTCTTTGCCATATTTAGATTTTAGCAAGGTTTTATGCTATACTATAAGGGTATAAGGGACTTATGGGAGGTATGCTCTATGGCAGATCTGAGGAAACAATTAGCAGATTTCAGGCTGACGACTGCTCAGATATACTATCATATGCCCGATCATCAAAGTCTCCTGCAGGAATATATTTGGCAGGATTACGATATTTCACCGCAATTTCCTGTCCTAAAGAAATTTTTGGATTTCTGGGTCGAGGAGATTGAAGGTACGCTCCACTCCGTATATGTAGCTAAAAGAAAATTAATCACTGATAGCGACATGGGCTTTGCAGATTTTGAATGCACACTCAACTAAATTTTTTAATCACTATTTTGGGCCAAAGTGACCTGAAGGCCGTCAAGTTCTTCATCCATAATAATCTGACAAGACAATCTTGAATTATCCTGTAAATCGAAAGCTTCATCCAGCATATCTTCTTCTTCCTCGCGTTTAGGAGGAAGTTTATCCAGCCACCCCTTATCAACATAAACATGACACGTGGCACAAGCACAAGCCCCACCACATTCTGCCTTAATAGGAAGCCTATACTCACGGATAATTTCCATCACCCGCCAGCCCGAAACAGCTTCTAATTCACGAGTTTCACCGTTTTTGTCCTTAACAATCAGTTTCATGGTCCGTCCTTCAGAATTTATTTTCCCTTATCTTCTTTTGTCATTAATTCCTGAAACGCAAATGTCAAGCCCGCGATTGACAATGCGTAGGTCAAGAGGACTGTCGCATATAATAGAATTTTTTCAAAAATTAGAGCAAAGGCAGGGCTAAAAGAAAGAAGGCCTATGATGGCAGAATAAAATGGAAGTAAAATGGCAAATACAGGAAATGAACATAAAAAAATCAAGATTATCATCTTTGCAGAGTTATTGATCCCGCCCATTTTCTTTAAATAATCAGAGACCCTGAACCCCATCGCAGCAGGTACGTTTACAACACAAAGCCGTGTGGTCCACACAATAACTGTAAACACACATAGAGCAATGAACATTCTGACCGGCACAGGTAATAGATTTTCAATAGCTTGTTCCTGCATTTCCGGAGACATCGGTAATACTTTAGAAGCTGGAAGCATCACCCCCCATGCCAAAACTGTGAAAAAGATAAAAACAAGAATATAGCAGGCTATACTGACCTGCAAAGCGTCTTTACGGGATAAATCGGCCCCTTTTATATGCTTTATAATTCTGTCACTTTCATTTATTTCCGGAGCATCAACCAGCGTACCCCAAATATGTATGGGTTCGTGATAGACAACAAAACGGACAAACATGGCAAAAAACAACGCTTCAACAAAAATCGCAGGCATCATAATCAAATTGTGGCGTAACATCCCGAGTTCTTCTATTCCGCCTAGCGACGCTATGCTCAGGACGCAAAAAATTTCCACGAATAAGACCGGCACAGCAACACGCGCCAGATATCCTTTATAATACCAGACAAATTCATAAGCTTTGGAAGCACTGGTTATAAAATCAAAACTTGCCATGAGGTGTTTCTTTGTTTATTGCACAATACACATCAACATTACACACTTGCCTAAACTATTAAAACATTAAAAGCCATGAAAAAGAAAATGCATAGCACCAAAGAAAATAGCGCCGTTATTACCTGGTTATATGTGTGTTGCGGTCTGGTTTTCCTGATGATTATTGTAGGCGCGATTACCCGCCTTACAGAATCCGGCCTATCGATAGTTGAATGGCGCCCCCTGATCGGGGCATTGCCGCCCATGAATGAGGAAGAATGGCAGCGCGTATATGAGCTTTATAAACTCTCTCCGGAGTTTGAAAAAAAACATTTCTGGATGGACATCGAGGATTTCAAAAATATCTTTTTCTGGGAATGGTTTCACAGATTTCTGGGGCGTTTAATCGGAATAGTGTACGCTTTGCCGTTTTTGTTTTTCCTTATAAGAGGCTGGATACCGCAAGGATATAAGCTCAAGTTTTTTGGCTTGCTCGTGCTTGGAGGCGCACAAGGCTTTATGGGGTGGTATATGGTTAAAAGCGGGCTTGTTGATATCCCGTCTGTGAGCCATTACCGCCTTACTGCACATTTGTCACTCGCCCTGTTAATATATGGGTTAATGTTCTGGATAGCTCAAAGCCTCAAGGATTTGGGGACAAGTACAAAGCGTACAGGTCATTTTTGCCTTTACCGCCAAGGATGGGTAACGCTTGGTTTGCTTATGATTACAATTTTCTGGGGCGCGTACACGGCGGGGCTGGATGCCGGCCTTGTCTATAATGACACTTTTCCTAAGATGGGCGAGACATGGATTCCTTCCGAAATCTGGTTTTATAAACCTGTCTGGGTGAATTTTTTTGAAAATCCCGCAGGCGTACAATTTGTTCATCGATGGCTGGCTATGCTAACGGGGCTAGCCCTCTTTGGTTTGAGCATACGGGCGATGCATACAGGGTATAAAGATTTGCGTTTTGCCATGCTGGGGTTTTTTGTATTTATCCAGATAGGGCTTGGTATTTTTACGCTGCTCTCGGGGGTAAATATTGTTCTGGCGGTTTCCCATCAGGCCGGCGCAGTGCTCTTGCTGACCCTTTTACTGGCCTGTATGCATAAATTACGTGTTTAAATGGCTTGTAAGGGCACAGAAATTACAGTAGAAAACATCTGACCTTTATAATAAGGGCCTGTAGCTCAGCTGGTTAGAGCAGTCCGCTCATAACGGATTGGTCGGGGGTTCAAGTCCCTCCGGGCCCACCACAAAATTGCAGAAAACCGCCATTTCGGGCGGTTTCGTTCTTTCCGGAAATCGCTGTGCTTCCCTCGTGCTCTCCAACACGGGATGCACGGGAATGCAAAGAAAAGTGTTGTTACCTCTCGAAAATGCACGAAATTACAATAGTTTGGATGTACAAATATTGTGTTTTATCTGCTTGTGTGATTTATTTATATGAAATCATAAAAGAAAGACTTGATTTAGATAGGGCTTATCTATTATAAAGCCTCAGTCTTGAAGGCAACTTCTCTTGCGTCCCGTTCGTCTAGAGGCCTAGGACACCGCCCTTTCACGGCGGCAACACGGGTTCGAATCCCGTACGGGATGCCAATTATTTCAATAACTTAGATGATTTTCAAAAACTCCGTACGTAACTTATACGTAATATACGGGTTCATTTTTCATGGGATTTTGCTGTACTAAATAGGACAAGTAATAGTTGGAAAATTATGTCAGAGTTTGTAAATTCGTTTAATGTTCGATTACGATGACATTGAAAACTTTCATATTCCAGACTTCAAGCTTTTTCACCTAAGCTTATATGAAGCAGCGAGATTTGCGGCAAAAATTAGATTGCTCGAAGGCTATCTTGATATAGATCATCCTGACGAGCCTGAGTTTTACGATTTAAACAATCCAGTTTTGGACAAGTTGCTAAAAGAACAATATGAGATTTTTGAAAATGCACTGCTTAAGGCTGCTCAGAACGGAAGCTTGAAAGTCGCTCATTTAGAAAGAGATATACATGACGAAATAGATATTGCTCACACCTATATTGATATTCACGATCTAGCGGATTGGCTAGATAAAAGAGGAACATCAATTTACGGTGATTTCTTTGCTGGCTATCAAGATAAGCAATTTGATTTATACTGGATTGCAGAACGTGCTGTTAAAGCTGAGTTAGTTCGTAGGGAAAATCAGGCTAAGAGAAACATTTTTTCAGATCAGGACTTAATAGTTCACCTGCAAGAGCAAAATGAATCTTTAAAAAAGGCTTATGAAACAAACAATCAAAATAAACCAAAACCATTACATACAAAAGAAAGAGAAACTCTTTTAAAGATTATAGCAGGCATGGCAACAGACGCGTATGGCTACGATCCAAATGCTGCCCGCTCACCCATCCCCAGAGAGATAGCTGATATACTCGCCGAAAAAGAAATACCCCTTGATCCCGACACTGTTCGTAAATGGCTAAAAGAAGCTGCCGAAATTCTGCCTCAAAGCCCTGAAAACCCTGACGACTAAACCGAATACGGTTTTGGTTTAACCGAATACCACCACAAATATTTTAGCTTGTATAGATTTGCCTTGGTTGCAATTAAACTAAGGAGAATCTTAATGCACAACTACACTCTTCCTGACACTGGATTTGTAAGACTTCCAGAAGTTTTAAAAGTCTTTCCTGTGAGTAAATCAACATGGTGGGCAGGCATTAAAGACGGACGTTTTCCCAAAGGCGTGAAATTAAGTGAAAAAATCACAGCGTGGCGCGTTGAAGACATTCGGGCGTTGATTGAATCATACAAGTAAAAGCCTATGTCAAAGCGTTTATACCCTCATAACCGCGTGCGCTATTGGTCTGCGTATGATCTGGATGAAATATGCGCTCTGTTCTCAGATACAGGGCTGCATATTCAAACGGTGCGAAGATGGATAAATAAGGGTGGTTTGCAAACTATAGACCGGAACAAGCCCACCTTGATTTACGGGCAAAACCTTATTGATTTTCTAAAGCGCCAGAACAGTAAAGGAAAGTGCAAAACAGCCTTTGACCAGATTTATTGCATGAAATGCAAAGACGGGCGGCCTGTTTATCAGAAAAAGATTGTAATTGAACAGCATAAAGGAGGGTTTTTAAAAGCATCCGGCCTTTGCCGTGAATGCAAAAATCGTATGTTCAAAAGCTACAAAATGGAAGATTACGGCGCGTTAAAGCGTACCTTTCATGTGGTTGATGTTTTGGAATTATACGATTGTGTAACCCCCACCGATAAGACTCACATTTCTGCACAAGAGCAAAAGCGCGCAAGTGAGTCTGGGCAAATGGAGCTTTTTTAATGAGCAAAGCTAATTACAAAGACAGATTCAACCCCATAAATGAGCGCATGAAATATAAATACCGTATTTACATGCGATGCGTGCGGCAAAGAGATGAAAAAACCATTTTGGCTGCCTTAAAACATATTCGAGAATTTGAGATTTTTTGTGGTTTTGCGGGGTTTGAAAAATACGATGATGCTATAGCGGATAAATATATCCGAGCCATGTTTTCGCAAAAACTTTCTCTTAATCACATCACAGGCAATTTGCGTGCTGTTAAAGATTTTTTGAACTGGCTTGAGCGGCAAAGAGGTTACAGGAGCAAAATCAATTTTAACCATATTGAATATTTAAACATTTCTACAAACCAAAAGAAGGAGGCGAAAGCCATGAACTACCAAAAAGCCTATAAATACGATCAAATTATTGATGTAATTCGTGCCATGCCGGATAAAACAGAAAAGGAAAAACGTGATAAAGCCATGATTTCCTTGCAAGCACTTTGTACTTTGCGCATTTCAGAATTGCGCACTGTTAAAATAAGGAGTTTGATTGAGGAAGACGGCATATTCTTTGTATATGTATGCCCCAAAAACATGAAAACAAAATTTGCAAAAACACGATATTCGGTTTTTGTGCCTTTGCCGGATGACATTAAAGGGAATATATTAAGCTGGCGTGATTATCTTGTGTCACTGGGTTTTAAAGACAATGATCCGCTTTTCCCTAAAATAGACAATAGCTTTAATGCTCAAAACCTTCTTGAACAAGGCATAAAGAAGATTGAAATAAAATCCGATACGACAATTCGGGATGTTTTCCGGCGGGCTTTTGAAAACGCAGGGCTGCCCTATATCAATCCGCATTCTTTTAGAAAAACGCTTGCACGATATGCCCAGACCCAAACCCCAGAGTTTTTGAACGCTGTGAGGCAAAACTTAGGGCATAGCTCCATAGATACAACGCTTAATAGTTATGGACAATTATCCGTGGCAGATCAGAGGAGAATAATAAATCAAGTGAGTTTTTAATATTTAACCCTTTTGAATAGCCTGTTTTAGTTATACCATTATGTTTCTAAACGGGCTATTCTGCCTACTAATCACAAAGACGATAGATATATGACCGAAGAACAAAAACAACGGCTGGAAGCGCAGCTTTGGAAAATAGCCAATGAATTGCGTGGTAAAATGGGGGCGGACGAGTTTCGCGATTATATTCTGGGCTTTATTTTCTATAAATACTTATCAGAGAAACAGCATCTTTTTGCGAACAAGTTGCTCGAAACCGAGGCCGTAAAGGACTACACACTTGTTACTGACAAAGACGACCTTGAGGCAATTAAAGAAGAGTCCCTTGAGAAGCTTGGTTATTTTCTGCATCCCGATGAACTGTTTGGGGCAATCACAGAAAAGGGCAATATCAAAGTTGATGAGGATGACGAAGAGGCCAAAGACAACTTTATCCTAGAAGATTTGCAATCTATCCTTAATTCCATTGAGCAAAGCACAATGGGTAATGAAAGCGAAGATGACTTTAACAAGCTCTTTGAAGACATTGACCTTGCCAGCACAAAGCTAGGACGAAGCCCCAGCGCCCGTAATACCTTAATAGCCAAAGTTCTTGCGCATCTTGATGCGGTGGATTTTCGTCTTGATGAGATTGAATCCGATGTTCTGGGCGATGCCTATGAATATCTGATTGCACAATTTGCATCCGGCGCAGGTAAAAAGGCAGGTGAGTTTTATACGCCTGCGCAGGTGTCAAAAATTCTGGCCAAGATTGTCACGATGGGCAAAGGGCAAATTAAGAACGCCTATGACCCTGCATGTGGTTCTGGTTCTTTGCTTTTGCGAATTGGTAAAGAAGCCAAAGTTGGACATTTTTATGGACAGGAATTAAACCGTACCACCTATAACCTTTGCCGCATGAACATGATCTTGCACGATATTCATTACAGCCGTTTTGACATTAAGCAGGAAGATACACTGGAAGAGCCTCAACATGAAGACATGGAGTTTGAAGCAATTGTGGCTAATCCGCCATTCTCGGCGCAGTGGAAGGGTAAAGATAACCCGCTTAATGAAACCGATGACAGGTTTAGCCAATATGGTGCGCTTGCCCCTACGTCCAAGGCTGATTTTGCCTTTGTGCAGCACATAATTCATCAACTTGCCGATAATGGCGTAGGTGCGATTGTTTTGCCGCATGGGGTTTTATTCCGTGGTGCGGCGGAAGGCACAATCCGCGAATATATTATCAAGGAACAAAATTATCTGGATGCCGTGATTGGCTTGCCGCCGAATATCTTTTACGGCACGTCTATCCCTGCCTGTATTCTGGTTCTCAAAAAATGCCGCAAGCATGATGATGATATTTTATTCATTGATGCAAGTGCGGATTTTGAAAAAGACGGCAATAAAAACAAACTGACCAACGATCATGTGACCAAAATCGTTGAAGCCTATGCAAAGCGTGAAAGCGTTGATAAATACGCTTATGCCGCGCCGTTATCCGAGATTGCGGAGAATGATTATAACCTCAACATTCCGCGCTACGTCGATACGTTCAAGGAAGAAGAACAGATTGATCTGGATTTTGTCGCGGGTGAGCTTATCAAACTAGAAAATTCCATGGCTGTAACAGATAAAACTATTGTCGAATTTTGTGGTCAGCTTGGCATTAAAGCCCCATTTTGTACGAAGGGGTAAGTTATGCCACAGCAAAAGAAAAATATTCCGGCGCTAAGATTTCCTGAATTTAAAGAAGCGTGGCTAAAAGATAAACTGCATAAACTCGCGGAAGTTAAGACCGGATCACGAGATACGCAGAACCGAATTGAAAACGGAAAATATCCGTTTTTTGTTCGTTCTGATACTGTTGAAAGAATTGATACCTTTGCTTTTGATGGTGAAGCCGTACTAACCTCTGGTGATGGCGTAGGAGTAGGAAAGAATGTTCATTATATCGATGGAAAATTCGACTATCACCAGCGTGTTTATGCAATTTATAATTTTTCTAAAAAATTAAATGGCAAATTCTTTTTCCAATTTTTTAAAGAAAATTTTTTGCGCCGCGCAATGAGATTAAGCGCAAAAAATTCAGTTGATAGCGTTCGTATGTCAATGATTACCGATATGCTGGTGCCACACCCGAAACCGGAAGAGCAAAAAAAAATCGCGGCGTTTTTGGGTGCGATGGATGAAAAAATAACTGGCCTTCAGAAAAAGAAAGGCTTGTTAGAGGATTATAAAAAGGGCTGTATGCAAAAGCTCTTTTCTCAAGAAATCCGCTTCACTGATAATAAAGGAAAGTCTTTTCCTGAATGGAAGGAAAAGAAATTAGGTGATGTTCTTACGATTGGTAGTGGCCGCGATTACAAGCATTTGGCTGATGGCGATATTCCTGTTTATGGGACGGGAGGCTATATGACCTCTGTAAATGAGTGGCTTTACGATGGTGAAAGTGTCTGTATCGGTCGGAAAGGAACGATAGATCAACCCAAGTTCCTAACAGGGAAATTTTGGACAGTAGATACACTTTTTTTTACACATTCGTTCAAAAAAGCTATTCCTAAATTTGTTTACTATGTTTTTCTAACGATTAATTGGCAGAAATATAATGAAGCTTCGGGTGTTCCTAGTCTTTCAAAAAAAACAATCGAACAAATTAAAACTATGATGCCGCACCCAGACGAGCAAAAGAAAATCGCTGACTTCTTATCTGCTATTGACGATAAA
>JAOUOR010000003.1 GCA_029880245.1 Alphaproteobacteria bacterium
TACGCCGTAAAACACTTAAACCCTTTATCGCGGCGGTGTAGCTCAGGGGTTAGAGCAGAGGAATCATAATCCTTGTGTCGGGAGTTCAAATCTCTCCACCGCTACCATTACCTTATATTGTAAAATCTAGGGGCTGACACCAATTGTTCCAAAACTTTTCTGAACATATTTCTACATCCATTCTTCGGGGATTTTTTTGATGTTACTGATACATCGGCAACTGTAAGCGGTAGTTGAAAACCTCTCAATGTGTTATATATGGCGGACAATTTTATTTTGCAAATTATTGCAATAATTTCCTATAACACCAGCACTAAGATTTTTTAAGATTTAGGAACATAGATGAAACACGTATTTTTATTTCTGACTTCTTTCTTCCTGATTGCCATTGGTATTAACGATACAAATGCAGAAGAAGTTAAGAAGTATTGCCATTCAATGTCTGTAGATTATATTAACCCTGTTCTAAAAGGCGTTAAGAATGTTGTTATAACTGTTGATGTTAAGCCAAACGCATATACTACTGATGAAGCCCAGGCAAAATTGCCGAAGCCACTTCGCAAGGAAAGTTTAGAGAAACTTCTAGTCGAGTTATATACAGAGCGATTTAATAACTATGACGGAACAATGCAATCAACATCCACGCGAGGGTGCCATGATCGTAATAATCAGCCGGTTAGGGTGATTGATTCCTCAACATCTGAGGGACGTAAAGAATTCCATCAGGCTACATTGCAAGAAAATACATTAGCATTATTATTGCATGTTCGTGTGACAAGTAAGGGTTCTTGGGGAATGGATATGAATTCGGATATTGTTTCTTTTTATCTTTCCCAGATGCGCAAGGAAACAGATGACTATACGGAAGATAAATATATGCTTCCTTTTTCTATGACTACAAGCACTTATCCTAAGATTTTAGAGAAATATATTAAGAGCACATTAAAAAATAGGATAAATCATGACTACGCTAAACCCTGATGACTTGATATATTCATATATTGTCGGAATTAAAGGAAGTAATAGCCTTTTGTTGATTGATGACAGTGTAAAGGATCTGACTCTTGATGAGATTAATAATCGTTTTGTTGTGACATATAGCTTTCTTCAAAGCGGATTAGATGTCGCGTCTCTAGGTTACTAAGGGGATAATAGCTTTGAACAGCAGAATTTTGTTAGTACAATTGACAACGCAGATATTGATGTTCCTCAGGATGACGGTGTGAAATCAAGGTCAAGTTATTGTTAAATGCACATTATGGTTGTTATAACCATGGGCACATTTTGATTGAAAGGGGATTTCTGTGAAGAAAAAGATATTGCTGGGAATTGGAGTTTTTGTTGTTTTGATTGTTATTTGGAGAGTTAACGCAATGATAAACACCCCTGAACCAGCAGGCGCTGTCGGTGGCGTATACGATGTAGAGACTAAAAAGTTTTATCATCCCAAAGAATTGCGAAAGAAAAACAAGAAAGAGTAACACAATGACTGTATCATACACGGATGTAGAAGATTTAATTAATAATTATAACTTAACAGGCGAACCATCTGGGACGTTAATTGTTCCGGGCATAGTTTTGGATGAAAAGACATGAGTAGAAAGATATTATTTAGTATTCTAGGTACACTAATAGGGCTACTTGTATTGTGGTGGGTCCATTTAGTCATAACACCACCAATGCCGTCAAATTCAATGGACGGTAGAAAAAGTGCTAGTGAATGGATGCAGACAATAGAGACACAGAGGAGAATGAACAATGAGTGATTATTTAGATCTGGTATATTTATTAAACGGATATAATCTCATTGGGAATCCGCAAGGTGTTTTAACGGTTCCAAATCTTGATGTTCCTCAGGATGATGATGACAATCACATTGTGACCTATTCCTTTTTTAGGACAGCAGATGATATTATTTTCTTGCATATCGGTGCGACCCTTTCCTATAAAACAATTTCATAAAGAAGGTTTAAGGTTAATGAACGAAGAAAATAGGGAGACGTATACTAAGAATAATTCTCGCTTAGGTATTTTTGTGTTGTGGTTTTTGATTTTATTATTAATACTTTTGTTGTTTTTGCCGGTTAGACAGAAGGTTTGTGAATTAACAGGGATATGTTATTTCACTTGTGTTGAGTATTCGGGTGAACCTGTAAAGATAGAATTAAATAAGACTTTGACCTGTGAGGAGATGGAATTCATAAAGCAGCAAAAATTGCTTTACAGACTTAAATCAACTTTTGGTTTGAGCAGCAACTAATGAATGGCTATTAAAGGATATGATGAACTCTGAAAGCAGGAATCATCATGCGGGGCATATCCAAGTGTCAGGCACAAAACATTTCTGAACATATTTCTACATCCATTTAGACGGGCCGCTCGGCGCGTTAAAATCCAGCGGATTGGCAAAATCTATGAGCGTATTTTTACGGAGCTGAATATCTGCCCAGTTTTCGCATGAGCACTCAATTATGCTCATGCTGGCAGGAGGGTATCCTTCGCTCAGGCGTTGAATAGCGCTGTCTGCGCCGCCGCCGACAAGATCGGATGCTAGTCCGTAAATACTGGGGTTGTGGCCGATTATCATAATGTTTGAAATCGTATCGTCACAATTTTGCAAAAGGTCTAAGTAATCACCTGTTGCGCCGCTATAGAGAATTTCGGGGAATTGCAGTGCTTGGACGTTAAGTGCTTTATTAAGTTGTTCGAGTGTTTCCTGCGTGCGTTTTGCCGGAGAGCAGAAAATTTGGTCAGGTATATATCCTTTATCTTTTAGGAATATTCCGGCCTTGAGTGCATCATCTTTGCCCTTGGGACTTAATGGGCGGGATTTGTCATCTGCCGCAGAGGTAGCTTGGGCATGCCGTATCAGAAATAGTTTCTTTGCTTTATTTCCCGACATTTCCTTAGCTTTCCTGCCCGTTTTTAATTCTGATTTTCGTGATTTGTCCTTTATTCAAGCCGATGGCTATTTTTCCGGCCTTTAGGTCAAGTGCGTCTTTCCCGAAAACATCATAACGCCATCCTCTTAAAGCAGGAAGGTTTTTTGTCTCTCCGCGGGCGATTAGCTCCAGATCATCTGATGAGGCAATGAGTTTGGCGGCGACACCATGTTCGGCGCTTTGGATTTTTAGAAGCATCTTTAAGATATCCAATGTCGCTGATGCGCTGGATGATAGTTGTTTCTTGCGCTCAGGGGCTTGCGGCCAGTGTTCTTTGGGAGTGTCCAGTGCCGTTTTTACCAGCCCTATAATTGTCTCGCCTGTGTGACTACTCGCCATATCTTTCGAAATGTTTCTTATGCTCGAAAGTTTATCCTTATTATTTGGTGCAGCTTGCGCTATGGCGGCCAGTGTTTCATCTTTCATTATCCAGTTTTTCGGGATATTTTTCCTTCGTGCCTGTTGCTCGCGCCATGCTGCAAGCTCTTTTAGGACAATGAGTGTTTTAGCATTCGGTGAGCGGAGTTTAACTTTTTTCCAGACTTCGTATGGATCATTGACGTATGTGGCCGGGTCGGAAAGAATTTCTTCTTCTTGTAAGAGCCAAGAAGTCCGGTTCTTTTTTTCAAGCTCATTGGCTAAATGATGATAGACATCTACAAGATGGGTGACATCACCTAATGCATAGCTAAGCTGTTTATTGCTTAGAGGGCGCAAGGACCAATCTGTAAACTGGCTGCTTTTATCAATTTGTACACCTGTGACGTCTCGTACGATTTTTTCATAGCCTACAGAGTCACCAAATCCACAGACCATTGCAGCGATTTGTGTATCGAAGAAGGGTTGCGGCACAACGTCGCCTTGAATATAAAAAATTTCCAGATCCTGGCGGCCTGCATGAAAGACTTTCAGAACGTTTTCATTGGCTAACAGTTCATAGAGTGGTTTTAGATCAATGCCTTTTGCCAAAGGGTCTATGGTGACAGCATTTTTGTCAGGATCACTGAGTTGAACCAGACAGAGCTTCGGGTAATAGGTTTTTTCCCGTAAAAATTCTGTATCAATTGTTATAAAATTCTGGCTGGAAAGGCCTTTGCAAAGTTGCTTTAATTCCTGTGATGTTGAAATAATATTCATGTTATCCTTAATTACTTTAGGCTCTATCATACAATATTAGTGATCTTCGTCCAGAGCTTATCTTCCATAATTAAAGCTTAGTTGTGCTAAAAAAATACTTGGTCTTGGCATAGCTTTATGCTTAAACAGTGTTTCAAAACTAAAGGGTTAAAAGACATGCACAGATTTAGAACGCATAAATGTTCCGAGCTAAGGAAAGATCATATTGACCAAGAGGTTAAACTCTCTGGCTGGATAAACCGTATTTATGATCTGGGCGGGGTGTTATTCGTTATTTTGCGCGATACATATGGTCTTACGCAATGTATTGTCGAGGAAAGCTCACCCTTGCTAGAGACAGCGAGTAAATGGCGCGTGGAAAGCGTGGTTACCATTACCGGTAAGGTTCGTGCGCGTTCAGCAGAGACGATTAATCCCAAAATGCCGACTGGAGAGATTGAGGTTTATATCGAAAGCGCGGAAGTGCAGTCATCGGCTGATGTTATTCCCTTTCAGGTCTATGAAGATGACGGGGCGGGTGAGGATATCCGTCTTCGATACCGTTATCTGGATTTGCGCCGCGAGCAGATGCAAAAGAAAATCCGTCTTCGCAATAATGTAGTTGCAGCAATGAGACATAAAATGTGGGATCAGGGTTTTCAGGAATTTCAGACGCCGATCCTGACGGCCAGCTCGCCGGAAGGAGCGCGGGATTATCTTGTGCCATCGCGCTTGCATCCGGGTAAGTTTTATGCGCTCCCGCAAGCGCCGCAGCAATTCAAGCAGCTTTTGATGATGTCGGGCTTTGATAAATATTTTCAGATTGCACCGTGTTTCCGGGACGAGGATGGACGTGCCGACCGTCTGGCAGAGTTCTATCAGCTTGATGTCGAGATGAGCTTTGTCACGCAGGAGGATGTGCATAATACCATCCAGCCTGTTATTCAGAGCATATTTGAAGATTTTTCTGACTTTACAGGCGAAAAGCGCGAAGTGATCTGGTGTGACTCATTGCCGTATAAAGAGGCGATGTTAAAATATGGAACAGACAAGCCGGATCTTCGTAATCCGCTTGAGATTGTGGATGTAACTGAAGTTTTTGCTCGCGATGATGTCGAGTTTAAAGCGTTTAAGGGTGTGATTGAGAAGGGCGGTGTAGTTCGTGCTATCCGTGCGCCTAAGGTTTCCGATCAACCACGCAGTTTCTTTGATAAGCTTAACTCTTGGGCGCAAGGCCAAGGTGCGCCGGGCTTGGGGTATGTGTTGTTTGCCGATGGTGAGGGCAAAGGTCCGATTGCCAAATTCATTCCCGAAGCAGCGCAGGAGGCTTTGAAAAACGCAGCAGGTCTTGAAGATGGCGATGCAATCTTCTTTGTGTGTAACAAGGAACATGAAGCTGCTAAATTTGCCGGAGCGGCGCGCGATGCGATTTGTGATGCTATGGGTAATCGAGAGCAGGGCGTTTATAAGCTCTGCTGGATTATTGATTTCCCGATGTATGAATTTGATGAGAAGACCCAGAGGATTGATTTTTCTCATAATCCGTTTTCGATGCCGCAGGGCGGGATGGCTGATCTGGAGGATAAAGACCCTCTTGATGTTTATGCGTGGCAATATGATTGCGTGTGTAACGGGTTTGAGCTGGCCTCGGGGGCGATCCGTAATCACAAGCCCGAGATCATGGAAAAGGCATTTGGCATAGCCGGTTACAGCAAGGATGTTTTAGAGGCCGAGTTTGGTGGAATGCTCAATGCCATGCGCTATGGAGCGCCGCCTCATGGCGGGCTGGCTTTCGGGGTGGACCGGATTATTATGCTGCTGGCGGATGAGCCGAATTTGCGCGAAGTCTATGCCTTTGTCATGAATGGTCAATATGAAGACCAGATGATGCAGGCCCCCAGCGAGATCGGGCATGAACAGCTTAAAGAGCTTCACCTGAAAGTGAATCTGCCGAAAAAGATGACAGATGCGGCTTAGAGATGATATAGTATGTAAATTTTAGGTAATGAGTAATGAGAGTTTTTTAATGTCAAAAAAAGATGAATATAATTTAATACAGAATGATATATTTCTATTCCGTCAGTATTTAAGAGGGTTAGTGGTTGCGCAATGTGATAATGTTCCTGATGCACTGTATATTGATCGTGATAAAGAAGAGATAATGAGGATAAGTCAAGAAATTGGTGAGCCTATTCTTTTTCGGATGGGAGATGATCTTGAGCAGCTTTATGTCCCTGATACAGAATTTACTCAGAAAATGTGTGATGGTACGATACCGAAAGGAGGATCTTGGATGCCGGTTGTTTCAAGGAAGGCTGAAAAGCTGGTGAGCGAGGGAATGTTTGAAAGGGGGGCTCCATTGTTTTCAGGCGCTAATGCAACACAAGGCATAAAATATACACTAGATGTTGGTATGGGTGAGAATCTAGAAACTGCACAAGAGCATTTGAATGAGTTGGGCAATATACGTGGCTTAGAAAAAATATCATTAGAAAAAAATGGCGGGATCATTGTTTATCCTGAGATCAATCATCCTGGATTGTGATAGCGGCAAGCACTCTTTTCAGATTTATGATTCTTATGCTATGAATTCCTTATGCAAAAAATTCTTTTTGTAATCGCGGCATTTTTACTTATTAATTCTCCTGCCATAGCGGAGGAACAAAAGCCGCTTGATCCTGATCTGGTGCATGATGCTGTGCAATTGGCGGCGCAGGTCGATACCTATAATGTTTATTGTGAAAAGGAGTCGGCTCTTGCAGACGGGTTTATCGAAAGATTTGAAAAACGTGGCCTTACATTAGAACAGAAAGAAGAGCTTGTTTCTTTGCAAAAGAAGGTTAATGAAGCTTTGAGGGCTGATCTGGCAGAGCGTAAGCCCGATTGTAAGACATCTGATTTTTTGCTGGAGCGCCTGAAGGCTATGCGGGTTTTAAAGGCTGTGTCTTTTGCGCTGAACGGGGTTGACCCGTCGACTCTTCCCGATGCGGGGGCGAATGTACCGCTTGAAGAGCTATTAAAAGACCCTATTTGATTTTCAGTAAAGCCTCTTCTAACGTCTCACAACGCGGGTCTCGGTCTAAACAGTAAATTGATGTGACCATCAGTTGATAATGAGTCATAGGCGGCTTTATTTTGGTAGATTCCGAGATGTCATAGATTGCATTGGCGCATTCTGTCATAGCGCTTTTCATGGCATAGACGGGAACGTCTATTTGTAGGGCGGCAGTGGAAGCTGCGCAGTGTTCTTTTAAAAGCTCAATTTCGGGCTGAAAGCCGCCTTTATCCAGATCTTCGGCATATAATGAAGCCAGCGTTTTGTTAGAATGTGCCATTGATGTAAGGCAAGCCTTCGTTTCCCATGTTTTGGGGCAATTTAGAGACATGTCTTTCATATGAATTTGCAGAATTTTTGTTCTTTCATCCGTCGTTATGGGTGTTGAAGGGGGGGCCGGAGAAGGGGTAGGTGACGTCTTTTTCGAAGTAGTCTTGTTACTGTCGGCAGAGTGTGGCACAGGCTTGCTTGCAGAGTCTTGTGAGGGTTTGTTAAATATATCAATGCAATAGGCAGGTGCAGCCGCTACCGTGCTTAGAAAGAATACAGAAAAAAGTAAAGTCACCACTTTCATTTTACGCCCCTTATTATTTCAATATTTTTTAAAATACTATCGTGTTTATTGCTGCCATACAAACTAATATGTAATAAAATGATAAATTTTCATGCAAGGAATAAAATAACATTGACTTATTTTTTATCTCTATGTGATAAGATGGCCTTATGATCGAACATGTTGAAAATACTCAAAGTGAGCCATCTCCAAAAGGGTTTAAAGGGTTTTTGAAAAAATCTGGCAATAAGGCATTCTGGGTGTGGGTTGTTTATCAGGCGATTAAGGGGATTTTGACTACATCCTTGATATGGGTTCCAATGATTTATTTCTGGTGGACGCATTGACATCTTTTTCATTTGACATTTTTGTCTGAAATCACTAAAACTGCGGCTATTCTCGGGAAAGAGAGAAGATATGCTTCTCCGTTGAGACATTCAAAGAATGTTTTCAAGCCTAATATGGCCTACCGGGACAATAACTGAAACAAAAAAAGGAACTATTGATATGAGTGGAAAACGCGTAGAATCCAAACATAAACTTGATCGCCGTATGGGCGCAAATATGTGGGGTCGTCCCAAATCTCCGTATAACAAACGCCAGACCGGACCTGGTATGCACGGCGCACGCCGCGGCAAGCCAACCGATTTCGGTACGCAGCTTATGGCTAAGCAGAAGCTTAAGGGGTATTACGGCTCTATCGGTGAGAAGCAATTCCGTCGTTATTTCAAGGAAGCTGATCGTCTGAAAGGTGACACAGGCCAGAACTTGATTGGCCTGCTGGAGCGCCGCCTTGATGCTGTGATCTATCGCGCTTGCTTTGTGCCGACAGTTTTTGCGGCCCGTCAGTTCGTCAATCACAAGCATGTAACCGTAAACGGCAAAGTCATAAACATCCCGTCTTATCAGGTGAAAGAGGGCGATGTCATCGAAATTAGAGAAAAATCACGTAATATTCCAATGGTTATCACAGCCGTTGATACTCAGGAACGCGAAGTGCCAGATTATATTGACGCGGATCACAAAGCCCGCAAGGCTACTTTCTTACGTATCCCACGTCTGGAGGATGTCCCTTATCCGGTTCATATGGAACCAAATCTTATCGTGGAATTTTATTCACGTTAATTGATTGTTCTATCTATAGAATTTTAAAAAGTCGCCTTAGTTTCTGGCGGCTTTTATTTTTCGCCGCGCTTCTTTTTATTTCCTCTGAGTGCCGAGAGTATGCCGTGTAGAATATTGAGTTCCCCTTGGGTGATATCGGCGCGGGAGAAAATATTACGGACATTGCGCCTCATAATGGCTTCTGATCCTTCCGAGCGAAAGAAATGTGCGGCTTCCAACTCTGTTTCCAGCCTTTTGAAGAAGGCCTCTTTTTCCTTGAGCGGTGCAGGTGGCGGATTATTGTCATCATATGCAGTCATTGTTTCTTGTGTTTTGATCCATTCATAACCCAGCAGCAAAACCGATTGCGCCAGATTGAGCGAGGAAAAATCAGCCCTTGTAGGAATAGAGATGATTCCGTGACAAAGGGCTATTTCGTCATTGAGCAATCCTGAGCGCTCGCCGCCAAAGAGAATTCCTGTTTTCTGGTTCTGTGCTAGTCTCTGGCATAATTCCTCTACTGCCGATTCGGGGCTAAAGACCGATTTTATCATATTTCTATCTCTGGACGTTGTGGCCAGAACATAGTGCAGGTCTGCTATGGATTCGGCAGTCGAATCATAAACCTTAACAGGCGGCATAATGTCTAATGCTCCGGCGGCATTGGCTGTTGCTTTTTCGTTTGGCCAGCCATCACGCGGGGCGATAAGGCGCAGATCGGTCAGGCCAAAATTCAGCATCGCACGAGCGGCAGCGCCGATATTTTCGCCCATTTGTGGGTGGGATAGAATGACAGAAAACACTTTAACTCTTTGTTCTTGTAATTTTATTTCAATTATACTGCGGATTTTTACAGAAAAATAAGCCAAAACTTTACTTACGCGCGTTTTTCCGCTATAAGATTAGAACAATAATAAAAAAAATTACATGAAGGGGCAATTGATATGTTAATGAAAAGCGGCATGAAAGACGTTACCGAAGGTGAAAAGGACGTCTTTAATATAATCGAAGAATTTTCCGAACTTACACCAAGACGAAAAGTTCTCCTGTGTGATCACTTGTTCACAGAAGGTCGTCAGGCCTTTTACAACACGGTAGAATTGCTCTGGCCTCAATCTTCTGGCGCAGATGCAAAACGCCTTGAGAAGTTTCTTTATTCATTGAAAAACAAGTCGCACTAATTAAGCTGCTTCTTTGTAGCTCATTAGGCGTTCTTTGGCTTTTTCGGGGCCGATCAGTAGGAGGAGTTTATCAAGCTCCGGTCCGTGATCCATGCCTGTTAAAGCCTGCCGAAGCGGCATAAAAAGTTGCTTGCCCTTGCGGCCAGTTTTTTCCTTCACGGCATTGGTCCAGCCCATCCACGTATTCTCATCCCAAGGCGCAGGAGGCAGGAGTTCAAGCGCGTCTTTAATAAATTCCGGTTCCTCAATAACAGGGGTCACAGGGCCTTTGGCAACATTCCACCATTCACTGACATCTCTCAAGCGTTCCAGATTCGGGCGCACAGCTTTCCAGAAATCTTCGTCAAGATCGCCTAGTCCCATATTGGACAGGCGTACTTGCACATCCTCAAACGGAGTCTCATGCAGGATTTTCGAGTTCAAACGCAAAAGTTCTTCTGTGTCGAATTTTGGTGTGCCGCGGGAGAATTTACTGATGTCAAAGCCAGCAATCACATCTTTCATGTCTGTGAAAACTTCGATGGGGTCGGATGTGCCAAGACGCGCAAGGAGACTGACTACGGCCATAGGCTCAAGCTCGTCTTCATCTCTGACATCTTTGATGCTAAGAGAACCAAGGCGTTTGGATAGTTTTCCTCCCTCCTTATCGGATAGTAAAGGCAAATGTGCAAATTCCGGCGGCTTGGCTCCCAAAGCTTCAAACATCTGAATATGGCAAGCTGTGTTAGAGACATGATCCTCGCCGCGAATTACATGGGTGATACCGTATTCGATATCATCAATCACCGAACATAAATGATAAAGCGGGCTACCATCCTCTCTAATGAGTACGGGATCAGAAAGGTCAGCGCCTTCAAACTTAACATCACCGCGCACCAGATCGTTCCATTCGATAGGGGCGTGCTCCAGCTTAAAACGCCAATGCGGCTGACGGCCTTCGGCTTCATATTTCACAATTTGTTCTTCTGTGAGATTTAAAGACTCACGATCATAAATCGGGGGTAGTCCGCGTGAAAGCTGGCTCTTGCGCTTTAAGGCGAGTTCATCGGCGCTCTCGTAACAGGCATAAAGACGGCCATCTTTCTTGAGTTGTTCTATTTTAGTTTCGTAAATATCAAGGCGGTCGCGCTGGCGGGCTTTTTCATCCCAATCCATGCCCATCCAGATCAGTCCGTCTTCGATTGCTAACTCATATTCGGTCTTGGAGCGCTCTTGGTCCGTATCATCTATGCGAAGCAAAAACTCAGCCTTATTGGCGCGGGCAAAAAGCCACGTAATTAGGGCTGTGCGGGCATTGCCGATATGAAGGTAACCTGTAGGGGATGGCGCAAAGCGAACTTTCATTCTTTTTCTTTCATAATTCCAAACGTACTTTGCTATAGCGCGTTAGACGCTGATTTTCAATGAAAACCTTTATCCTCTATAATGTCATCCCCGCGAAGGCGGGGATCTGGTCATCATATAGCAAGATTTGTTTTCTGGATGCCCGAATAAATCGGGCATGACGATTTGGTGAAAATTACTTCTTTTGATCTCGGATGAACACATAATTTTTCTCATCCGATAAATCAGCGGCGAAGGCATATCCGTCCATATTAAAATCTTTAAGCTTTTCCGGTGTTTCAATGCGGTTCTGGACTATATAGCGGGCCATAGCTCCTCGTGCACGTTTAGCGAACAGGCCGATGGTTTTTGGAACACCGTTTTTGATTTCCTTAAAATGGCAGGTGATAAAATTCCCTTCCAGTTTTTTGGGCTTAATGGCTTTGATATATTCATTGGAGGCTAAACAGATCACAGTGCGGTCTTTATGGTCTTTCGTGGCTTTGTTACAGGATTCGGTTAGTATGTCACCCCAGAAATCATAGAGGTCTTCGCCGCGCGGATTGCCAAGCTTTGTCCCCATTTCCAGACGATAGGGCTGGATCAGGTCAAGCGGACGCAGCAGACCATACAGGCCGGATAAAAGACCAAGATGGTTTTGTGCAAAGTTCAGATCATTTTCATTTAAGCTATCGGCGTCAAGACCGATATAGGTGTCTCCGCGAAAAGCAAATATAGCGGGGCGCGCATTGGCTGAGGTGAAAGGCGTAGAAAAGCTCTTGTAACGATCAAAATTTAGCTTTCCTAAATTATCTGATAGGCTCATCAGGCTTCGGATTTCGCTTTCAGATTTCTCCTTTAAGATATCAACCAGTTTTTGCGATTCACCAAGAAGCTCTGGCTGGCTGTGTTTGCCGGCCAGCCATTCTGATACAAAATCCAATTTTTTTGCAGGTGATATTAAGGCCAGCATTATGGCTCCTTAAGTGTGTTCGTATAAGCATTTGCAATCGGATAGCGGCGCTCTTTGGTAAAGGCACAAGTTGTAATTTTTGTGCCCGGCGGAGATTGTCTGCGCTTATATTCCGAATTTTTGAGTAATGCGGCAATTTTTTGGACTATCTCAGGGTTTTTGTCACAGAGATCCTTTTTAGCAAAAAGTTCTTCATCTGTTATTTGTGACCAATCCAGATGCGCATATTCAACCAAAACCTGCAAAATTGTATCAAGCATATCATAAGGCGGCAGGCTGTCTTGGTCGGTTTGGTCCTTGCGTAGCTCTGCGGACGGGGCTTTGGTGAGGATGTTCTCTGGGATAACCTTACTTTGTGTATTACGCCATTTGGCTAGTCTATAAACATCGGTTTTATAAACGTCTTTAAGGGCGTTCCAGCCGCCGTTCATATCACCGTAAATTGTGGCATAGCCCACAGCCATCTCGGACTTATTGCCCGTGGTCAGGAGCATACTCCCCCTAGCATTGGATAGAGCCATCAGGATTAGGCCGCGCGTGCGTGATTGCATATTCTCATGAGCCAGATCTTTGAGATCGGGAATTATTTTCTCGAAAGTTTTCACTGCGTCTTTGATTTCAATAATTTCATAAGATGTACCGAGACGCTTGGCACATTTCTTTGCATCGTCCAGACTATCTTTGGAGGTAAATTTAGAAGGCAGCATTATACATTGCACATTTTCTTTGCCCAGAGCATCTACGGCAATGGCTGCGCTCAAGGCGCTGTCTATACCACCGGAAAGGCCGAGAATAACACTCTTAAAGCCGCTTTTGCGGATATAGTCTTTCAGTCCGGTTTTAAGAGCTTCATAGATTAGCTTTAATTCATCTTCTTCAATTTTAATCGGAGCTTTGTGCTGAATTTCTGAAGTTTTTATATGCAGGATATGATCTTTGAAGGCAGGTGCTTGCTCGATTATATCGCCGAAACTGTTCATCACGAAGCTGCGCCCGTCAAAGGCAAGTTCGTCTTGTCCGCCAATCATGTTGAGATAAAGAAGCGGCGCTTTTGCCAGTTCAGTGGCCTTGCGGCAAACACGCAGGCGCTCGCTCATTTTGGTTTCATCAAACGGGCTACCGTTTATAGAGAGCATAAGATCAATCTTGTGTCTTCCAAAATGTGCCGGAATATTATCAAACCAGATATCCCTGCAGATTAAAATGCCAAGCTTTAGTCCGCAAAATTCGATCGGGGAGGGAAGTGGTCCTGCTTCAAAAATGCGGTCTTCATCATATACGCCATAAGTCGGAAGCAGGTGCTTACTTTGGGTATGTTTGATTGTGCCGTTATCAATCAGGTAAACCGCATTATAGGTTTTCCCGTCTTTACGGTAAGGGGCAGGTATGAGGGCAGCACTTTTAAAGTTTTTGGACTTTTCCTGAAGGGATTTTATGGTGTCTTCAACATCACATAAGAATCCATAGTTCAGGATTAAATCTTCAGGCGGGTATCCGCTCAGAAAAAGCTCGGGAAAGACAACAAGATGGCTATTTGCATCGTTTTCCTTCCAGATTTTGATTATTTTTTTTGCATTACCCTCAAGGTCGCCGACGACCGGATTAAGCTGTGCCAATGTTATGTTTAGGTTGGCACTCAATGTGTTTACTCCGCTGATGTAAGAAAGCTCTCACGGGCGAAGGCCTCATCATTTCGCAAGGATCTTAGCTCATCAGAAATCAGAAAGGCCATTTCCAGAGCCTGATTGGCATTTAGCCTTGGATCACAATGTGTGTGATAACGGCTGGAAAGATCTTCATCACCAATTGATTCTGCACCGCCTACACATTCTGTGACATTTTGTCCGGTCATCTCAATATGAATACCTCCGGGATGTGTGCCTTCGTTTTTGTGGACAGCAAAAAAGCCTTTAACTTCGCCTAAAATATTGTCAAAGGGCCGTGTTTTATATCCGGAAGAAGATGTAATTGTGTTGCCGTGCATTGGATCGCAGGACCAAACAACATGTCGTCCCTCTGACTTAATGGCCCGTACAAGCGGTGTTAGTTTTTCAATAACATCTTTATGACCCATGCGCGAGATCAGGGTCAGGCGGCCCGGAATATTTTCAGGATTTAAGATATCCACAAGTTTCAAAAGCTCGTCAGTACTCATCGCAGGCGAGCATTTCAATCCAATCGGGTTTTTAATACCTCTGGCAAATTCAACTTGCGCATTTTCACTTTGATGGGTGCGCGCACCGATCCACAGCATATGGGCCGAGGTGTCATACCAGTCACCTGTCAGACTGTCTTCACGTGTCAGGGCTTCTTCATAGGGAAGAAGCAAGGCTTCGTGAGAAGTATAGAAGCTGGTTTCACGTAAGGATGGCACGTTATTGGCATTGATGCCGCAAGCATCCATAAAGCGTAGTGCATCTGTGATATGGCTTGCAAGCTGTTCGTAACGCTCACCCAAAGGACTATCAGTTACAAATCCCAGATTCCATTTATGTACTTTGTTCAAATCGGCATAGCCACCTTGCGCAAAAGCTCTGAGCAGATTCAAAGTTGCTGAGGCTTGATGGTAGGCTTTAACCATGCGTTGCGGATCAGGTGTGCGTGCGTCTTCTGCGAAATCCAAGGCATTGATAATATCGCCGCGATAGCTTGGCAAAGTTACATCATCCTGGGTTTCTGTATCGCTGGAACGTGGTTTGGCAAATTGTCCGGCAATGCGCCCGACTTTGACAATTGGCATAGAACCGGAATACGTCATTACTACGGCCATTTGTAAAATAACACGAAATGTATCACGGATTTTATTAGCATTAAATTCTGCAAAGCTCTCGGCGCAATCTCCGCCTTGCAGTAAAAATCCTTCACCTTTAGCCACTTTACCCAAAGATTTTTGTAAGGATCGGGCTTCACCTGCAAAAACAAGGGGCGGAAATTTTGCAATTTCATCTTCGGCAGCCTTCAGAGCAGCTTCATCCTTATAATCGGGCAGTTGAAGGGCCGGCTTATCTCTCCAGCTTTTTGGTGTCCATTTATGTGTCATTTTTCTAATATACTTATGTTTGAAAGTTCATGCTTGCTTCAAAAGAAGAGTTATGCCTTAATCCGCAAAGAATGGCAATGATTAAGCATATTTCATTACAATTAAACGTGCTTGGAGTTGTCCTTGTAAAAGAAGGTATTAATTGGTAATAATATTACAACATGGCTGGTTCATTTATTTTAGACAGTATTAAAATTAGTGAAGCATTTCGTGTGCGCTTTTCTGATGTCCTTGAAAATGAGGTTGATTCTAGTGATTTGTGTTTTCCCAAAGAGGATATTCTGGCTAGGCATAATGAATTAACCTCTGGTCTGGAACAAAATCTGCAAAGAGCCGAGAACCGACTGGGTTATATTTTTGAAGAAGGTCTTGATCATGATACTGAAAACAACAAAACAATAGAAACTCTTGATTGTTTGAGTGATGAGCAGGGCGATCCGGTTAGCTTATATTCGATGGCGTTATTCGCTACGCATAAATTTGGTGTTCCATTAGAGCAAGAGGAACTTATTTTTCCGTTATTGGCTGCTGCGGTTCTAGGTGAGATCGAACATGATTTACCCTATCACAATAATTTTCATTTTCGTAAAGTCATGCTGCACGCGATACGTTTAATAACTGTGCATAACAGGCTTTTTGAAAATAAAAAAAGAGAACTGGATGCTCAGAGTATATGCAAATTATTGACGGCGGCTCTTATCCATGATCTGGGGCATGACGGGAAGAATAACTATATTGACGGTAATTATGAATTTGCCAGACTTGAACTTCGCTCTTTCGATTTGTTTTTACCGGTTTTAAATGCTCTGAGTGTGCCTAAGGAATTTATTTCTGATGTGATGGTTATGCTGATAACAACGGATGTTTTGCCCTTCGGCCATCCGATGAGCCCGGCAAATCAGATGTCTGCGGCTTATGATTATCATTTCGGAATGAGCAGTGAGGACTTGCCTGAGTTGTCTTCGGAACTGGCTATATTGGAAGAACGGCAAGACTTAACCATAATGTGTATGATGTTACATGCTGCTGATCTTATGAATTCTATGGGCTTAAGTTATGAAGTTACAAAATGCGAAAGTTTTGCCGTCAATAAGGAAATTGGTAAAGAGAAAACAACGCCCGATGATATCTGGTTGTTCTTGAATAAAATTTGTCAAAATCCATTGATGTTGGAGGCTGCACAAATTTTAGCAGAAAAGCCTATGCAGGAAATATATAGGCAAGTTCGGGATGATGTATCAGCTTCGGTGTCATCTATAAAATGTTAGTATTGTTGGGTTTATGATTTCCATCTACGGTGAAGCCACATCCATTGCTCCGGGTTTTCTGTGATCCAGCTTTCCAGTAGGCGATGTGCATCTTCTATAACATCTATGATTTCACGGGGATTACCTTTTTCATCAAACACCGGAATAGGGTCATAGATTTTGAGTTTTACATGACATCCATCTTGCCTGATGTTGCGTACAGGCACTAAGGGGCATTTAAATCTCTGACATAACTTAACAAATATTGGGTTGGTCATGGCGGGCATCCCAAAAAATTCAGCTTCCAGCCCTTCATTATATTTCTGATCAATCAAAATACCGATCATATGATTTTCTTTCATGGCGCGCATGATATGGATGCCGCTTTCCTGAGATTTTTGATAGGCTTTTAGCTTACCATTTAATGTGCGGGCTTTTTCAAGCAGGCGTGCAGTCCATGGATTATTAGGAGCACGGTAGGTAATATCAATGGGATTGTTTAGCTGTGTATAGGCAGCCATACAATTAACTTCCCAATTGGCCATATGTGGGCCTATAAAAATGGCGGGTTGTTTTCGAGTAAGAAGATTTTCAAAGATTTCTGCGCCTTCAATGGTTGTATATTCACGGCTAATGGTTTCCAGATGTGGATATTCGGCGATAACACGGCCCAGATTTTCCCACATGCCGCGGATGATTTTTTTTTGCTCTTCTTTAGTTGTGTCCGGTAGAGCCATAGATAAATGGTGGTAAGCTTTGCGGCTGGCCGCAAGTTTCGGACCTATAGTACCGCCAAGCCATCCGCCTATATTCGAGGCAGTTTGTGGGGGAAGAATTTTGAAAAAATAAAATAGCAGGCTGAGGCCGAAACCTTCTAATGTGTAGCGCAAGGATTTTATCATTCCTCTGCTATCCCTGATAAAGCATTCTTGATGAATTCAGCCAGTTTTTCCTCATCATTCCATTCTATGGCAATAGGATATGCTGTTATTTTTTTCTGATTTTTCTGTGACAGACGTAAATGATCTTTTTCTGTGGTTATAAGATCTGCATTATGTCTTGCAGCACGTTCATAAAGTGTATTTATGTCCTGATCGGAATAGGGGTGGTGATCTGGAAAGCTTTTAAAACCGCAGAGCTTAATATTATTTTTTTCTAACGTACGAAGGAATTTATCGGGATGACCAATTCCTGCAAAACCGTAATAGGTCTTGGATGTGTTACCGGTAAATTTAGGCACAATTTTACCTTCGAAAACTGGCACATCAGAAGGAATTTTCTCTTTTATGCCTCTTTGGTCTTCACCAATAAAAAGAACGGCATTGGCACGTCTTAACCCTACATCCAGAGTTTCGCGTAAAGGGCCGGCAGGAATTAACTTGCCGTTTCCTAACCCTTGAGAGCCGTTAATAACCAAAAAAGTTAAATCCTTGTGCAGGGATAAGTTTTGCATGCCATCATCCATCAGAATTATGTCATGGCCCAGTTCTTGGGCGTATTCGCCCCCTTTATAGCGGATTCGGCTAATGATGGTCGGGCATTGTCTGGCCAGTAATAGCGGCTCGTCTCCTACTTCAAGGGCGTTGTTCTTCTGTGTATCAATTTTAAGAGGTCCTATTTCCATTCCGCCATAACCTCTGGACAAAAAACACGGATTTTTTGCCAGATTATGCTTTTCGATCAAGCGATGAATAGATTGCAATGCAGGAGTTTTTCCACTTCCGCCTGCAATGATATTGCCAACACAAATCACTGGTATTTTAACGGAGCGTTTCTTGGTTGTTTTCAGATTTATAAAATGGCCAAGTCCATATAGGGCACTAAAAGGATTTAGCATTTTTTCTAAAGCTGGCGTATCTTCCCGTTTGGTCCGGTACCAGAAGCTAGGGGCTCTGCGCATCATAATTTTATTGTCCTGTTCGCCTTGCTTATTGGGCGTTTAGTATAAATACCTTCAATCTCGGGCCTTAATGTATCCAGAACACCTAAAGCTGTGCCCGATTTGTCTTTAGAAAAGTTATAAGCCGTATTTTTGAAATTTTCCACCTTTTCCGGTTCTTTCAGGAGTTCTTTTACAGCATTTGCAAGCAAAATTTCGGAGTTTACCTTCCATGCGGCGCTGTTTTGTTCCATTTCATCAAAAATTTCCTGCAAATTCTGTACATTTGGCCCATAAAGTACGGCACATTCCAGTTGCGCGGCTTCAATAGGGTTATGCCCTCCACCTCCATCATTGCTGAATGATCTGCCGATACAGGCAATATCAGCGAGACGGTAAAATAATCCTAACTCGCCCAATGTATCGACTATATAGATATCTGTACGATCATAAGGAAGTTTTTTATCCTCTCCTCGCAGCAGAACATCCAGAGTGTAAGCCTTGCATTTTTCTTCTATTTCTTTACGGCGTTCAGGATGACGCGGCACGATGATGGTTAATAGCTCGGGAAAAGTTTTTTTGAGAATTTGATGGATACGGCAGGCCATTTCCTCTTCACCGTCATGGGTGCTGGCGAAAAGCCAGAATTTTCGACCATTAAGAGCAAGTTTAGTTTTAGTCAGGGAATCAGTGTCATAAGCCAGTGGTGCTGCGCTATACTTGATATTACCCGAAACCGAGACGTCTGAGGCTCCCAGCTTTTGGTAATATTGTGCATCGGCTTTGGTTTGGCACAGTATTTTTTTAAAGGTGGAAAGCATGTCTCTGGTTAAAGGCTTTAATAGTGCCCAGTTTCGGTAGGATTTAGGGGACATTCTTGCATTAATTAAAAATGCCGGAATATTCTTGCTTTTTATTACGGCCAGCATATTTGGCCAAAGTTCGGATTCCATCCAGAGGATCAGATCAGGGTTCCAGTGTTCTATGAATGTCTTGGTCCATATGGGGTGATCAAAAGGGTAGTATTGATGAACGGTATTATCCGGCAAATCCTTGGTCATGATTTGCGCAGATGTTTTGGTTCCGGTTGTGACAAGGAAAAAAATATCCGGATATTCATATCTGATTTTATTTATTAGGATCAGGGCGGAACGTGCTTCACCAATACTGGCAGCATGGATCCATACTAGCGGTGCATCGGGCCGTTTTTCAGTTATAATAGCTTTTTTTTCAACGTATCGCTTTGGGTCTTCCTTGTTTTTATCCCGTCGTTTCTCCAGAAGTTTTTCTAGAAAGAATGAAGCGTTTTTTGTGATGTGATAATATAATTTGTACATCAAAAGCGTTTTTTACCTTCGTATATGGTGCGGAATTTTATGATATAGATGTTACTTTAACATGGGAAGAGCTTATGGCTGAGAGTAAGGCTTCAAGGCACAGAAAAAAAGAAAAACCTAAAAAATCCCTCAATAGATTAGCGCGGCGCGGGATCATAAAACGTGCCATGGATAATTTGCGTGCAACCCGTGAGAATTTATTGGAGCATAATCCAGATTTTTTTAGAGATATTCGCGCTAGGCTGGGGAGGAAAAATGTCATTTTTTTTGAAAGACCTGCACAAAAAGAGTTTGTCATTGTCGATGCAGAGAAAAACCGTGAGGCTGTTAAGAAATTTATGAATAATGTTCCCGAGGAAGAATCTGAGTTCAAAACCAAAGTCAAAGCGATTCTAGAGCAACAGGAAAACTCAATTCACTAAAAATCTTTAAAAACCTAGTTTGAGACACAATCATTAGTGGTTGGGTCGAAGCGACACCCCGGCTGCAGGCATATTTTTTCATCATAGTTATTAGGCTTGACCCCTGAACGATTTACGGTAATACCTGTCGGAATAGGGCTACCGGTACATCCGGCGTCTGGCACTGTTTGGGACAGATAAGTCTGGAGCGGGTCGTTCGTCCATGGACCGGTTGTAAGACCAACGGCAATATTGTCTCCCCATACTGTAGGTGTGATGCTCCCGCAAGCTGCCACTGGGAGTCTCCTTTTATCAGTTGAATCTGATTGATATTCAGCAAAAGTATAAAAGCCGTCAGTTGCGGAATTTGTTACAAAATTAATACATTTTGCAGCTTGCCAGACACGGCCCATAATATCACAACTATAGGTTCCACCAAAAATACCGCCAGCTGGTGTGTGATCAATCCCGATTGCAGCAGGATGCCCTCCTAGCAGGTCATATGTAAACCCTCCGGCATTTTCAAAATTGTTCATGATGTAAGCATTCACAGAGTTTTCAACTAAGGTTGTTAGTGCATTGTCCATGGCTGCTAAATTAAGGGGCGTGCCATATGAACCACTTTCACTGAGCATTTGAGCTGCGTGGTCTGCAAGTTCCCTCAGGAAGAGGTCGAAGCAAGTATATTCGAATACACTATCTGGTTTTAGGATAATATTTTGGTTTTGGGTAATTTCACGCTGTGCTTCCAGCCAGGCACGAGACGACAGAGTTTCGTAATACAAAGAGTCACAAGGCGTATCAGCAATAAGTGAAGCGGCCTGTGTTGTATTTGAGTGGATTACAAGCACTGAAAAGCATAGACAGCATAAGACGATTTTTAATGAAATAATATTTATGCCAAGTATTACGCTTTTCATTTTAGTCCCTTTCTAAACAGCTTTTCTATTTTAAACATAACTTTCTATCTTTCGCAAACTTAACTTCCTAAATCTAAATCTTATATTTCTCTATAACGGTTCACAGGTCCCTGAGCTTGATACTGTTGGCAAGGCTGTTGTTGTGTATGGCCATGTAACAGGTACAGGGACATAATGGCAACCAGGGTTTACACAAACATGGTCATAGTGAAGATTTCTTTGTGTCTGGTACACGCGTATCCCTGAAGAAAGAACGGGTGCTCCTGTCGTATATGTTACAACAGGTACGCCTGTCGGGATAGGGGTAGAGCAACCGGAAGTAGGATGTCCTACGGCTTCGTTTGCATTAGTGTCACCAGGGGCATTTGTCGATGATGGTGATTTTATGATATCGAAATGGGTCTCCAGAATATCAAAACGTGCATAAGTATAACCACAATTATTCGAGACGTGAATTATGTCTTCCGTTATGTCGGTAGCAGGTGTTTGTGTATCGGTTAGGTCACATGGCTCGGTATAGTTAATAGGAAACGCTATGTTGACATCTGAGACTGAAGCCATAGGCGAAACATTGCCTGCATTAAAAGATGTTACAGCAGAGCCGGGGTTGTCACTCAGATTTGTAGCAGCCGGTCCCGGAGCGCAAACAACAGGTAAGTTCCTTGGATCTGATTCTGCCAGTTGCTGGAAGGATCGGAATTGGTCCTCTTCTCCAAAATCAATACAATTTGCTTCATCCCAAACGGCTTGCATATGTGCACAATTGTAAGGGTAATCCAGTGTGGTTACATCACTGTCAATTGTAGAAGATCCTCCGCGAAAATTATGATCAAAATTTCCATCATCCGGTGCGGCAGTGTGATTTATGTATGCATTTAAAGGTCCCAGAACAACGTTCGCTAATATATTATCCAGTTGAGTGGCGGGAAAGACAACAGAATAGGAAACACATGGGGCGGTTGTACATGAATAGTCGCTAATATCGATGGTGCCATCTTCTGATGCAGTTAGAAGAGCAACGTTTCTATTTACAAAATCACCAGAAGTGCCGTCTTGGATGGCGCTGAATATCTCATCAGCTGTTTGTGCGGTTGTCTCTACTAAATCTTCAAAACAAGTATATTCCAAAACACTGTCTGGTTTTCTTATTATCTGCCCGCTCATGATGACATCGCGATTAGCCTCGAGAAAAGCGCGGGCATGAATCTGGTTCATAAAATCACCATCGCAGGCGCCGCCTGTATGTCCTCCAGCTGTGAGGGGCCGTCCTGTTTTGGGTCCGTTAAAAGCTGAGCCAACATTAGAGGTCGTGTCAACAGTGATGTCATAGCCCGTGCATGGGATTCCCGGTGAACAAGCCGCCATAACCGGGAGAGCTGAAAGAATCAAACTTCCGGCTATTAAGCAAAAGAGACACAAGCTGTTAAATATATGCTGTCTAATACTCATTTTATCCTGTTATTAACCGCCGAAAGTACCTTCCCTAATGTAGGTTTTGTCATCGGGTGACCAAATATAGCGTTCATATTCATAGTCGTTCTTTTTACTTTGAAATGCAAGAATATCATAGATTCCTGCGTGTTTTTTTCCAGAAATCTGTATCTTTTTTGCGTTAAAAACAGAAATTTGAACTAATTTCTCTTCTTTTTCACCTATGATTATGAATGTACAAAATTGTTCTGGCGGCACATCCAATACACAGTTTTTTTGCTTAAGGATGTATTCGTCATAATAATCATCATTCAGGTCAATTCTGGCGATATCATATTTTTCTATATCTGATTGTAGGTGGGCACGTGTGAAGTGCGAGAGATTCAATTTTGTTGCTCCCGTTATTCTGTTATCAAAGACAAGGGGGGTGGCAGCATAGGAACATAATGGCAGAACCATGCCAAAAAATAATAATAGTGTAGCAACTGTTCTGCGCATAATTTCCCATTTATCCTGTTTTACAGTCAGGGTTTGATTTTAGCAGATAAAGGTAGCTATACGCAAAAAGTTATGCCGCTTCGTCGAGGTCAATATCAAGGATGCACATATTCAAATCGTATGATGTTTCGCCTTCCTCTGTAACCTTGTAGATTAATGCGACAAATTCTCCATCTACCATAACTTCGATAGAGTCCTCGGCTTTTTCGCGTTTTTTTACTGCAATACCGGAGCATTTGAATTTTTTCTCCAGATAGGTTTTTAGTTTTGACATTTCTTCCGGTGTAAAACTCATAATATTATTCCCTGTTGTTTTATGTGGCTCATTTTTCCAATCCTTTGGATACTGTTTCATGGCATGCTTTGGCAAGTGTTTTTCTGTCATTAAAGTCACTTGCTAATAATGGAGGATGGAAAGTGAGGTTAATCTCTGCACCTGTTGATTTGGCAAAATCCCATAAATGCTTGGCCAGAGATGTATCCATATTCAGATGCCAGGCATAAAGATCACGATCATCCTGTGTACGGATTTCATGTCCGTTTGCGGATACCATGCTTAAGGTGAAAGGCTGTAGTTTTATATCCTTGAGATTATCTTTGAAGAAAATCGCGAAAAGGCTGGATTTAAAAGGTAAGACTTCTCTGCCATCTGTAGAAGTGCCTTCGGGAAAAATAATAAGGCTTTTCCCGTCATCAAGCATTGTTTCAAGTGCTTGTTTTCCCTTGGCGGCATTTTCTTTGGAACGGCTTATAAAGGCTGTTTGCTGAAGTTTTGATAAAAAGCCGAACACAGGCCAGTCTTCAACATCTTCTTTGGCTACGAATGATGCATATTGCAGAATGCTGGCGATTACCGGAATATCAAGATAGGAGATATGGTTGCCAATATAGATAATCTGTCCGGATTTGTCGGGGCTGCCGGATAGATTTATTTTGATTCTGAAAATTTTACAGACCCATCTGTGCCATATATATGTAAGGGCGTAGGATTTTTTCCCTTTTGTAAAAAATAAAATGGCAGATTGTGGGGGAACTATCGCTACACACAAAAGGGTGAAAGCTAGAAATTTTAAACAGGCAATGGCGGTTCTCATGATTTTTTACCCTTCAATGATTGCCCTTTGGCCGGGCATTGTTTTGCGGATTCGGCGCTCGTAATATTTGCGATATCGCTGGGTCATGAGTTTGGTTTGCACAACGATACAAACATCAACGGTGTTAAATTGTTTGTCAATTACGGCGCCATTGCCGATCGTTGCCCCAAGGCGTAAATAGCCTTTTATTAAAGGAGGGAGGCTGCTGAATGCTTTTTTTTCGTCAATATTTTCTTTTGGCACAATATTCATATTGATATAGCGCTCACGTGTGGCAACGGGGCTAATGTTCTCAGGTGCTGAGTGAAAATGATAGAGATATGAAAGCTGCTCTTTTAAAGAGTCTACATCAGTACCTGAAAAGCTGGCGCAGCCAAAAAGAATGTCAATATCATGATCTGTAATATAATCGGCAATGCCATGCCAGAGCATATTCAAAACAGGTTGGGTTCTGTATTCAGCCAATACACATGATCTACCAAGCTCAAGCAAAGATTCGTTGCTATCTATCAGGGCTTTAAGATCATATTCATCTGCGGAATAGAATCTCCCGAATTTTTCAGCCTCAGCTTGCCGTAAAAGGCGGTACGTGCCAACGATTCTTTCTTGTCCGTTATCTTGTTTGTGGATGACAATCAAGTGATCGGCGATGTCATCAAAATCGTCAAAATCTCTCTTTTCGGCGCGCATATTGTCATCGGGAATAGCACCATTTTCTTCGTAAAAAACGGCATAACGCAAACGCTGGGCTTCAAGAACCTCTTCTTTCGTACGTGCGATTCGTACGGAAATTTTTTCGAGGTCTTCTTGTTTTATGGTGTCGACATTTGAAGATGCCATGAATTAAATAATCTTTCCTTGTGCGGCAAGCTCACCGAACGTTAAAGTCTTGAACTGTTCAAAAAACCGATTGTACCTAAATTTATATGATGCTTGCGCTTCTTATCCTAAGCATTAAAAATAGAGGGTCAAGAAAATTCGTTTGGTAAAAATAATGGATAATCAGATGGGATCAGTTTTATTTGTCTGTACAGGTAATATTTGTCGTTCTCCCACAGCCGAAGCGGTGTTTCGGCATTATAGTCAAAGTCAGGAGGGGGTCGCAGGGTTTGCGTGTGAATCCGCAGGAACGCATGGCTATCATATTGGTGAGCCTCCTGATTCGAGGGCTGTTAAAATTGCTGCTGAGTATGGGATTGATATGTCTGATATGTTGGCGCGGGATGTTGTGGATTCCGATTTCAAGCGTTTTGACTATATTATTGCGATGGATCGCGGGCATTTAAAGTGGCTGGAGAGTAGGGCGAAAAACTCTAAAGCACTTATCAGGCTCTTACTTGATGATGTTTCTCAATATGGCACTCTGGATGTACCTGACCCCTATTATGGGGGCTTGGATGATTTCAGGAAAACATTTGGTTTAATTCAAGACGGTGTTCAGAATTTCCTGAAAAATATAGAGTAAAGAATATTTGTGGACACCCTCTCCCCATCCTGTGTGTGAGTGTGGGATTTTTGGAGAAAGGGTGCCCGCAATACTTAACGCGCATCAGTTATGGTGAAATATCACATCTTATGATTATGCTGTCAACGGGAAAAAACACATTTTCTAAGATTATTTTTTAGAGCTAGAGGATTTGCGGCGTTTTTTCACAGCAGACAAGCTATCTTCCAGAGTAGAATAGGTGTTGTCCAACTCTTCCTGCAAGGCTTTGATTTCTTTGCGTAAGGATTTAATTTCCTTATAGCTGTCTTTTACAAGTGACGGGATCAGGTCGTGTATGCCAACCCCTAGGGCATCAGCTATTTTATGGATAGTATCAAGGCGCGGCGAGATTGATCGGTTTTGTAAAATATCCCGTATCGCCGTTTCACCCAGTCCTGCATCGAGAGATAATTTTTTTGCATTGGTTATCCCTTTTCGCATTTCCAGAAACAGTTTCAGGTTCTTTTTGAACTCATCTGAAAGGTCGTTACTTATATGCTTGTTCATGCATATATGATGAGACATTTTTGTTATTTTTAATAGAGGTGAAGTTTCACAATTGCCTTGCTGTCGCAGATACTTACATTAAGAGAAAACAGTAGGCACAGGTGCGGCTGTAGCCATATTACCAAAGTATGTTGCCGCAGTACCTAGTTGAGTACTTGTCCACCCAGAAGCTGCTGAAAATGCATTTAATGAATTGCTCACAGATAAAGCAGCTATATTGCTAGCGCCAGCGACTGGAGCAGCAAGGGCCATGCCTGTTGATACGGTTACAGTACATAATGCAGCTAATGCAAATGCGCCCACTAGTAAACCTGTTTTTGTCATGGTCTTGCCTTTCGTAATTTATATTATGGCGAAATCTACCATATAGTTCCGGTTTTGGCAAGTTTTTTGTAAAATAACTGTTCGGCAGCAGAAGGAATGGCTGATTTCTGAACATTTTCAAGTATTTTCTTAAGGAATGTGCCTGTGTAACTTTTGGACTCATTGGCTATATCTTCCGGTGTTCCGGTGGCTATGACCTTACCTCCCTTATGTCCGCCTTCCGGTCCTATATCAATGATGTGATCGGCGGTTTTTATCACATCCAGATTATGTTCGATGATGATAACGCTGTTACCCTGGTCAACGAGTGTGTGCAGGACATGCAGGAGTTTTTTAACATCCTCAAAATGCAGACCTGTTGTTGGCTCATCAAGGATATAAAGCGTTTTTCCTGTAGAGCGTTTGGAAAGTTCCTTGGATAACTTGATTCTCTGTGCCTCTCCACCTGAAAGTGTGGTGGCTTGCTGTCCGACTTTGATATAGCCAAGCCCGACATCCTTGAGGGTTTCCATCTTATCGCGCACAGATGGAATGGATTCAAAAAAAGCTGCGGCATCTTCAACAGTCATATCCAGTATATCCGCGATTGATTTGCCTTTGAATTTTACATCCAGTGTTTCACGGTTATAGCGTTTACCCTTGCATGTTTCGCACTCGACATAAACATCGGGCAGGAAGTGCATTTCGATCTTGATGACCCCGTCACCGGAACAGTTTTCGCAGCGCCCGCCCTTGACGTTAAAGGAAAAACGTCCGGCCTTATAGCCGCGTGCTTTGGCTTCGGGCAGGCCTGCAAACCAGTCACGAATGGGTGAAAACGCGCCTGTATAGGTGGCCGGGTTAGAACGCGGTGTCCGGCCAATCGGGGATTGATTGATATCTATGATCTTGTCGATATGCTGCAAACCCTTAATCTCATCATAGGGTAGGGGGCTTTGTTTACTGCCCATGATTTCTCTGCTGGCGGCGCGGTAAAGTGTGTCGAGCGTTAGGGTCGATTTCCCTGAGCCGGAAACGCCTGTGATGCAGGTCATGACGCCTAAAGGGATTTTTATATCCACATTTTTGAGATTATTCCCTCGTGCGCCCTTAATCTCTATGAATTGCCCTTTTTTGCCCTTGCGGCGTTTATGCGGGATTTCTATTTCCTTTTCCCCGCGCATATATTGCGCGGTGATGCTGTTCTCACATTTAAAGACTTCCGAGGGCGGGCCTTTGGCAATAATCTCTCCGCCATGTATACCGGCACCGGGACCAATATCGATCAGGAAGTCAGCGCTGCGAATAGCATCTTCATCATGCTCGACGACAATCACCGTGTTGCCCAAATCTCGCAGGCGGTTCAGTGTTTCCAGTAGGCGGTTATTATCGCGCGGGTGAAGTCCGATGGACGGCTCATCAAGTACATAAAGCACACCTGTCAGGCCAGAGCCGATCTGTGAGGCTAGGCGGATGCGCTGTGATTCTCCCCCCGATAGCGTGCCGGAAGAGCGTGAAAGGCTTAGATACTCAAGTCCGACATTCATCAAAAACGTCAGGCGCTCATTGATTTCTTTGAGTATTTTATCTGCTATTTGGGATTGTTGCTTAGTCAATTTACTTTTTTGTGTCATTCCGAGCGAAGTCGAGGAATCTTCACATGTAATGTTATGATCTAGAGATCCCTCCACGCAGCTGTCGCTTTGGTCGGGATGACATGTAAGTGCACTAAACCATTTATAGGCATCCTGAATGCTGAGCGCGGAAATCTCTCCGATATGCTTTCCATCAATTTTCACGGCCAGAGATTGCGGTTTTAGGCGCATGCCTTCGCACGTATCGCAAGGGGCTGATTTCTGGAATTTCTGGAGTTTTTCACGCTGGGCATTGCTGTCAGTTTCGCGCAGGCGGCGAATGAGACTTGGGATGACACCTTCATAGGGTTTATTGCTATGAAACGAGCTTTTGCCTTTGGTTTTGTAGGAAATCTTTATGGATTTCGTGCCAGAGCCATAAAGGATAATGTCCTTATGTTCCTCGCTCAAATTTTTCCACGGCGTATCAACATTAAATCCGTAAACATCGCCAAGTGCGGCAAGGCCTTGCAGATAAAAACTGGCGAAGCTGGTGGACCAAGGTTCGATTGCATTTTGGGATAATGATTTGTTTTCATCAGGGACGATCAGAGTAATATCAAATTCATTGCGCTCACCAAGTCCGTCACAAGAGGGGCAGGCCCCGTGCGGCGAGTTAAAAGAAAACAGGCGCGGTTCGATTTCGGCTATTGTGAAGCCTGAAACCGGACAAGCAAATTTCTCACTGAAAAGAGTTTGCTCCCCTGTGCTTGCGTTTTCTGCAATAACCAGTCCGTCGGCAAGGCTAAGGGCGGTTTCCACTGAATCAGCCATGCGGGTTTGCAGGTCTTTGTCATTTTTGATCACAAGCCGATCAACGACGACTTCTATATCATGCTTGAGCTTTTTATCGAGTTTTGGCGTTTCCGTTATATCATAAAGCTCGCCATTGACTTTTACGCGCTGAAAGCCTTTGGCCTGTAGCTCTTTAAACTCCTTTTTATACTCGCCTTTGCGTCCGCGGATTATGGGGGCAAGAAGATAAAGTTTGGTCCCTTCTTCCATATCGAGGATGCGGTCAACGATTTCGCTAACGGTTTGGCTTTTGATAGGTTTGCCCGTGGCCGGAGAATAAGGCACGCCGACACGCGCCCAAAGCAGGCGCATATAATCGTAAATCTCGGTCACGGTTCCAACGGTCGAGCGCGGGTTCTTGCTCGTGGTTTTTTGCTCGATAGAAATGGCTGGCGATAAACCTTCGATTGAATCCACATCGGGCTTTTGCATCATCTCAAGGAATTGACGGGCATAGGCCGAAAGGCTTTCGACATAGCGGCGCTGTCCCTCGGCATAGATCGTATCGAAGGCCAGTGAAGATTTTCCAGAGCCGGACAACCCCGTAATAACGATCAACTGATCGCGGGGTATGTCGATATTGATGTTCTTTAAATTATGTTCCCGTGCACCGCGCACGCTTATGTTTTTGAGCATAGGCGGATCATATTGTTAATTCATAAGAAAATAAAGATGGTTTATGTTCGTTCTGGTCTTGGTGTACTGGAATTACCATAAATATTTTTGCCTATCTCGCGTTTTTGTATTTCTTTTTGAATATACATATCTCGATCGGCACGCTTTGCAGCGTCTATAAGGGAATCATTTATTATCAGATTAGTAAGGCCTATTGTTACAACGAGAGGTATTCTTTCCCCTTCATGCTCAATGTGAGCATCTTTAAATTTTGTGTAGATGTGTTTGCGAATATCTCTAAAATCATGGCTTTCATCTTTATGTGATGCAATAATGGCAAATTCATCCCCACCTGTTCGGGCAAGAAAATCCGTGTCTCTTATGGAGCCATTGATAATTTCTACAATTTTTTTAAGGGCTTTATCACCGACATCGTGGCCGTAATTATTATTAAAATCCCTAAAATTTTTAACATCAACGATAAAAAGTGCGGCAGAATCAATATCTTTCCGATTTAATCCGGCTATCGTTCGATCACCAACTTTTTCATAGGATCTTCTGTTTGCTATGCCTGTTAATGGATCAGTTCCCGCAATTTCTTCTTGGTGCAAGGCATATTTCATAGCGCTAATGAGAACAGGCAAAGTAAGAAGAATACTATTTACTGCCTGAGCATCTGCGCCGTTGGCTAGATCTTCCTGGACGTCCAGAAGACTTCGAATAAAAAACCGTTTTTCGGGGCCATGGATACCGCTTTTTTGCAATAGGGTAACAGACTCGGCAAACTGTTGCTTTAACGTTCGTTGATCTTCTTCATCCAGCTTACTCATGTACCACCCATATTATTTATTTTATTTGCTGTTAACTCTAATAAATACACCAAAACCGGACATTTTGTAAAATAATTTCTGTATTTACGTTGTGTAGGGCTTTCTCGTCCACATATTCCCATAAAAATCAAAGATAAGGGCTTTAGAATCCCCGGCAGTAAGTCTATACTGCGATTCTGATTTTAAAATGTAATTTTAGTAGAAGGAAAATGTTGTGGCAGGCAGTGTAAATAAAGTCATTCTTATTGGTAATTTAGGGGCAGATCCAGATGTGCGTACGATGCAATCCGGTGATAAGGTTGTAAATCTGTCGGTTGCAACATCCGAGAGCTGGAAAGACAAGGTAACGGGTGAGCGTAAGGAAAAAACCGAATGGCACCGCGTTGTTATTTTTAATAAAGGACTGGTAACGGTTTGTGAAAATTATCTTCGCAAAGGCTCCAAGGTTTATATTGAAGGCCAGATTGAAACTCGCAGTTGGGAGCAGGACGGGCAAAAGAAATATACAACCGAGATTGTGCTTCGTCCGTTCAGAGGAGAGTTGACAATGCTTGATTCCCGCAGTGGCGGAGACGGTGGTTATGCTGGTGGCGGTCAGGGGCAATCTTATGGCGGAGAATCTGCTGCATCAAGTGGTGGCGGGATGTCCGAACCTGCGATGGCTGGTGATATGATGGAAGATGAAATTCCGTTCTAAGGAAGGGATTAAGTAATGAATAAAACAATATTATATGTGGCTTTGGGCGTGTTTCTTCTCGGCGGGTCGTTTGCACAGGCGCAAGAGACTGAAAGTGTTTCAGGTAGTGCGGCGAGTGAAGCACTGTCAGAAGAGGAGATGGCCCGCAAAGTTCAACTGGCCGAGAAAATGCATGAAATTAATCCTGTTCAGGAGCAAGTCGATAGCGCTGTAAATTCTGTGGCAAGCCGTTTGCCTGAGATAGAGCGTCAGACATTCCTTAATGCGATATATTCGACGATGAATTACAAGGCTATCGAACGTATTTCCGTAGATGCTATGGTCGAAGTTTATTCCGTGGCAGAACTTGAAGCAATGGTGGAGTATTACTCCAAACCAGAGGCTAAGAGTGCAGGGGATAAAATTCCCCAATGGGCCGGTAAGGTCCAGCCTGAAATTATGCGTATGATTGACAAGGCTATGATTAAGGCGCGTACAGGGCAGTAATAATATTAAAAACAAGGTTGACGTAAATGAGCGATGATATAACGCCGGAAGAACCAGAGGGTACAAAAGTACCGAGCATCTATCTTGAAGAGGAAATGAAGCAATCCTATCTCGATTACGCGATGAGCGTGATTGTGAGTCGTGCTTTGCCGGATGTTCGTGATGGATTAAAACCTGTACACCGTCGGATTCTTTATGCAATGCGTGAGGGTGGCTATACGTCGGATAAACCTTATCGTAAATCTGCCAAGATCGTCGGGGATGTGATGGGTAAATATCACCCGCATGGTGATCAGGCTATTTATGACTCTCTTGTCCGCATGGCGCAGCCGTGGTCCCTTCGTTTGCCGTTAATTGACGGGCAAGGGAATTTTGGTTCGATGGATGGGGATTCTCCGGCGGCGATGCGTTACACGGAATCGCGTCTTGAAAAGGCGGCTGAGGCGATCCTTAAAGATATTGAGAAGGAAACTGTTGATTTTCGTCCCAATTATGATGAAAGCGAAAGCGAGCCTGTTGTGTTGCCTTCGCGTGTGCCGAACCTTTTGGTTAACGGGGCAGGCGGTATTGCTGTTGGTATGGCAACCAATATTCCGCCGCATAATCTGGGTGAAGTCATTGATGCCTGTATGGCGTATGTGGATAATCCCAATATCACGACCGAAGAGATCAACGAAATTATCCTTGGACCGGATTTCCCGACGGGTGGCTTGATTTTAGGGCGATCTGGTATTCGCTCGGCCTATCATACAGGGAATGGCTCGGTGGTGATGCGGGCCAAAACCTCGATCGAGGAGATTGGCAAGCGCGAGGCGATTATTGTTCATGAAGTGCCGTATCAAGTCAATAAAGGCAAATTGCTTGAACGTTTGGGTGAGGTGGGGCGCGAGAAAATTGTTGAAGACATCCATGAAGTGCGGGATGAATCTGACCGCGAGGGCGTGCGCGTTGTCATTGAGCTTAAGAATAATGCTATTGCGGATGTTGTTCTAAATCAGCTCTTTAAATATACGGCTTTGCAGACGAATTTTGCTTGCAATATGGTTGCGCTTCATAATGGCAAGCCACAGATCATGCTTATTTTGGATATGATTAAGGCTTTTGTTAAATTCCGTGAGGAAGTGATTACACGCCGTACAATCTATGATCTGGGCAAGGCTCGTGACCGCGCGCATCTTTTGGCAGGGCAAGCTGTGGCTGTGGCCAATATTGATGAAGTGATTGCCATTATCCGTAATGCACCGGACCCTGCTGCTGCGCGAGACGGGTTATTGGGCCGGAGATGGCCTGCGCGTGATATCGCGCCTCTGATTGAGCTTATTGATGATCCGGAACATCTGATTGAGGATGACGGTACATATCAAATGAGTGAAGAGCAGGTTAAATCTATCTTGGATCTGCGCTTGCATCGTTTGACAGGGCTAGAACGAGAAAAAATTGGCAATGAGTTGAAAGAGATTGCTGCTCTTATCTCAGAGTTGCTGGAAATTCTGGGTAGCCGAGAGCGTATGTTGGAGGTGCTGGTCGAAGAGTTGCAGGATGTGAAGGAGCGTTTTAACACACCGCGCCGCACTGAGCTGGTAGAAGCCGAGTTCGAAGTTGATATGGAAGACCTTATTCAACGCGAGGATATGGTGGTTATGATTACGCATACGGGCTATGTGAAGCGTGTGCCTCTGGAGACCTACCGTGCGCAGCGCCGTGGTGGTAAGGGGCGCTCTGGTTTGTCTTTGAAGGATGAAGATTTTGTCTCTGATATGTTTGTGGCAAGCACTCATACACCTATTTTGTTCTTCACCAGCCGCGGGATTGTTCACCGGATGAAAGTGTATCAATTGCCACTGGCTACGCCGCAGAGCCGTGGTAAAGCACTGGTCAATTTATTGCCACTTGAGAAAGATGAAAACGTCAGTGTTTATCTCCGTATGCCTGAAAATGAAGACTTATGGAACGAACTTGATTTGATGTTTGCAACCTCGCATGGGTCCGTACGCCGGAATAAGCTTTCAGATTTCAAAAATATTCGCTCTAACGGTCTGATTGCCATGAAACTTGGCAAGGGTGAAAGTCTCGTTTCGGTGAATATTTGCCGTGATGATGAGGATATCATTCTGGCTACGAAAAAGGGTAAAGCTATTCGTTTTCCTGTCAGTGATATTCGTGTCTTTTCCGGTCGTACCTCGACAGGTGTTCGCGGTGTTAAATTGAAGACAAAGGATGATGAGGTCATTTCTATGTCGGTTCTCAAGCATATTGATGTTACTCCGGAGGAGCGTGCCGCCTATATGAAGGCAGCCGGTCAGCTCATGGATGATGAGAGTGAGGGTGCTGCTGATGAGAACGCAAATGTAGCAGCAATTGATTTGCCACAGGAAAAATATATGGAATTGCTGGAAAACGAACAGTTTTTGCTTACTGTTTCTTCCAAAGGGTTCGGGAAAAGGACATCGGCCTATGAATATCGCGTTTCCGGACGAGGTGGTCAGGGTGTAACAAATATGGCGTTAACAGCTAAAAACGGGGGTGAGGTTGTGGCAACTTTCCCTGTGACGGATTCCCATCAGATCATGCTTGTGACTGATCAGGGGCAACTTATCCGCACGTCGGTTGAAAATATCCGTATGACGGGACGTTCCGCCCAAGGCGTGACCATTTTCAAAGTCGGAAAGGGCGAAAAGGTTGTTTCTGTGGCGTGGCTGGTTCAGGATGAAGAAGACGAGGGCGAGAGCGAAATAGAAGACGGCGAGGATATCATTGAAGGAGATATTGCTGAGAATTCGGTGGACGGAGATGAGGAAGACGAGGATATGTGAGAATAAGTCTTTTTATGGTAGTGCTTATGTTTATTCCTGTTTCTGTTAATGCAGAAGGAAAATGCAGGACAGGAGATCCTTATTCTTACGAAGCACCTCACGAGATGGAATCTTGCCCCGAGGATATTCAGATTTGGTTAGATCGTGCTAATGGTTGTCATTACTATGGAAACGAGATTGAAGATATAGGTAATGATGATGCTGATCGTTCTTCTATTCTTGAATCCCATATGGAGGAATTGGATTGTGCCGTTATTTGGTGTGATTTTGATGATCTTTTTACCAAGTACGAAGGGGATATTATCTTTTCTGATGTTATTACCAGTTATGCGCAGAGTCTATATGGTGATAGTGAATTGCCTGTATGCGATAAAAGCTTAAAGAAAAAGGTTTCGGAAGAGTGAGCCAAGCAGGAAAATATCTCGTAGGAGTTTATCCGGGAACATTTGATCCGGTAACAAAGGGACATTTGCATCTCATACGGCGTGCAAGCCGTATGGTGGATCATTTGATCGTCGGCGTTGCTGATAGTCCGCGCAAGGGACCTCTCTTTACACAAAATGAGCGTCTGGAAATGCTTAAGACCGATATTCGGAATTTACCGGAGAAGGGCTGTGAGATAGAGGTGAAATCCTTTAGTACGTTGCTGGTCGAGTTTGCAAAAGAGATGAGTGCCACTTGTATATTCCGTGGTCTTCGCGCGGTTTCTGATTTCGAATACGAGTTTCAGATGACGGGGATGAATTCTAAACTTGACCCATCAATCGAGACTGTTTTTTTAATGGCGGCGGATAAGTGGCAGTTTGTTTCTGCCTCATTTGTCAAAGAGGTCTCTAGTCATGGCGGGAATGTTGATGAGTTTGTTACGCCGCATGTTGCCAAGATTTTAAAGAAAAAATTTGCAAAATAGGAAAGCAATGCTTGACGCACAGGTGCAAAATACATATTGTGCGGCATTCCGAGCTTAAAATGCTCGTTTTATGTGGTTAAGATCGCTTAGCTCAGCCGGTAGAGCAACTGACTTTTAATCAGTAGGTCGAGGGTTCGAATCCCTCAGCGATCACCATTTTCCACTGATCTGTCCAACTCGAAAAAATAATCCGTCTATAATACTTCCGCCTATAATACTTAAGTATTAACTCGGGTAAGTTTTCTTTGTCAGGCGTAAAATACATAAAATTTTAGATAAATTTTAATTAAATACAATTAAAAAGCTTTCAATAATTATGAAAATTTTAATTCTGATTATGTTTAAATAGTATTAGTAGAGCTGCACAAACGAAATATAAAAAAAAAGTGGAGAATGGGATATGAATAATCTATTCCTGGGAAGTAGTGCTGTTTTTGTAAATAATTCTTTGGGTAGTCAGTTAAAATCTAACGGGGCTGGCAAATCAGATGATGATCACGGCAATAACAGTTTCGGTCATTCAATAACAAGCAGCTTAAGCCAGTTTAGTTCTGGCCTTTATGGTTCTGGTGGAGGTTATTCTTCAACTGCAAAGTCTTCTTATATGAATCCGGTTCATAATTCGTCGACAACACCAACAGGCGTTGTATCACAGACGACAAATATCGGGAATTTACTTCTTGTTACACAACAAACGTCAGTGCAAACACAATCTTTTGTCAATAATACTCAAAATCAGTCAAGTTTTACGACGATTTCTTTGGATGCACAAAAATCCGATTTTGGTGGCAAGATGATGTCATTTTCCAAAAACGGTATTAGTATTTCTGTGGAAGATCCAGATCATACAGGCGGAAAAACACCCGGGACTATGACCTGGATTGATACGGGCAAGGGTGCCGCAGGATTTGGTGTGATTGGTAACGGTAATAAGCAGGCTGATACTGGTGCAGAGACTGTTAATGTCGAACTGGATGATGCGGCTGATAGTATAACTATTTCTCTGGTTGATCATGGTTCTAAGAATTCTGATGACAGCATAACTTTTAAAATTTTTCAGGAAAGCGGCGATATAACAGAAGTCACATTAACGTTGGATAGTGATGCGCCGGACAAGGTAACTGATTTTACGTTTGATGCCTCTGATTATGGCGATGGTTCACAGATTACTGAAGTCGAGTTTTACTCCAGCAGTAATCTGGGTGGAGGTCATGGTGAAGCAAGTTTTCTTATAGGAGGGATAGAGACAACGATTGGAACAGCTACTCCGCCTCCACCACCTCCGCCACCTCCGACAACAGATGATCCAGTGTTTATCGTTGGACATAATGTTGATGATGTAGAAGGCTCACAAGTCAGCTTTATTGTCAGTGATGGTGTTATAGGCGATGATTTCGGTGTTATTCAGGGTGGTAACGGTGATGATATCCTTGTCGGTGATGTCGGTGGTGCGTATACAGTTGCATCGCCTCAGGTAGATTTAAACGTGGTTTTGATGCTTGATATATCAGGATCAATGTATTCTACTATGGCTGATGGGCGTACACGTCTTGATCATTTGACTGATGCGGTTGAGAATTTGCTTGCCGATTTCAATGCTTATGATAATGGCGATATCATGGTTCATCTTGTGCCGTTTGATACAACAGCTTGGGGTATGCAAACCTACACAGTAACTGATGATGCGGATTATGCTCAAGCTATTAGTCATCTTGATTCTTTAACGCCTGGTGGTGTAACAAATTATGAATCAGCCTTGAAAGCCGGTATTGACTGGTTACAAAGTGGCGAGCCTATCAATGGTGCCATTACAACGGCTTATTTTGTTAGTGATGGCTATCCGAATTACGCTATTGATGATGACACAGGTAGCTGGACGTATTCATATTATTCCGGTCTAACAGCTATGGAAGAAATTCAGGGGCTGGATGGCTCAAATGAGATAGCAGAGTTACAGGCCCTAACTGATGAAGTTATTGGTGTCGGTATTAATATCGGTAGCTCTATAAGTAATCTTGATCTGATTGATTCCGATGGGTCAGCACTTAATGTTATAAGCTCAGACCAATTATCTCAGGCTTTTGCAGATTCCAATCCGCTTAATAAACTCGACCCAATTGGCGATGATGTTATAAATGGCGGTGCAGGAAATGATATTATTTTCGGAGATGCTCTTTATACCGATAATCTGGCTATAGCACATAATCTGGGCACAGAAGCCGGACTTGGATGGGAAGTTTTTGCTATGCTGGAGAGCGGTGCCAGCGCTATCAATCCGGATTGGACCCGTGCCGATACATTATCTTATTTGTTTAATAACCGTGAAGAAATGATGCTGGAAAGCATTGATCAAGAAGGTGAAGTGCGTGTCATCGGTAATGATATCATTGATGGTGGAGATGGTAATGATATTATCTTCGGACAGGAAGGTGACGACATTATTTCAGGCGGGGAAGGCGGCCTTGATGTTATCTATGGTGGTGGTGGTGCTGATGTGTTTCTGTTCAACAGTATTCAGGACAGTCTGGATATCGTGAGAGATTTTAGCATTGAAGAGGGTGATGCGGTTGATTTCTCATCACTATTGAGTGGTTTTGATCCTCTTCAAGATGCCATTAATGACTTTGTATTCCTGAACGAAATAATTGGCAACACAATACTATCCGTGGATGTGACCGGTAGTGGAGACATATCTAAAGCTGTTGATATGGTTATTATTGAAAATATAACAAATATTGATTTGTCACAGTGGGTAGCCGATGGAACGCTCATCGTTTAAATAACCCTTGAAGTTTACTTTTTCGCAAGAAAAAGACAAGGCCTTGATCGCGTGCAGCTAACAGATCAAGGCTTTGTTTTTGCATGGTCACAAACAAAATGCCACAGTTTTATCCGTGGATGAATGCAGTACCTTTAATTGCTTAGGTGGGGATATGTAATAACTGGCGCACCTCGAAGGTGAAACTTCGAACGCTCTATTCGATGAATTAGCAGACTGGGAGCATCAACTCAAGCATATAGAGGTTGATACAGCTACAACACCTAAATTTGAGGAGCCATGCCCATGATTGGTTCTTCAACTATAAAAACAGATATAAAGCTAAAGAGAGATTTCAACGCAGCTTGCACAGCCAAGCCTAAAAAGAGCAAGAAGGACAAGCGCCCTGCTCCCCTGTCTATAAGGCTGTCGAAAGAGCAACGCGCGCGGCTTGAAGAAATGGCCGCCGGGCAAAGCCTGAATTCCTATGTGAAGACAGTGCTGTTTCAGGGAGAGAAGAAGCGTATTGCACAACCTATAAAAGATCATGAAAAACTGGCGCTGGCTTTGGGGTTACTTGGTAAGATGGGCACTCTAAGCACACTCGAAAGCCTTCTGGAAGCCTCAGAAAAAGAGCAAGTTTATATGCCTACTCTTTTGCAGGGTGACATTGCCCAATGCTGCGTGGATATTCGCTTGATCCGCTGTTACCTGATTAAGGCACTTGGTATAAAAGCAGAAGGATAGAACTATGATCCTTGTCGGTAATCAGCGTGGTGGTGCAAAGAATTTAGCGCTTCATCTTCTGAAAGAAGAAAATGAAAGAGTGGAATTGCATGAGCTAAAAGGCTTCTGTTCGGATAATCTTATCGGCGCTCTGAATGAGAGCTATGCCATAAGCCGGGCTACAAAATGTAAGCAACATCTTTTCTCCCTGTCTTTGAACCCTCCACCGCAGGAACAGGTTTCTACAGAAGATTTTGAACACGCTATTAACCGCGTAGAAGAAAAACTCGGCCTAGCTGGACAGCCCCGCGCTATTGTCTTTCATACCAAGGAAAACCGGACTCACTGCCATGCTGTTTGGTCGAGAATTAATCTTGAAGAAATGAAGGCCGTCCAGCTTTCCTTCAGCAAACAGAAAATGCAAGAAGTCTCACGCGAACTATACCTAGAGCATGGCTGGCAAATGCCGCGTGGGCTAGTGAACACCAAAGAAACTGATCCGCGTAATTTCACACTTGCAGAATGGCAGCAAGCCAAACGTCTTGGAAAAGATGCACGAGAGATTAAAGGGCAGTTTCAGGATGCGTGGGCAATATCAGATAGCAAAGCCGCTTTCTCTCATGCTTTGGAAGAAAGAGGCTATAAACTAGCGCGGGGTGATCGGCGTGGATTTGTTGCGGTAGATCATAAAGGTGAAGTTTACCCTGTCTCAAGATGGGCTGGCGTGAAAACCAAGCAGGTCAAAGACCGTTTGGGTGATATTCAGGAGTTGCCCTCAGTAGCAGACGCCAGAACACAGTTTGCGCAAGAAATGATGCAAAAGATTCAAGAATTCCAAAAGCAGGTTGAGAAAGAAAAGAAAGAAAAAGCCCGTAAATCTGAGGAAGAACAGCAAAGGCTGGCCGTGCAGCGACAAGCAAAACAGGAGGAGCTAAAGAAACAGCAATTAGAGCGCCAACAGGAAGAAACAGAGCAAAGAAAAGCCCGTTTAAGAAAGGGCTTTCTGGGCTTGTGGGATCGTATTCGTGGAGAAAATAAACGTATAGAAAAGCAAAACAGGATGGAAGCTCTAGAGAAACTCGCCCGCGAGAGGCTGGAAAAAGAAACCCTCCTCCAATATCAACTTACTGAGCAAAAACGCCAGCAAGAAGTGCAGCAACGTGTACAGCAAAAACTTGATAAGGAAAAACAGGAATTACAGCAAGACACAGAACACTTCCAACAAATGAAATCCCTTTCCGAAGAAGAACAACGCAAAGCCTTCATGGAAAAAAGACGATCATATGCTCGAAAAGACCGCATAAGAGGGCCGACGATAGAAAGGTAGTAACAGATATATATTTTTTCTTATATATTATCCATGCCATAGCCATTTATCTGGCAGTAATCATATAAGCGCTTCCCTTTTTCATTTATGAAATGCTCATCTGTGACAATCAGATTAATTATTCTGTCTAACCTAAAATTACGGAAATCATCACGTTTCTCACACCATGCCAGTAAGAGCCATACAGGATTAAAGAACACTAAGCATAGCGGCCTAACACAACGTTCCGTCTCCTGACCATTTGCATCTTCATAAGAAAAAAGAAGCTTGTTTTTGCTACGGATTGCTCGGCGAAGTGCTGTAAAATCAATATTAATTTCAACTTTTTCTTTAGAAGAAAATGAAAATAAAAATGTTTCTGATATTTCTTGCTGTAAACTTTCTGGTAAAACGCTCGTTAGCTTATCAATTGCTTGGCTGGCAGATTTTGCCAGCTCTTCATCTCCCCAGCTTTTCACCATCTGGGCACCAAGCATAAGAGCATCTAGCTCTTCCAACCCGAACATGAGAGGTTGAACCATGTGATCCCGGCTTAGTACATAGCCCATTCCAGCTTCACCTATAATAGGTACACCTGATACATTCAAATCAGCTATATCTCTGTATATTGTACGAGTGCTCACCTCTAACACATCTGCCAGAGTTTCTGCTGTAACCACCTGACGGCGTGCCTTTAAGTATTCTACAATTCTAAATAATCTATCTGCCCTGCGCATAATTTCCTTTATTTTTTATTTTCTTCTATCATACTGACACACTACTGACAACACGCTGTCAGTAGTAGTGTGTAAAATACAAAAATCAGCAGCAACCAAGCTGAATTTTTATTAATTGTTATTTTTGGAGAATATTTATGAGCAAAATACCTGAAGGATATACGTCCATTACACCCTATATTACATTTGATGATACAGCAGGGGCGATTGAATTATACAAAAAAGCTCTGGGCGCAGAAGTTATTATGAGCATGCCTGCACCTGACGGCAAGATAATGCACGCTGAAATTAAAGTGGGAAATGCGCGTATCATGGTTGGGAGTCCATGCCCGGAAAATGGTGGGAAATCAGCAAAAACGCTGGGTGGCTCTCCAGTATCATTTTATGTGTATGTCGAAGATGTACAGGCAGCTTTTGATAAAGCCAAAGGTGAAGGTATGACCGAGAAGAAAGCACCAGAGGATATGTTCTGGGGTGATCGCATGGGTACAGTTTCTGATCCGTTTGGTATCGACTGGACAATCGCAGAGCATGTGCGTGATGTGTCGCCGGAGGAAATTGAAGAAGCTATGAAAAAGATGGCTTGCTAGATTGAATTATGCCATTTGATGAAGGATTGGCAGAACGGTTGGGGGAGATTATACCCAATCGTTCTGACCTTAAAGAGACGAGAATGTTCGGTGGGTTTGGCTATTTGCTAGACGGTAAGATGTGCGTTGGCATTCATAAAGATACGCTGATTATCCGTGTAGGAGTTGAGAACGCCGAACAAATATTGCAAGAGCCAAATGTACGTCCTATGGACTTTACAGGTAAAGTTATGAAAGGTTGGGCAACAATAGAGCCAGAAGCACTGGAAGAAGATTCTGACTTACAACGCTATTGCCAGTTAGCAATTGATTTCGTTGAAACATTGCCGAAGAAATAAAAGTGGGTTGCTCATGCAACATTGCCTCATGGAAAACAGGGGGTGTGCAAACGGAAGGAAAAATCGATAAGGTCGGTGCGGGCGCAAAGCATATGAGCCTTGGCTTTGTCCATTTTTTCTGAAATGCGCCGAGGGCGCAGCCCTAAGCTAATCTCACATTAGCTCACATAGGAAATCGGATAAAATGAGGCATTATCGGGTATTTATAGGTATATTTTTGGGTATTTTAAAGATTTAGCTTGATATATGGATATTTATGGGTATATTTATGGGTATGGCTATAAATACTAAATCTTTAGAAATTACCCCTGAAATCCTGTCTCTTATTGCAGAACTGGATGAATTTAAGGGCGCATGGCAGGCGCTTGGAACATTAGCGCCTGAACGTCTTTCCGCTTTGCGCAGAGTAGCAACTATAGAAAGCATCGGCTCTTCTACACGTATTGAAGGTAGTAAACTTTCTGATAAGGAAGTTGCAGCCCTTCTTTCAAACCTTGAAATCAAAAAGTTTGAGACTCGTGATGAACAAGAAGTGGCGGGCTATGCCGAAGTCATGGAAACAGTCTTTGCACATGCAGATTCCATTACCCTAACAGAAAATCATATTAAGCAACTTCATCGTGACTTACTGGTTTACAGCACTAAGGATGAACGACATCGTGGTTCTTATAAGACCAATACAAACCATGTAAGCGCCTTTGATGAAGACGGAAATGAAATTGGTATAGTCTTTGAAACCGCTACACCATTTGAAACACCGCGCCTAATGACAGAACTGGTAGAATGGACAAACCTGTCTTTTGATGATCGTACACTTCACCCATTACTTACAATTGCTATTTTCATTGTTGTATTTTTGGAAATTCACCCCTTTCAGGATGGCAACGGCAGGCTTTCACGTGTTCTAACCACCCTGTTATTACTGCGTAGTGGCTATAACCATGTCCCCTATAGCTCGCTTGAAAGTGTCATCGAGCAAACGAAAGAAGCATACTATATTGCCCTACGCAAAACCCAAGGCACCATTCGCACGGATGAACCAGAATGGAATGCTTGGGTAGTGTATTTTCTGAAAGCCCTAAAAAAGCAAAAAGAGCGGTTAGAAAAGAAAATTGAGCGCGAACGGATTGTCATAGGCACATTGCCAGAACTCTCTGTAAAAATCCTTGAATTAGCCAAAGAACATGGTCGTCTTACCATCGGTCAGATTGTTGATCTGACCGATGCAAACAGGAATACGGTAAAGAAACATCTGCAAACACTAGTATCAGCAAACCACTTAAAACAATACGGTACTGGTAAAGGTACATGGTATGAGCGGGTTTAAATGTAATGGGGGTAAATAATTAATGAAAACAGAATCAGTTCATAAAGAGCCAAACACTTATACAGTAAATATTCCTGTTCAAAAAATTCTAAAAACTTCCCATGAAGTTATGCCGTACCTTGAGCATATTATACAGATTGGAGACAATAACCGTACAATTTTTGGCTTTTTGCCTAGAGACGCATATAAACAGAAAATAGAGCAAGAAAAATTATGGGTTTCTACAGATGATGCTGGCAACTACCTTGGTCACTTAATGTATGGAGGTAAATATAGTGAAATAAGAATTTATCAAATTTATTCTTCTCCAGAAAATCGAACGCAAGGCGTTGCCTCTTCTCTTATTCAAGAAATCGTCAAATATGGTGAGCAGGTATCATGCTTAAACCTTAGAGCCGATGTAGCCAGCGATCTCACTGCGGCAATGCGTTTTTATCAAGGGCAAGGTTTCTATGCACTAAAACCTAGAGATAAACAAAATACAACTGGCAGAGAAGTTTTAATTTTCTACAAAAGACTTGCAACACCCAGCTTGCTGCCACCTGAAAACTTAGACTTGGATGTGATTTCAAATAAAACAAACGACATCACTGAAAGCTATGTAATTGACCTAAATATTTTTCTTTCTTTAACAAAAAATCGTACAGAAAAAGAACTGATCACAAATATTATGAAAGCAGCATTGTCAGGTGAATTTACATTATTTGTAACGCCTGAATTTAAAGAAGAACTTTTGCGGAATAAAAGAAACGAAGACGCTCTACTAGACCTTGCTGAAAGCACTCTGCCTGTCTTACCTTCTATACTAGATAATGAACTTGTTCCATTAGAAAAAGAAATCCACGAAATTGTTTTTCCAAACAGAACAAGTACTCGCAAAAAATCTTCTAATGATGCGTCTGATATACGGCACTTAGCTTACTGTGTAAAACATAAAAAGTCTGCTTTTCTGACCGAAGAAAAATCCATATTAAACGCTAAGAGGCAGTTACATGAGAAGTACAGTTTAATGGTGCTTTCTCCTGCCGATTTTAAGATAGAGTATCTAGGAACCATTGAAAACCCTGCACTCTCTGTCCCACTACAAAATGAGAATAACCGAATACAATTGCTGGATAATCCAAGTTATTCTGATATAGACGATTTCTTAGGAAGCCTAGAAAACAATCACGAAAACATCGAAACTTTCTTCAAGAAAGATGTTGCCAGAGGAGTAAATGAAAAACGAGTGGCCTTGGTCAATGACTCGATATTTGCAGCTTATAAGGCACAAACAAAAGGTAATAAGCATGATCTCATAGAGGGAATGCTCATAACAGATAGCACAGAATTTAAAAGTAGAGATGCTGTTTTAGAACATTTATTAGAGTGTTTTTTGAGGCTTGTGACACACTCACAGGCTAAAAAAATAACTTTATATATAATGCAAGACGCTTTTGATCTAGAAAATCTATGTCTAAAGCGTGGGTTTCAGAGAGCCGGAGAAACAGGAAATGGTTTGACGAAATTGATCAAAGCTTCGGCTCCCCAATTAATAACAAAAGGCAATTGGAAAGATTTTAGAAATTCTTTTTACGATCAAACAGGTATCTCTTTTCCTGCACTTATTCCTAATTTTTCTATTAAGAGCCAAGGTGACGCATATATCCATGCCGTAAAAAATGAACGTGGGCACGAACTTCCATTATACAAATTGGAATCGTTTATTTCCCCCTCTGTGGTTCTCTTACCGGAGAGAAATGCCGTTCTAATTTCAATTCGTCCTGCATTTGCTTCTGACTTGTTGTCACGTGATGATAGTATGTTGCCGTTTCCAACGCGTGAAGAAGCGCTGATTAGGACAGAAAAAGTTTACTATAAAACTCCTTCTCATAAGAACTTTTTCAGAAAAGGAATGCCTGTAGTATTCTATGAGTCAAAAAGTGGACGAGGGGTTATAGGCAGTGCTCGCATTGTATCAACAGAAATTTGTAGCGTAGATACAGCCCTGAAAACATATAGAAAGTATGGGGTGCTGACAAAACAAGAGCTTGACGGATATTCAGATAAGAGTGGGAATGTACAAGTTATTATATTTGATAATTTTATAGAGTTTCCAAACCCTCTAACTTTAAAAGAATTAAAGAATCTAGGATGTGCAAAAGCCAATATGGTAGGCCCCGAAAAACTATCTTTCGATCAACTATATAACATACTCCATTTGGGTACGAGCATGCCTGTGAAGGATGTGATTATATCTATACAACCTAATTATGTTGCAAAAATTCTCAGTGGAAAGAAAACTATAGAACTCAGGAAGAAACCATTTCCAGCAAATGGAGGCGTTCGCATTTGGATTTATACTACTAAACCTAGTAGTTCTATTGAAGCAACAGCCTATGTCACCGAATATGAGAAAGACACACCTGAAAACATATGGAAGAAATATAGAAATAAATGTGGCATCTCAAAGAAAGATTTTGATGAGTATTATAATGGGTGCAAAGAAGCATACGCATTAACCTTATCAAACGCCAAGAAACTAAGCAGAAAAATTAAATTGACAGAATTAAAAGAGTTAAATGAAGGCTTCACGCCACCACAATACTTCCGATATTTGAAGCACAATTCTAGCCTCTGCAACCAATTGCTAGATTGTTTGCCTGATAAAAAATAGTATACATATCGTCAAAAGCCGAAAGGGATGCAACGGGAAACGCGCAGCGGGTTTCCCTTGCCGAACAAGCGGAGCGTAGTGAGCCAAGATGCGTTGGTTGGTAGTACCAACGCACATCTTGCGTAAGTCCTTAAAATAAAAATATGACCCTCAAAGTTAAAATAGAAGGTTCATATATTGCTAATCAGAGCGCAAAGCAAACGCCTACCCCTTTTCAGGCAACATCTAATTACCTCAATTGAATCAAAGGATTATCAGTTAAGTTTGCATAATATTCTTGTAAAACAGTATGTTATTCAGATGAATGATAGCCTTACAAAAAAATGGAAAACAACCACCCGACCAGATGGCCCTACCGGATATAAACGGAAGGGAACTTTCCGTGATATTTCACTTTCCTACTATCTCCCTGAATATGTAGATGATTTTGATTCTATATGTATAAGCAAAGGAGTAAAACGAAGTGAACTCATGAAAATTATGGACGATAATAATATCGTTAAACCCTTAGATGCTAAATCATTTTTAGATTCAAAAGATCTGGAGCAAAGTCCGGGTGCAAAAAAATGGATTGAAACATTTTGTTCAATCGACCCTAAATAAATTCATCCCCCATAGCTTTTATTGCTCTATCTACAATATCGTCAAAACATGCATACCAGACGCGAATAAAATCAGCACGATTTAGACCAATTCTATCTACCCTGTGACTACCAAAATGATATATTGCCCTAATAAGGCTAATCGTTAATGCGTAATCAAAATGTGACCTAAGGCTTCTATTTGTTAATCTGTGATTAGCAAAATAAAATTTTAAGTCCCAATATATGCTCGGAATACTGGTAAAATGAAACATGACTGTTTCATGCAGATTTCCTTGAAATTTGCAAAATCTGCATTCGTTTTTTTTATTTAAATAATTTCCAGTATCAGTAAAACTCCGATGTACTGGCAGTATAAAAGACCTGCCTTCTTCAAACATTTCTATTATTTTTAGTTCTTCAGATACATATTCCCTCGGCTTTTTACCAAACCTGCATAATGTTAAACATTCCAGCAAAGTTTCCAGACTGATTCCTTCTGGCCGCTGTTCATACTTTATATCAGGATCAAGTAACTCTATTGTCTGGAACATAGATACATATATTTTCATATAATGAACTTCTGCACCTTCTAAGAGACGGTACAAAAATTTTCTATAGTCATATTTGTAAGGAAGTTGACTTCTGATTTTTGCTATATTTCTGTTCACTGTCTGGGGTGGTAAATTAGTTAATTCAGAAATTTGTTTAGTGTTATGACCTGCAAGCGATAAATACATCATCTCCCTATACAAGGAACTATCTTCCAAACGAGCATTTTTAAAGGCTAGATTCTTTGGTTTATATTTTCGAACCATAGGGCAAAGGTAAAATAGCGTTCTTAAGCGTTATTAATGCGGGGCACATAACGTGATTAAGAAATATAATACTTTTAATTAATATGTAAATAGGCTGTATTAAAAACGTCATCGGGAAATACAGAAATTCCTATAATTCAGTTGGATATAGCTTTCTGAGAACCCCTTAGCTTTGCCCGGATTTAGACAGTATTTGAAACATAAGAAAAGGAGAATGTCATATGAATAAAAACAATAATACACGATGCACAAACTGCCTTTTATCAAGCTCATGCATGTATACCCGTTCTTGTCTGGTAACGGATGCAGAACTAAAGAACCCTGAATTTGTAAGGGATGTGCGGAATTTTGCCTGTGCTATGGGGCTACAGCCTTCGGACTGGAAGCCTTTTCTTACGGATGAGCTTGAAGCCTATCCCGGTAAGATCATTAATCGGCATTACCAAGAGGTTGAGCTTAATCTTGAACTGTTTGAACTGGATGATGAAACTATTCTTCATTCAGATAGTAAGACACTAGCAAATGCCAACGATAATGTTTGCGAATGGTTTGAGACTTGGTGCTGCACGCCCTGCCCGGACGGTAAACGCTCCCGCCTTAATGAGGAAACAAAAGAAAAATTCCGCATTGTGGCTACAATATTAAGGGCACGTAATCCCGGTGCAGCGCAATTCTGGGGGCTGAAAGGCAAGGCCGCAAACGACAATAATCCGCAGGACTAATCATCATTTTTTTCATTCAAAAAGTGGCTCCGAAACGTGAGCCACTTTTTTTATTGCCCTTATCCCCCTGAGCCGGGTCTGCACTGCCTTACTATGAAAACCTGAGAGCAACGCAAACCAAAAGGAGGAACGCCTTATGTCAGGTTTACAAAAGCACAAGCAGGCCGGACAGTCCATTTTCATGAGTTCCATGACAGGACTGGCCAATACTCTGGCAGTCGTGGCCACGTTCTTGGGAACAGGACCATTTTATTCTGCCAGTAAGGATTGGGTGCGTGATTTTGCCCTTTCCCAGTACGGCCCTGCCAGTGCTGATTTCGTAACGATGATATGGGGCGTTATTTGCGCGTGCCTCATTTTTTTCACTGCAAGAGCTTCAATCTCGACAGCGCTCATGTTTGGCGCCGTGGCAGTGATGGTTCGTTTCTTATAATTTAATTTGAAGGAGTATTCCTATGTCTAAAAAACAATATGAGAAAATCGGTGGCGGTAGCTATGGTGTTTACAAGGAAAAGAAAAATTCTTTCCTCAAAGATATTGGCGAATTTCTAGCCGGATGCGTCTTTATTTTTGTCATTCTGGCCATAATTGGCGCCTTCATAAACTAACATTCATTCTACTACAGAAAATGCCGGGAAGCCTCACACACTTCCCGGCATTTTCTTATGAGATTCCCTTATGATTGATAATGAGAATAACCGTTTTGGCTCGGCCAGCTTTGCCAGCGAACAGGATGTTCGCAAAGCAGGTATGTTTGACCAACATTCCAACTCCCTGCTGATTGGCTTCTATGGCCATAGGCCAGTCTGGTATTCCGGCATGGGCGGGTTACTGCTAGTGGCCGGAGCACGTGGCGGCAAGCTGCGTGATGTTCTCGCCTACAACATCTGTCGGGGGATTTGCCTGTCTTCTATGGTCATTCTGGACATGAAGGGGGAACTGGCCGTAATCTCCCAAGGGCAAGAACTTGACGGCAAAATCCCTATATACTGGAATCCGTGCGGACTCCACGGTATGCCACAGCACCGGATCAACCCGGTTGATTATATCCGCATTGATAGCCCATCCCTTGTTTCCGATACAAAAGTCTTTTGCGAGAACAAGATTGCTGTTTCGGGCAGTCCTAATGCCGATTACTTTGAACGAAGAGCACAAGAGTTTCTCGAAGCTATGACCCTCACGCTTGCAGAGAAGAACGGAACGCTGACCCTGCCGGATTTATATCGTGTCATAAATTTAATACCCGGCGGGACGGATGAATGGCTCAACTTCGCCTATGATATGTCACGTAGCTGCTTCCCGGTAGCTATGCGTATAGAAGAAGAAATTGCATCCTCCCGTAATAATCCAACCAACGGGTTTCAGGGAATTTTAGGGGAACTCTTCAAAGGCTTTGCCTGTTTGAGCGACCCACAATTACTTTCCTCAGTTTCCCCGCCATATGACTTTTCATTTTCTCAGCCTTGTGAAGGTGATCAGAAGTATCAGGCTTACTTCATGCCTAGGGCAGAATTTGTTGAAAGCTGGTCTCCTGTCCTCAAGGATTTATTTGTCGCGGCCATGATCTATAAATCCAGAAAGCCCCAAGCGCCGCAGCAAACATGGGTGATTGATGAAGCGGCCCAACTCAATAAATTCCCGCTCATTGTAAAACTCTACACTTACGGAGCCGGGATAGGTATTCGTCCGTGGGCAGTGTTTCAGTCCACCAAACAAATGAAGTCATTAGGACACGAGGCAGATAATATCATTACCTCCAGTGCAGCACTACGCAGTTATTTCGCTGTTAGAGATATAGAAACGGCAAGTAGCGTTTCACGGATGATTGGCGCACAAACACTTGTCTATGAAGACGAACACGCCCATGCACGGGCGCGTCATGCTAAACGGCAAGCTGTACAGGCCTTTCTCTCTGGTGATGATCCACTAAGTGCAGGGCTAAATTACGCCCATCACGCCCGCGAAGCCGAAACACCACATATGCAGCACCGCCAGCTTCGTAACCCCGATGAAGTGCTGAATACTCCGGCGGACAAACAATATATATTTGCTGACGGTCTGCCGGGAGTCTTATACGGAGATCGTAAACCTTACTACCAGCAGCGCTTCATGAAAGGCCGCTATTCTGATAATCCATATTATTAATTTGAGGTAGCCAGTAATTCCAATATCTGAGCAGATAATTCTCTAATTTTTTCCATCTCAGGATCATTGATAATTTCTATTGGATATTTATCAACGGTATCTATTTTTTTAATTTGCTTATCCAGTTTCTTAAATTTTAGACAAACTTCTTTTGGAAAAAATTCTTCCAGTTTGTTTTTCTCCATATAATAATCTAAGGCAGAGTCATCGAAAACATAACATATTGCTTCATCAAAACTGTGTATCTCATCTTTTGAGCCATCTGTCCACAGCACGGCCTGACTATCCTTGTCCAAAGATAATTCCTTTAAACCGTCTAATAAAATTTCTTTTTCTACCATTAAAAATCTCCTATCTATCCCAACCTGACCCTTACTATATAATATCTAGCATATTTTCAATATTTATCCCCCTGAGCTGCTTTCATCTCCCTGTAAAATGGTACTACCACCACCAACCAAAGGAGATAATCCATGACCAGCAAAACCCCACAAGAAACCTTACGTGATGCCAACCTTAAAGCCAGTATATGGCGCAATGAAAGTGAGCAAGGTTCTTACTTCACTACTACACTTGCTCGTACCTATAAGGATGAGCAAGGAAATTACCGCGATACAAACAGCTTCGGACAGAATGATTTGCTGCGTCTCGCAGAACTTTCACGCAGCGCATACAACCGCGTCAATGAGATCAAACGTGAAGAATTCCGTGATAAGCGGCAAGCACCATCAAGGGGCAGAAATTCCCATGAGCGAAACCGATAATTTTTTACGCGCACCCCTTGACTCACATGCGGACTCACAATAACAATGTTCCCTCTTTGTTCTCATTAACAGGAAAAAGGATGCGTATGGATAAACACTAAAATTATAAGGAAAAGCGGTATGAACAATAAAAAACGGCCAGATACAATAGAGGATAAATTACCGAGGAGAAAACCCGGACAAAAGCGCCTGCCACTTCCAACACTGACGCTTGATATTGAGCGCTATGAGGAATATCTCGAAGATTGCGATATGACCGAAGCGCAGCAGGAAGAATTCCTGCAAACCCTTTGGGATATTATCGTGTGCTTCGTTGACATGGGCTTTGGCATTGAGCCAACCCAAGCGGCCTGTGGAGAACTCATCAAAAAGAGCGCGCATGATCCCTCAAATGAGCTAGACTCTAAGGGTCAATCACTCACAGAAGGTTTTAGAAAAGTTGCTGCATCTAAAGATGCGCAGCAGGAAGGAGTCACATCATGATGGAATTTGAAACCCAGCACCATAATTTTACCAACGCTGTTATTTATACGAGAGTGTCATCCAAGAAACAGGTTAAGTCCGGTGACGGCCTCAGATCACAAGAAACCCGCTGTCTTTCTTACGCCGGGTACAAAGGCTATGCAGTGGTTAAAACTTTCTCCGATGATCTTTCCGGGAGTTCTGCCCAGCGCCCCGGTTTGAATGACATGCTCAAATTCCTGAAGAAGAACAGGAAAGACGGCTATGTTATCCTTATTGACGACATTAGCCGCATAGCCCGGAACATCCGTACCCACCTAGATTTGCGCGATATTATAAATGAAATTGGCGCGGTGCTGGAAAGCCCCTCAATTGAATTTAAGAATGATCCTGATAGTCTATTTTTCGAGAACATGCAGGCGGTGAATGCTGATTTCTTCCGCCGTAAGAATGCACAGCAAACAAGAAACCGGAGAATAGCCCGGCTCTCAAATGGCTATTGGTGCTTTCAAAAACCTGCTGGCTATAAGCATGAAACCGTTAAAGGGCATGGGAAGCTGCTTGTTCGTGACGATCCGCTGGCCAGTATAATTCAGGAAGGTCTTGAAGGGTTTGCCAGCGGCAGGTTCCAGACACAGGCAGAACTGACACGTTTCTTTCAGGAGTTTCCTGAATTCCCTAAAGACCGCTATGGCAACGTTCGTGACCAGCGCGTGAATGAGATAATAAACAGGGTTATTTATGCTGGTTATATTGAGGTTCCCAAATATAATATTCCCTTGCAAAAAGCCAAGCATGAAGCCCTGATCAGCTTTGAAACCTTCCAGAAAAATCAGGAGCGCCTGAAAGAGAATGCCAAAGTGCCTGCCCGTAAGAACCTCAAAGTTGATTTCCCATTGCGTGGGGCGGTTGTTTGTAAATGCGGAACACCATTCACCGCCTGCTGGTCGAAGGGAAAGAATAAAAAATATCCTTACTACCTGTGCCACAATCGTGACTGTGACCTGCACAGGAAATCCGTGCCCCGTGATCAGATGCAAAGTGAATTTGAGGAGTTACTCAAAGAACTCCGTCCTTCTGCCTCCATGTTCAATACAATGAGAGCCATGTTCAAAGATATTTGGGAATACCGCCTGAATAATACAAAGCTCTTGGCCAAGTCCGCTGAAAAAGAACTGGTCAACATTGAGCGTAAGACGGAGCAATTACTGGATCGCCTTGTTGAAACAAACAGCATGGCGGCAATTTCTGCGTATGAAGGTAAGATCGAAAAACTGGAAAAGGAGAAGATTGTTTTGAGAGAAAAAATAGAAAATTGCGGGAAACCGTGCCATGCCTTTGAGGAAATGTTCGAACACGCCCTTACATTCCTGTCAAACCCCTATAAATTATGGGTTTCTGACAATCTGACCTTGCGCCGTTTAGTGCTCAAACTGGCCTTTTCTGACAGGCTCACATACATCAAAAATCAAGGGTTTCGAACACCGGATTTAGCCTTTCCTTTCAAGGCATTAGAGGGTCTGAAATACGGTAAAAATAGTATGGCGCGCCCGAGAGGATTCGAACCCCTGACCTCCTGATCCGTAGTCAGGCGCTCTATCCAGCTGAGCTACGGGCGCATATTTGAACTTCAAGGTGAGCGGAACATACGTGATCAAACCGCCTTTTTCAAGAGAAAACTGCACTTTGGCCGGTAATCCCGTATAGATTTGACAGAAGAGGACGAATTGCTCTAAAATTGTAGCGATAAAGCGGGATATATAAGTAATGCGTGATAAAACATCCAAAAAGCCGGAAAGCCCTAATATTTATGTTATGGGCCTTACTGTTCGGGGAGATACCGAAGAGCGCAGCTATGAATTCTGTTCAGCACATGAAGGGATGTTTAGTGCACTGAAAAATTTTATTTATGACTTGCATCAAAACGATATTCTTCTACCTAAAGACATCTTTTTATCTATTCTTGACGATATGGAGTGTTTTGTTTTTGATCCTGAAACACAGGACAAAAAAGAACTTAAATTCGAAATTATATCCAAAGGTACTGAAAAGCGCCATATTTCTATTGAAGAGAGTATAGAAAGGCTTAGTGAAGAGTTAGCTAAAAGCGAGCGAAAACTATCTAAGGAAACTGTAGATTCACTAGAAGAATATCTGACCCACAATTTAAAAGATGAATTCAAGGCTTCCACGATAGAAGAAGCTAGGGGTAAAGCCACAAAGCCGGAGGAAGAGGAAAAACCGAAAAAACAAGAAAAGGCAGCTCTTGAAATCGGTAAGCATATTAAGGGAAAAGACGCACACAAGCTTTTGAAGCGTGCCATGATGCATTACTGGAAAGATGTTGGATCGAGCCTTAAGGCAGGTACTTATGAATTCGCTTCCAATTTACCCACGTTTTATTTGGCTGCGACAGAACCTAATGGACAAATAATGACTTCAGCAGCAGGTGGGGGGGCACTTACATTAAGTTTTATGGGCGAGGCCGGTATGGATTTTTACCGCTTTTTGCGTTGTGCCCGCTTGGAAATGAAGTTGCAGGATAACACAGAAGAAATGGGGCAAGAAAAGGCACTCAAGACGCTGGAAAATGACATGCATAAGGAGGGGCTGCTCTTTGAAAATATACCCGAATATAATCTGGATGATTTTCCTAAAAAAAGATTCAATCAAATTATAGAATCTATACGAATTTTTCAAAAGCAGGGGCATTTTAAAAAACGGGTCGAAGATGTTGGGAATTATCTCAGAAACTTCAGCAAGAAAGATGCTAGAAAAATTGCGGAAAATTGTGTTTCTGCAGCTCACATTCTTGCCTTTGGCACGGCAAATGCTGCGGGCAAGATAATCGGAGATTCGATTACAAACTGGGCCAAACCCAGTTATTGGAAAAATATTGCTGTAGGAGCTTTTAGGATACCCCAGTCACTTTATACCTATAAGCTAGGAAAAAACGAATTAAGGCATGTCAATAAACAAAAACCACATTTTACCGAAATCACTAAGGGTAAACATAGAGATTCCCTGATTGCGAAATCGGACCCTGAATTTACGGAGGAACTTAGAAAATCCAGAAGATCAGTTAAACAGGAAATTTCCAATTCAAAATATGATACTTTTCGTTACGGTCTTGAAACTGCCTTTATCGGTGGACATATAGTAGAAGTATCACATGATTTTAATCCCGATGAACTTTCCAGAGCTGGTGAAGCTCTTATGAATATGGATTTTGCTGCGATCGAAGGAGGCGAAGTTTTTACGAGCAATAATATTAAACTTCTTGTAAGTTTGGGATCTATATCCCTTGCTTTGGAACCATGGTCCCATTTGGGCAAAAATCTTGATACAGTGTACAAAAAAATAACAGGTGCTCGTAGTAAACAAACTACTCAGTACGACCGATACCTCAAATTAATGGATTCGATAGAAGAAAAACAAAATAATCCTAAAGCCTCATCTGTAGAGCCAAGCCTCTAATTTAACCTATACCCTCCCCATAATATGCTCTATAAAAGAGCGCATGAAAATCAAAGAGCAATACACAATTGACGACCTGATCGAGGTGATGGCCGCTTTGCGCAATCCTGATGGCGGTTGTCCATGGGATCTGGAGCAAGATTTCAAAAGCATTGCCCCCTATACGTTGGAAGAAGCCTATGAAGTTGCCGATGCGATTGATAGAGGCAATATGGATGACCTTCGGGAAGAGCTAGGGGACTTGCTTTTTCAACCTATCTATCACGCGCAAATGGCCAGTGAAGAGGGAGCCTTTGACATTCATGATGTTATCCATGATGTCACGCATAAGATGATATCCCGCCATCCTCATGTGTTTGGGGAAGAAGATGCCCGGAGCGCAAGCGATGTTAACGCCATATGGGACAAACAAAAAAAGGCCGAAAAGAAAACCGATGCTAGTGCTCTGGATGGGGTGGCATCTGCTCTACCTTCTCTTTTGAGGGCGCAAAAGCTCCAGAAAAAAGCCGCCAAAATTGGTTTTGAGTGGACGGAGATAGAAGATATCTTTGCCAAATTAGAGGAAGAATTGGCGGAGCTAAAAGAGGCCTGCGCCAAGCAGGATCAGGATCATATGCAAGAAGAGCTTGGTGATGTTTTATTTGTTGTCGCTAATATTGGCAGAATTTTAGGTTTGAACGCCGAGGAGTCCTTGCGGCGCTGTAACAATAAATTTATTCGTCGCTTTCAAGGCATGGAAACAGACTTGAAAGCCAGCGAGAAAACCTTTAACGATCTAACATTAGATGAAATGCTTGAACTATGGGACAAGCAGAAAAAGAAGAAAATTTCAGATGCCGCTTAAATTACCTAAAATCATAGGCCATCGAGGGTGCGCTGCTTATGCGCCGGAAAATACGCTGGAAGGCATTCACATGGCTGCCGATATGGGCGTTGAATGGGTCGAATTTGATGTCAAGCTAACCAAGGATGAAGTGCCGATACTCTTTCATGATAGCACGCTGGACCGTACAACCAGCGGCACCGGAAATGTTGCTGATCGCACTTATAAAGAGATTATGGAGCTTGATTGTGGCAGTTGGTTCGGAGAGAGCTTTATCGGCATTCAAATCCCGACATTAGAGCAAGCCATTGATGTTTTGATCGAAAGAGGTTTGGGCTTAAATCTCGAAATTAAACCCTGTCCGGGCCGTGAAAAAGAAACGGCGGAAATTGCTCTGGATTTGCTTTCAACGATTTGGGATGATCATGATCGTCTTTTAATCTCTTCTTTACAGCCTGTCAGTCTCGAGGTTGCCTGTGATATGGCTGCGGACTGGCATCGCGGGTTATTGCTGCCAGAGGAATGGCCGGAAAACTGGGCAGAGCTTGTGGATTACTTGCAGGTATCAACCGTCAATGTAAACGCAAATAATGTTACGCGTGATCAAATCGAGAGTATTATAGATAAAGAAAAGCAGATTCTGGCCTATACAGTTAATAATCCGGATCAGGCGCGCCTGCTTCAGAGCTGGGGTGTAGATGGGTTCTTTAGTGACTGTCCCGATGTTCTGGAAGAGGGCATTTTCTCGGTACATTAGAAATTTCTTATCAGGATAAAGCTTTCACTCGGCTGGAACATGAGTTCTCTTTTTTGCAATTTTGGACGCTCCGAAAATAATAAATCCTACAGCCATGCCGGGGATAATATCCATCAGCTCTTTGCTCCATCCTAAACCATAGCGCCAGAACAGGGCTGTGGTCAGGCCGGCGAGCATCATGGTTAGGGCTGTTTTTTGTGAAATAATTTGGCCAAATAGCTGTACGAGGATAAGAGGCACGAGGGCCGAGCCTAGGCAGTTCCACGCCACTATCACAAGTTTGAGAACACCGCGATCGGCAACCATCGCAATGCTGATGGTGACTATAATGACGAAGACTGTGCCAAATCTTGCGAGCATGTATGAATCCCTCCATTTCGGGATGATATGTTGCGTCAGGGCGGAAGAGGCTGATAGGAGCAGAGAGTCTGCAGTCGACATTGTTGCTGAGAATAATCCGGCGAGCAAAAATCCGACAAAAACAGGGGAAAGTAAATCTTCCCATAGGGCGGGGATAGAAAGCTCGGGGTCGAAATTTTCTCCACTAGGGATCATGACGCGGGCGATCATTCCGCTTGTGCAGGCCAGCATTAAAACAATCCAGCGCCAAAGGAAGTAAATACGGCGGGCAGTGATGATGTCTCTCTCGTTGCGGGCAACCATGTGACGAACCATAAGCTGTGGCTGTCCGAGGATGGCTACGCCAAAGGCAAACCAGCCGATAAAGACCGGAATAAATATAAATTGAAACGGGTCTGTCAGATTTTGATCAAGGGTTGTAAGCGTCTGCCACATCGTTCCAAATCCTCCGATTTCCTGAAGGCCTGCAACAATAAGGACAATCAAAGAGATCAAAATCATGAGGGATTGAACGGCGTCTGTCCAGATTGAAGCGCGTATCCCGCCCGACCAGCAATAGGCCAAAAGCACAAGCGCGCCTATTACGACAAAATAGTTAAAGTTCCATCCGAACAGGGCTTGTCCGATTTTCCCTCCTGTGACAAGCTGCGCCGAACAATACGTGCCCAGAAAAATAATGGTCAGAATTGCGGCTATCAACGTGACATAAGGATGATCTTTCGGGCCAAGTTTTCCAATAAGGGAAGGGTAAGTATGGGCTTTTCTTTCTTGGGCCTTGCTTCTGATTTTATCGCCTGCGATGCGCCAGCCAACATAATCTCCGATGGTCAGAGCGGCAACCGAAACAACAGCAAGCAAGCCGGATTTGTAAGCCAGCCCCGCAAAGCCGATAAAGGTTGCGCCGCTGGATATTGTGGCTCCGAAAGAAAGGGCGACCAGCCATGCCGGAATGTTACGGCTGGCAAGGAAATAATCCTCAATTGTGTTTTTGCGCCACAGGGAAGAGGCCATGCCAATCCCTGTAAACAAACAAAAAAAGAATAGAAAACTGACGAGCATCTCTATAGAGCCTTGAATGCGTGTATAAAGAAATCACAAATACCAAATATAAAAGGATAAATCCAGTGAGATAAGGGTTTTGATTGGCGCGACTCGAAAAGGGTTGATATTCTTATATCCATGAATGATGCAGAAGTTATGGAAGTCGCACAGCAGGCTATATTGATTACGGTGCAAGTCAGTTTGCCGGTTTTACTGGTTGGATTGGTTGTTGGTGTGGCGATTGCGCTTGTGCAGGCTTTGACACAAGTTCAGGAAATGACGTTGGTCTTTGTGCCGAAAATCGTGGCGATTTTTATGGCGATGTTTTTCTTTCTGCCTGCCATGATGCGCACTTTGGTGGTCTTTATGGAAGCCCTTGCCGAGCGGATTATCACTGGTGGCGGCGGATAGGGTAAAGGTGAGCTATGCAAAGCGCACTCGAAACTTTCCTTAGTGGTATGGCTTTGGCCTATATGTTGACTTTTGCGCGCATTGGTACGGCGGCGATGATTATGCCCGGGATTGGCGATAGCTTTGTACCCGAGCGCATCAGGCTGCACTTATCCTTGGGACTTTCTCTGGTTATGTTTCCGATTGTCTGGCAGTACTTACCTGATCCTGCTCCGGCAGGGGTGTCTCTCATGGCTTTGGTGGCGATGGAGGTTATTATAGGCCTGATGATTGGTACTGTTGCACGGATTTTTATGACGGCACTGGATACGGCAGGCATGGCAATATCTATGCAATCCGGTCTTGCCAATGCGCAAGTCTTTAATCCGTCACTGGCGCAGCAAGGCTCTATTATCGGGGCGTTTTTATCGGTCACAGGTGTTGTGCTTTTGTTTTCTTTGAATATGCATCATTTGTTGATTATGGGCGTCGTGGATAGTTATAATAAATTTCCAATGGGTGAGCTTCCTGATACAGGCGGCATGGCAGAGGTGATTGCCATGTCTGTTGCGGCGGCGTTTTCGATCGGGATGCAGCTTGCCGCACCGTTTCTTGTGATGACACTTTTGATGTACGTCGGAATGGGCGTTCTTTCACGATTGATGCCACAAGTGCAGGTATTTTTGCTTGTAATTCCCTTGCAGATTTTATTATCGGTAATGCTTTTGGGTATTGTGATGCTGACGCTGTTTTATCACTGGGCAGGCTGGTTCGAGGAATCTTTTGTGTTCTTTATCTCGATGGGGCAATAAGAGGAAATTATGGCCGAAGAAGACCAGACCGACGATAGTCAGAAGACCGAAGACCCCACCCCCAAGAAGCTTGAGGAAGCGAGGAAGAAGGGGCAGGTAGCGCTGTCGCGTGAGGTGAATAACTGGGTAATGCTTATGGCTGGGACCCTTATTATTGCTGTGTTTTCAAGCCAGATGTTTTTAAGTCTGGGTGGCATGATGCAATCTATGATAGAGCAATCTTATATGTTACCCGGAGCGCCCGGTGGTATTGGAAAGGTTCTCAGCGGAACGTTGTTTCAGGTGATGTTTATAATGGCACTGCCGATTATTATTTTAATTCTGGCTGCTTTTTTTGCGCCCTTCCTTCAGGTTGGACCTTTATTTGCGCCCGAAGCTGTCAAACCTGATTTGAGTAAAATTTCACTTTCCAAAGGTATGCAGCGCCTGTTTTCGATGCGCTCGCTCATGGAGTTTGCCAAGGGTCTGTTCAAAATCGGCGCGATTGGGCTCGTGGGGTTTATCATCCTTTACCCTTATTTTGATAAATTCGAGCATATGATTGATATGTCGATGGGTGGCGTTTTAGTTGAACTGAGAATTCTGGTTGTCAAATTGATGGTAGGCGTTCTGGTTGCTTTGATGATTATTGCGGTGGCAGACCTTGTCTATCAGCACTACGAATATAACAAGAAAATGCGCATGAGCCGTCAGGAAATCAAGGATGAATACAAGCAATCGGAAGGCGATCCGCAAGTGCGGGCAAAACTGCGACAGCTTCGGGCGGAGCGTTCTCGGCAGCGTATGATGCAGGCCGTTCCTGGTGCTGATGTGGTTATCACAAACCCGACCCACTATTCCATTGCCCTGAAATATGATCCTGATGAAATGCCTGCGCCTGTGGTTGTTGCCAAAGGGATTGATGATATTGCTTTGCGTATCAGAGAAGTGGCCAAAGAAAATGATATCATCCTTTATGAGAACAAACCATTGGCTCGCGTTTTGTATGACACGGTAGAAATTGACGAGACGATCCCGATCGAGCACTTTAAGGCCGTAGCCGAAATTATTTCCTATGTTTTCAAATTGAAAGGTAAGTTAAACTAGTTTTATGGATGATGGCATTATACATGGCTGTTCAATTGAGGGAGATGGCTCAGGTCAAAATCTTGAAGGTAAAGCATTATCTGCATTGATCAAAGATGACAAGCTGGCTTGGGTGCATCTTGATGCTAATGATCCTGCGACCGAAATCTGGCTGAAAAGGGAGTTATCCTATCTGGATGACATTATCATTGATGCTTTGCTGGAAGATGAAACACGTCCGCGTATTTTGGAATTCGGGGAAGGCGTGTTGATGATTTTGCGCGGTGTTAATTTGAATGAAAACGCGCAGCCTGAAGATATGATTTCGATCCGTTTATGGATTGATAAGCATCGGATTATAAGTATTCAGCGTCGTAAGCTTAAAGCTGTGGGGGATATTCAGGCTCTCTTGATGGAAGGCAAGGGAGCAAAAAATTCTGGAGATTTTGTAGTTATGTTGCTGGAGCATTTGTTTGATCGTATGGAACCTGTTTTTCTGGGGCTAGATGAAGTGCTGGATGATATCGAAGAAGACATGGTTGATGGAACGGCGCATGACCAGCGTTATGTGATTGCCAATATTCGAAAACAAGCCATAGTTTTCAAGCGTTATATTACCCCGCAGCGTGACGTAATTGCTCAACTTCGCCGTGACGAACTGGAATGGCTGGATGATATGCATAAAAGGAAATTACAGGAAATTCTGGATATGATTATTCGCTATATTGAAGATCTGGATATGTTGCGGGAGCGTGCCCAGATTATCAAGGATGAGATTTCCAACATCTATGCGGACCGGATGAACCGGAATATGTATGTGCTGTCAGTAATTGCTGCAATCTTCCTGCCTTTAGGGTTTTTAACCGGATTACTGGGTATAAATGTCGGTGGTATTCCAGGGGCAAATAATCCAGCGGCATTCCTGATTTTCTGCGGGATATTGGTCGCTTTGGTTATAGGGCAGATTGCTCTGTTTAAAAAGATGAAGTGGTTTTAAGTATCAAATTCCTTCAACTCTTTAAGCTCTTTGCGCAGATTAGCTTTGCGAAGGCGTTTCTTGAGTATGCGTTCTTCGCGGTCACCGCCTTTATAAATCGTAATAAGGGATAAAATTGCGGGAACAGCCAGTAATAGTGCAAAGTGACGACCGCTACCATAGGGTTGTGCGAACACAAAAAGAGCAAATAAGAGTAATCCAATATTTGCCAGAATAGTTAAATAGTAAAAAATGCAGGTTTTCATAGCGTGTCCCAAATCTAATTGTTATAAGTGATGCTATCATATTCTTTCTAAGAGGACCAGATTATGAAACGTTCCATATTTTTCTTTACACTTTCCCTGATTTTTATACCTGTAACGGCAGCATTCGCCGAGGATATTATTGTTGATAGCAAAATTATTGCAGCAACAGTCTATAATGATCGCGCAGCTGTGAAGCGAGAAGGTAAAGTCAAAATTCCGAGCGGGGCACATAATATTGTCTTTAAGGGTATTCCGGTGAGTATCTATCCCGATTCTTTGAGGGCGGAAGGTTCAAGTGTTGCCAATGTGGTTTTTGGCGCAGTTTCTCATAAAAGAGAGAGTTTCGAGGATTATGTTGTTCCCCGTGAGAAAGAATTAAACGATAAACTAAAGACTTTGCAAGATAAGCGCCGTCTTGAATATGCCGAAAAACAGGCTCTGGCATCAGGGAAAACGTTTCTTGATAATCTGGCCAAACAGGCCTCTTTGAGGGAGAACGAAGAAATAGCCAAAATGGAGCTCAATACGGAGAGTTGGAGCGGGGCGGTGGATGTTATTTTCACGAAAATTGCAGAGAATTTGAAGGCTGATATCGCGCAGGATATTAAAATCCGTGACATTGATGATGAAATTAACAAGATCAATAATGAACTCCGTGAGCTTCGTACAGGACAAAAACAAAGTTTCGAGGTGACTCTTCCCTTTGAATCCGATAAGGCTGCCGAGCTTACGGTTAGTCTTATTTATCAAATCCCGAGTGTAAGCTGGCAGCCTGTCTATGATGCACGTCTTGATGTAAAAAGCGGGAAGTTGAATCTTGTGCAATATGGTTCTGTAGGGCAACTCACAGGTGAAGACTGGGAAGATGTGGCCTTGACATTATCAACGGCTCGTCCAAGTCGAGGTGCAGGATTGCCAGATTTAGAGCCACAATGGGTTTCACTATATGAGAATATGCCTATGAAGGGTAGAGGTTATGGAGACGCAACACCTGCGTACATTATGGCAGTTGAAGAAAAGAATGAAGATTCTTTGGAAAGAGCTATAACCATGGGCAGTTCGGCAATACCTGTTCCGGAGGCGCCTAAGGCAAAAGAGGCGAGTTTTCAATCTGCACAGATTGATACGGGTGGATTTGTCTCTGAATATAAGATCACAGGGCCAAGTACTGTGAAAGCTGATGGCACGAAAGCCAAATTACTGGTCGGCAGCTTTGAAGTTGATAATAAACTCCAGATTCAGATTAAGCCAAAATTTGGTACAGATGCTTATCTTGTGGCCATGGCAACCCTAAAGGGTGAAGCGCCGATCTTGCCGGGGCAGGTTAATTTGTTCCGTGACGGGGCCTATATCGGGCAGAGCTACACCAAAATGCTGCGCCCCGGTGATGAAACCAATCTGGCCTTCGGGATTGACGATAATGTTGTCGTAACGCGTAATACACTTAAGGATGAGAGAAGCGAAGCCGGTTTGATTTCCAAGGAAAGCCAAATTACGCGCAGCTTTGTCACCGAGATTAAAAATCTACACAAAGAACCTGTCGAGATTGCTTTGCTTGATAACGTCCCCGTTTCCAAGGATGAGCGCATTCGTGTGGAGGTCCTGAAGGATGAAACGACGCAGGGTTATCAATCCGATGTGGATGATAAAAAAGGTGTTTTGCAATGGGTCAAGAAATACAAGCCTTCGGAAGAGATTAAAATTAATCTGGGGTGGCGTGTGAGCTGGCCAAAAGATCAAAATATATCAGGGCTGTAGAGCTTGTTTGTTCGTGTATCGGGGCTTGTCGGGATTGTCCGTATGTGAGATGATCCTATAGTCATGAAAATAGATTACACCAACTTTATTCTGAAACATCATAAAACGCCATCTTCCCGTCATAAACCGGATGAAAATCGCAAGGCGTTAAACCTTGCTATGGTGTTTTCTATATTGGCTTTGTACTTTGTTGTGATGGTCTATGTTGTCCACATTGCGCATGTGGATTCAACCACAATTATCATTTCCATTTTAGTTTTTTTTACGGCGACTCTTGTCGCGTTTGCTGCGAAACGTTATCAGACCTTGCAGGTTTCACAGGAAGACGAGCTTATATTGCTTAAGGAGGTTTTGGAAGGTAGCCGCGGCGGGCGTTTGATTACAAGCGACTCTGATCAGACATTATATTATAACCAAAATTTTGTTGAGCATGTCGGAGCGGAAGCAAATTTCAATGCTTTACTTACGATGTTTGAAGGCAATGAAGAAGCCAAAGCTTTGTTCAATACGTTATCGGATCAGGCGCATAGAGGGCTAACTGATTCTATTGAGTTGTATTGTGATAAAGAAAAAAAAGAAGGGTGGTATCAGGTTTCGGCCCAACCTGTGACAGGGCACCCCGGTTATATTCACTGGAGAATTGATGATATTACGCAAAGGCGCATGGCTAATCGGGCCGCTGAAGAAGAGCGCGAGAAGCTGACTGATTTTATCGATAATGCGCCTGTTGGCTTTTTTTCTGTAGATGAGAAGGGCCGTTTTGTTTTTGCCAATGCGACTTTAGCGCGGTGGTTGAGTGAGGATTTAACGGTTCTATTAAATTCCGGCAAGCTGCATACTTATATTGAAAACCCTCCGGAAAGAGCTGCGCCCTATGATATTATAGATGGCGGCGGTGGCAAGCAAATTACCGAGCTGACTATGAAGGGGCAGGGCGGAAAGACGTTTTTGGCTTCGATCAATCAAGGTGTCGTATTTGACCGAGATGGGCATGTACGGACAAGGGGGGTTGTGCATGATCTGACTTCGGAGCGAGAGATGCACAAAGCCTTGCAGGCATCAGAAGATCGATTCAGACGATTTTATGATGAGGCTCCATTGGGAATTGTTCTGGTTAATCAGGATGGCTTGATCGAGGATTGCAATAGTGAATTTGCCCGTATGATGGGGCAGAGCACAGATGAGCTTTTAAAAAAGCACTTTAAGTTATTGATTGATGATAGTGCCCGTGATGCGGTCATTGATGCTATGAAAGCCATGCAGCAGGGCGAGCAGATGGAAGAAGCTCTGGAAGTTCCTTTGAACGGGAAAAACCGCAAGGTCACAGCGCAGCTCCACGCACGGCGTTTCAAGGGTAGTGAAAGTATCGTACTGCACTTCATAGATATTACAGACAAAAAATCACTGGAAGAACAGTTTGTACAGTCCCAGAAAATGCAGGCTGTGGGGCAACTGGCCGGCGGGATTGCACATGACTTTAATAATTTGCTGACCGCGATTATCGGATTTTGTGATTTGCTCTTGCTGCGACATAAGCCAGGCGATTCTTCCTTTGGCGATATTATGCAGATCAAGCAAAACTCCAATCGTGCCGCTAATCTCGTGCGGCAGCTTCTGGCTTTTTCGCGGCAGCAGACCTTGCGCCAGCGTGTCCATGATATCACAGATATTCTGACCGAGCTTTCTCATCTTTTGCGCCGTTTAATTGGATCAAATATAGAGTTGGAAATTGTACACGGTTCCGATCTGGGGCTTGTCAAGGTTGATGAAGGACAAATGGAGCAAGTGCTGATTAATCTGGCGGTTAATGCCCGTGATGCGATGGAAGGGCTTGGCGGGAATGGAAAATTGGTTATCAGCACGAAAAACTATACCAATAAGAAGAAGCGTAAGATCAATAACGAGGATATGCCTCCGGGGCATTGGGTTTTGATTGAAGTGGAGGATAATGGTTGCGGTATTTCGGAAGAAAATATGGGCCGCATTCTGGAGCCGTTTTTTACAACCAAAGATATAGGGCAGGGTACAGGGCTTGGTCTTTCTACGGTCTACGGGATTATAAGGCAAAGTGACGGATTTTTAGATATCAACAGTAAGACTGATAAGGGCACAACATTTTCAATTTATTTGCCGCGTGCCAATGAGGTAGAGGAAGAGGAAGAAGAGAAAAAATCCGAGGTTGAGAATATTACAAAAGATTTGACCGGATCGGAGTGTATCTTGCTGGTCGAGGATGAGGACGCCGTGCGGACTTTCTCCCAGCGTGCCTTGGTGAATAAGGGCTATCAGGTCCTGACGGCTGTGGATGGTGAGAACGCGGTTGAAGTCTTTAATGAGCAGGAGATTGATAAAGTTGATCTGCTTATTACCGATGTTGTAATGCCGGGGATGGATGGCCCGACTTTGGCACGAAAAATTCGTGAAAGTAGTCCTAATCTCAAAGTTATCTTTATGTCCGGCTATACGGAAGAAAAGCTCAAAGATGAAATGGGGGAGCGTATCTGGTTCTTGCCCAAACCCTTCACTCTCAAGCAGCTTGCCGCCAGAGTTAAGGAGGTTTTGGAGGAGTAAACTATGATTGTGAATATATTTGACTTTAATTATGAAACAAGAGCGGTTTTTTTCTATTTGGTTGGTGATAGTTTTAAGTAAGTTCATATTTTGTTCTTTTTGGGGTTGACTTAAAAACAAAACAGGAACATTGTGTTGTGCATAAGGTGTTTTATACTCCTTCATTTCATTGCATCCACTGTGTGATTGTGCCAATAAGGAAAGGATAGAAAAATGACTGTTACCGCTCTTCGCAAGCATGACGAAACTATACTGACGAGTAAGGATGATACTATGACACAGAGTTCCCCCGAGAAACAAAAAGCTCTTGACGCCGCGCTGTCACAGATTGAGCGC
>JAOUOR010000097.1 GCA_029880245.1 Alphaproteobacteria bacterium
TACGGTTTAAGGCTCTACCCTTATCCTCATAGATTTCCGGATAATTAAAAAACGGGAAATTTGCCTTGATCGCAGGCCAGGCTTCGCTTTCGAATTTCAGAAGATCATGCACAGCCGCGTCAGCCTCATGGACCGGAATGCGCATATTTTCCATCATCGCGCCAATGGTGGATTTACCCATGGCAATAGATCCTGTCAGGCCGAGTATGATCATTTCAAAACCAGCCTTTCCAGTTCCTCCGTGACCTCCGGCATTATACCGTGCCAAAGCTCGAATCCCGGGCGCGCCTGATGAAGGAGCATGCCTATTCCGGTTACAATTTTGTTTCCCCGCGCCTTTGCCTGTTCCAGCAATGCTGTCATTAAAGGCGCATAAACGATATCACAGACCAGAGCTTCTTGCGGCAAGCGCTCCAAGGATATCTCCAGCGGGGCTTTGCCGTTCATCCCCAGTGATGTTGTATTAACGATAAGCGCTATTCCTGCAAGCGCATCTTCCCGTTTATCCCAATCAATCACTGTAATTTTTCCTAAGTCTGAAAAATGCCCAGCGAGTTCCTGTGCTTTTTCCAAGGTTCTATTGGTCAGGATTATTTCCGGCGCTCCGGCCTCCAGCAAACCGTAGATGACCGCGCGCGCTGCGCCCCCTGCCCCCAGAACCAGAGCCGGACCACTGCCGAAATCATAATCCGGTGCATTTTCACGGATATTCTGGATAAAACCAAATGCGTCTGTGTTACTGCCCGATAGCTTGCCGTTTTTGATAAATACCGTATTCACTGCACCTATGGTTTTGGCGGTGTTATCAACTTCGCTGCACAATTCCATGATTGCGACCTTATGCGGAACAGTAACATTAAATCCCTTATAGCCCTGTTCAATAAGCTCATTCACACTCTTTTCCAGAGATTCAGGCGCAATATCTATAGCCTTGTAATGCCCTGCCAAGTCATTTTTTTTGATCCAGAATTCATGGATAAGCGGAGATTTACTATGTGCTATCGGGTGGCCGATCACACCTGTTTTAGTGATTTTTAAGCCGTGTTCTTTTTTAAGATAATCAAGGAGCGACTTTAAGGGCATGCCCATAATCGTGTATATATCGCCTTTTATTTCTGAAAACAGGTTTTTGCCCTGCTCTTCTATCTTATAAGCGCCAACACAGCCCAGTAATGTACTCTCATCAGATTTTTGAATATAGTCCTCCAAAAATACCGGATCATCTTTCATCGTTAGATCCGCTTTATCACTGTGAGACCATAATATTTTATCGTTTAAAACCACACTGACTGCCGAAATCAGACTATGTGTTTTTCCGGCCATAGATTTTAGTTTCTCAGCCGCTTCTTCCCTGCTCCCTGCCTTGGATATAATATGCCCTTCAAAAACAAGGATCTGGTCACTGCCTATCACAAGGCTCTCAGGGTTTTGTTTTGAAATTACCAAAGCTTTTTGCTTTGCGAGTTCCAAGGCTATGTCTTCGGGATTGGAATTGTTCATATCCTTAATAATTTTATGCTCGTCAATATCGGCAGGGATGGCCTTGTAGGGTAAACCCGCCTCACTCAGCAGAGCCTTGCGCCCTGCACTACCTGATGCCAGAATGAGAGGGAGTTTAAGCCTAGTCATGTTTTTTGGCTTCTTTTTTAGCCTGTTTCTTCTGATCCCGCTTGGTCTGGAGCAAGGCCATCACTTCTGCAGCAGTCTCTTCGATCGAGCGTTTGGAAACATCAATCACAGGCCATTTATGTTTTGAAAACAAACGCCGCGCTTTACGCACTTCTTCTTCAATTTTTTCCTCATCCAGATATTCATTCCCTTTAAAACCCTTTTTCTTGTCTTCTCCGTTATTAGTACGAAGACGGGTGTTTCTAATGTGTTTCAGGCGCTCTGGCGCCGCCGTCAAGCCAACATAAAGCGGTTTTTCGAGATTAAAATATTCTTCGGGGACATCAACACCGGGAACAAGGGGAATATTAGCTGTCTTAATCCCTCGCCGCGCTAGATATATACTGGTGGGGGTTTTGGACGTTCTTGATACGCCCACAAGAATAACTTCTGCATCCTTAAGCCCTTTGAGATGCTGCCCGTCATCAAAGCGCATAGCAAAATCCAGAGCCGCCACACGCTTAAAATAGGCATCATCCATTGTATGCTGAAGTCCCGGAACCCCTTTGGCATGCATCCCCAGATAGGTGGAAAGACTATGAATAATGGGGTCCAGTACGGCCACACAGGGCACGCCCAAATGATCGCATTCCTCACGCAAACGAAGACGCATTTTTTCATTCACAAATGTAAAAATAACCGGTCCTGGCATTTCTCTGATACGTTTGATCACGCGCTCAAGCTGTCTTTCGGAACGCACGAGAGGCCAGAATTTCTGATTGGGATCAACGCCTTCGAATTGAGCCAACACAGCCCTTGATAAGCCTAAAAGCGTTGTTCCGGTAGCATCGGATACAAGATGTAAATAAAACTTTCGTGCCCTTTTTTTTCTGGCCATAAAATAACCTGTATCCGGTACAGAAATTTACTTTTTAGAAGACTTAGATTCTTTTTCGGAAGCTTCCTGTGCTTCTTTGATCTCTTTTTCAAAGCGCTGCATATACATAGCCTGAAAATCAACAGGATTAAGCAATAGCGGCGGATAGCCTCCTTGTGATGTTACATTGGCCAAAATCTGCCGTGCAAAGGGAAATGCGTAACGCGGAATTTCGATCAATAAAATCGGGTGATGCTGGTCCTCGGGTACTTCTTCGCCGATTGTCACAACGACACCGTAAATCACTTCGGCGACAAAAACCGGTTCACCATTACGCTTAGCCTCTGCGGAAATTGTCAAGCCGACCTCATAAAGATTTGCAAGACCATCATCTTCCAGCGGACGGGCATCCATGCCAATGTTTACGTCCATCTCCGGTACATCTTTGCCTGCCCGCAATGAATCAGGTGCATTGGGGTTTTCAAATGAAACATCCCGAACATATTGTGTATGGATCGTTATTGGCAAACCTCCCGCTTCCAAAGTTTCGGTTTGCGGTTGTTTCTTTGATTGATCTTTGTCGCTCATTTCTTGTAAATCCTTAATTTTTTTGCGTATAAATCTTTATGTCTTTTCTTTTATTCCAAAACTATAACAATCTCAAGCTTTGTCATCACTATCTAATGTTTCATATTCAACATCTATAGCCTCTTGTCTATTTTGGCTGTAATCGCGGTGCCGCCCATGATCTTGGAAATCGGTAAATTCAGCGTTAAATTGAGTGGCCTTGAAATAAGCGCTCCGCATAATTTTTTCTCTCAAAAAATTTCTAAAAGCCGGAACCAAAAGCAAAAATCCGATAGCATCTGTGATAAAACCCGGCGTGATAAGGGTAGCTCCCGCCGCTATCAGGCATAGCCCGTCAAAAAGCTCTTTGGACGGAATCTCGCCATGTCTCATTGATTCCTGCGCGGCAAACAGTGTTTTTAGCCCTTGATATTTTACCAAAAAACCGCCAAGGACAGCCGTAAACAAAGCCATAAGAAGAGCCGTCCCAAGACCGATCTTGTCACTAACAGACATAAAAACGATAATCTCGGCCAAAGGAATACAGACAAATATTATAAAAAATGGCATTGATTAATTTTCTTTGTTAATTAAGTCAAAACACCATAACACAAGAAAAACTGTGGTAAAATGAATCCGTACACGTTATTAATGGCCTAAGACTTAAAAATCAGAAAAAGGAAAATAGTTTTGCCTGCCGATCTTGTCATTTATGCCCTGATTACCGCCGGATTGATTTTCTGGCTCCGTAGTATCCTTGGAACGAAACACGGAGAAGAACGTGATAGACCTGTTCCCTTCCTGCAAGGAGATAGCGAAGATCACGATAAAGGAGAGGTAAAGTCAGGAAATGCCGTTGCGTTGATTGAAGAATTAACGGAAAACAAAAAAGGTAATATGGCAATTGACGGACATATTGCCGAGCGCGGGTTAATAGATATTGCCGGTTTTGAAAAAGATTTTGATGTTTATAAATTTTTACAAGCTGCTCAGGATGCCTTTGTGTTTGTCGTAGAGTCCTTTGCTGAAGGGGACCGTGAAACTCTTAAAGACCTTTTAGGGCCGGAAGTTTATGCCGCTTTTGATTCTGCTATTATCCAAAGAGAAAAAGCCGGAGAAACAATGGAAACAGAGATTTCCGCGATTAAGAAATCCACAATTATTGAAGCCCGCGTTGAAAACAAAGCGGCCTTTATTACTGTGCGTTTTCTAGCCGAAGAACGCTCGGTTTTAAGAGATGATTCCGGTGAGATATTATCGGGACACCCTGATAAAGTTACGCAAATGCGCGATATATGGACGTTCTCTCGCCCGATCAAATCGCGCGATCCAAGATGGCTGGTGGTTGAGACCCGCGAAGATATGGACGGGGATAATGAAAGCATACCTAATAGCCATTAGGGTCAAAAATTATATAGTCGTTTCGCTTTATTTTTGTACAAGGCATGAGGAACGAAGCGTATAAAGCATACGTGAGCGACGAATAACACTGTGCAAAAATAAATGGGAATGACTATATGCGCATTTTTCTTATTTTCTTTTTATGTTTTCTAGCAGCGTGCGGAGAGGAAGAAATTCCTGAAGTTAAGCCTTTGCGTATATTGAAAGCTACGCACTTTCATAATTTACCCGGCTGGGTCGAGGATGATTTCTCCGGTTTTGCCAGCGCGTTTGAGAAATCCTGCGAGCGCTTTGCTAAAAAAGACCCTGAAGCCGTCATACCTCTGATCGAGAATGCAGGCACATATGGTGATATGCAAAAAATCTGTCTAACGCTTGGAGAAACACCGAAGGATAATATTACACTTAGACACTTTTTTGAAAAACACTTCACACCGTATCAAATGTATGATCACGACAATCCAATTGGATTATTTACAGGTTATTATGAAGCCTCGCTGCGCGGGGCATGGACAAAAAATGAACCTTACACTATTCCCCTTCATGCGCGCCCTGATGATCTGGTGATGGTTAATCTGGGGGAATTCAGGGAAGAGCTAAAAGGGCAGCGCATTGCCGGACGCGTTACAGGCGGCAATCTCAAACCTTATGAAAACCGCACAGACATAGTGAGCGGCAACTGGCCACATGAGGATAAGGTTTTGCTCTGGGTTGATGATCCGGTTGATGCGTTCTTTGTGCAAATTCAAGGCTCCGGCCTTGTAGAGATGGATGACGGCAGTTTGCAGCGTATAGGCTATGCCGGACAAAACGGGCATCCCTATTACGCGATAGGACGGGAACTTATCAAGCGCGGGGCTTTGACCAAGGAGAATGTCTCGATGCAAAGCATTCGCGGCTGGCTGGCGGATAATCCTGACAAGGCCGATGAAATTATGAATAGTAATGCCTCTTATGTATTTTTTAGAACGCTGGATCAAGGCGGCCCGATTGGCGCTGAGGGCGTTGTCCTGACAGCGGAGCGGTCTCTTGCCGTGGATAGAACAATGTTGCCTTACGGCTTGCCTATGTGGGTAGATATCAAAGCCCCGATAGAAGGCATGAAAGATTTGAGGAAAATGATGG
>JAOUOR010000047.1 GCA_029880245.1 Alphaproteobacteria bacterium
AACAACAAAATCGGTGCATCTTTCAAAATCGCGCGGGCAATAGAAATTCGCTGTTTTTGTCCACCTGATAACTTTACGCCGTGTTCACCGACAATTGTATCGTAGCCTTTTGGGAAACCCCGAATAAACTCATGTGCAGCAGCCATTTCAGCGGCATCTTCAATCTCTTTTTGAGAAGCATCCGGCTTACCGTAACGAATATTATCAGCAACAGTATCATTGAATATTGTTATATCCTGAGACACCAAAGCGATATGATCCCTCAAGGATTTTAGGGAGATATCCTTTATATCCGTTCCATCGATTGTGATTTTACCACTATCAACGTCATAAAAACGCAAAATCATATTTATGATAGTACTCTTACCGCAGCCTGAAGGTCCGACCAGAGCAGTAACCTTTCCTGAGGGTACATTGAAGCTAATATTATTCAGCGCACTTTTATCTGTGTCTTTATATTGAAAAGTAACAGCATCGAATATAATGTCCGGCTTTTTTGTATTCAGCACAACAGCATTTTCCTTGTCTTTGACAGATGGCTGCGTATCCATCATTTCAAAGATACGTTCGCTCGCCCCAAGGCCAATTTGAAGGCTGTTATTTAATCTGGATAATTTCTTTAGGGGTTCATAAGCCAGTGTGAAAGCCGCTATGAATGATGCTAACTCCCCTGCCGTCATCTGGTCATTTAATACCTGATATCCGCCATAGGCAATAATAGCTGCGAAAATACCTCCAATCAGCGTTTCATTAAAAGGCGTAGATAAGGTTGATACTTTAACCGTCTTAATATTAAGATCACGCACATTATTAATCGCATTGGAAATTCGCTCTCTTTCCTTACCTTCCATATTATAGGATTTAATCAGTCGTACACCTTGAAAACTCTGAGATAACAAGGCTGATAAGTCCCCAACCTTGCTTTGAGTGGCTTTGGAAATTTTACGCAAGCGCCTGCCAATATAAATCATGAAACCTGAAACAACAGGCAAAACTATAAAAGAAGCCAAAGTTAGCTGCCAATCCTGTGAAAACATCACCGCAACAAGAAAAACCAGCGTAAAAAAGCTTTTCCCAAAACCGGTAAGCGTATCACTAACAGCAATACGCATGACATTAACATCGTTAACGACCCGCGCAAGAAGGCTGCCACTTGTATTTGCGTGGAAAAATGCCATATCCATTGTAGTAAAATGAGAAAATAAGTCACGCTGCACGTCTGCAACTATTGATTGACCGATTTTATTCATTAAAACCGTATGAACATAAGTGACCACACCGCGACAGACAAACGTAGCGGCCACGGCATAACATATCGCTAAAATCAGGTTTTCTTTTTTGGCCACTAAGACATCGTCTAGAATGGGCTGCATCAAAAGCGCTATTAAAGCCGTCATGGCAGCCGCCAAAATCATAAATATTACAGCCAAAATCACAAGATTGATGTATTCAATCAAATAGGTCTTAAATATACGTTTCAACAGAATGAAAACACGCGAATTTTCATGCGTTTCTTTTTTTTGCTGTGCAGCAGGCATGGTTCTACCTTGGGACATCATTTCTATGGTATAATATAAGAAGAATGAAACGTAAATGTATATTTTAAAAGGATGTTATGGCTTCTGAGTTCGGACTACAAAATGGACAACCCGGTATTGGTATAGCGCTTGGCGGAGGTATGGCCAGAGGATTTGCCCATATAGGAGTTTTAAAAACTTTAAACAAGCATGGGATTTATCCTTCATTGGTCGTAGGAACATCAATTGGCTCCGTTGTTGGTGCCTGCTATCTTGCCGGTAAACTCGACGAGTTGGAAGCGTGGGCGCTTTCTTTAAATAGATTCAAAATATTATCTTATCTGGATTTTCGTGTACGTAGCGCCGGACTTGTTGGTGGGGCGCGTCTGAAAGCTTTATTAGGTGAGCATTTTGAAGGTATGCGCTTTTCGGATTTACCGCACCCCTTCATTAGTGTTGCAGCCGATTTGGGCACAGGCCATGAAGTCTGGCTTCGAAGGGGTGAGTTACAACCTGCCATTATAGCCTCTTTTTCTCTGCCGGGCGTGTTTCCGCCTGTTGAAATGGATGAACGATTTCTGGTTGATGGAGCGCTTGTAAACCCCTGCCCCGTATCGCCCTGTCAAGCTATGGGCGCAAGAATGACCATTGCCGTTGACTTGAATGCTGATCTGATTGGCCAAGCTATAAAGCCCGGAAATTCTTTCCAGACCATTACCGGTTTTGATATGTTTAATAATGACGATGTGCCGGAGGAAGCTCAAAAGCCATTTTTAGCGTCCTCTATATCAAGGCGCTTATTCCGTAGAGAAGAAAAAAGCCCCAGCTTATTTGGGGTTATGGTCTCTGCTCTTGGAATTTTACAAGATCGTCTTACACGCTCTCGACTTGCCGGAGAACCACCTGACATACATTTAAGACCGCATATTGGTCATATTGGCCTTCTTGAGTTTGAAAAAGCAGAAGAGCTTATTAGGCTTGGAGCGGAATGCGCGGAAAAAATGGTTCCTGAGATTAAGGCCGCCGCACAGGTTTTACTCCATACAGGCGTTTCACAATCTATGCTCATTGATGATTATGATGAAATTTCAGAACAGCCTGACTCTGTAAGCTCTGATTGAAAAAACACTTAAATCTAGGCGATACGTTTTTTATGTTTGCGATCAGGCAAAGCCTTACCCCATGTCAATTGGTCAACTAGATATTTGGGGCGTACATTATTATATTGACGTATAAGCAAGTCCAAAGCTTTATCAACCTCCGCAGGGTTATCCTTGCCGAGGAATACTTTTTGGTGAATTCCTGTTTTAACAAGACATGTATCAATATTTACCAGACTGCCGCCTAGAATGTCATGAGCCATTGTATCACCAATCATGACTGTTTGCCCTGGATAGACATTATGTTCCTTCATGATTTGTATGCAATACATAAATATTGGCTGATGTGGCTTGCCAATATACTCGACAACGCCGCCAAAATCTTTGTAACGCGCAGCCAATGTTCCAGGCCCCATAATATTCTGGCCTCCCATGACACCTAGACTGTCGGGATTAGCACAGATAGCCTTAAGTTTGTAACGTGCACAATTTCTTAGAAGCGGCTCGTAGTCTTCGAGAGTTTTATCCGGAGAGTCAGCACCGCTAATGATCAGAAAATTGGCATCTTTAGGATTTTCAACGACCTCAACACCTAAGCCATTCACAATAGATCTGTCATTACCACGGCTTATAATTACGCATTTTTTGCCTATGTCCTCGAAAAAACCGCTGTTCTGGTTATTCAGGCTTTGCCATGTTACTTCGCCAGACGTAATGATTTCATTATATAAATCGGGACCTATGCCCATTTTCTCAAGGCGCTTACTGTTTTGTTCTGCCCGCTTACCTGAATTGGACATGATGACGACAAATTTTTTGCGGCGCTGCAGTTCTTTCAAACACTCAGCCACGCCATCATATACTCTCTCTCCGTCATGGAGAACGCCCCACTGATCTATAATAAAACCAGCGTAACTATCCGATATATCGGATATGCCGTCACAAAATTTCGTGTTGATTATTGCGCTTGGACCGCTCACTTTATTTAACCCTTATCACATAAAATCGTGTTAGATACTCAAGCCTGCCATGAGCATTATGGCACAGAGTTAATCATAATCAATAAGGATTTATAAAAAGTAAATTATTCCGATTTTTTAAGCGCCTGTGTGTATTCTTTTACATCTCTTCTAATTTCAGGTGCAAGCATGTATAGCCCGATAATATTTGGAATGGCTAGTGAAAGAATTGCTGCATCCGTAAAAGCAATGATATTATCAAGCTTTGATGAACAGCCGATAATGATACAAAGACAAAACAGCAACTTAAAGGCTGTATTCGGCCACTCTTTCTCTCCACACAGAAACGACATGCCCTTTGATCCGTAATAGGACCATGTGATCATCGTTGAAAAAGCAAAAAGGAAAACCGTGAGTGTTAAAATATACTGGAACCCAGGAAGAGTGCTCTCAAATGCTCTGGAGGTTAGAGCAATTCCTTCAATTTCTCCTGTTACCTTGTATGAATCTGTAATAACAATAACCATAGCCGTAATACTACAAATGATTACCGTATCGATAAAAGGCCCGAGCATACCTACAAAACCCTGTGAAACAGGGGAATTTGTTTTAGCTGTCGCGTGAACAATTGATGCTGAGCCTAAACCCGCCTCATTAGAGAAAAAGGCGCGTTGTGCTCCTACAAATAACACACCTATAAAACCGCCATAAGCCGCCTGAGGTGAAAAGGCTTCTGTGAAAACTGTAATGATCGCCGTTGGGATTTGCTGAAAATTAATGCCTATAACAATTAAACCTGCACCCAGATATAAAATCCCCATAGCAGGAACCAATTTTGAAGCCACATTCGCAATAGACTTAATGCCACCAATAATAACCAGACCAACCAGCACAGCCAAGCCCAGACCAAATACCCAGCCAGTATCCGCTATAATACTGGCATCACCGCCAGTGGCGATTTTCACTTGCTGATAGGCCTGATTGGCTTGATACATATTCCCGCCCCCAATCGCACCAAGCATACAGCATAATGCAAAAAGCATAGCCAGAGCCGTGCCAATAAACGGGATATTTCTGTTTTCAAACGCTGCCTTTAAATAATACATCGGACCGCCGGAAATCGTATCCGGATGCTCCGGATCAGGGTGGTGCCTGTATTTCACACCAAGCATAACTTCAGCAAATTTGGATGACATTCCAAAAAATCCAAGAACAATCATCCACAGCATAGCGCCCGGACCTCCCGCTGAAATAGCAAGAGCCACACCGCTAATATTTCCAAGACCCACAGTCCCTGAAAGAGACGTCATAAGCGCCTGAAAGCGGCTGATCTGACCATCATCATCGGATTGGCTTTCCGGTCCATCAGCCCTTCCACTAACAAGCCTTATTGAATAGCAAAAATACCGAATATTTATAAAACCCAGATACACTGTAAAAAAAATGCCGCAAGCCATCAGCCAAAGCAAAATCAACTTAACGTCTGTTCCCCCAATATTAACGGAATAAAAAACAATCTCAGACATTTTGTTGGCAATTGGCTCGAAAAAAGAGTCAATCTGCTCATCTATCTTCATTTGCTTTGCTTCTTCCATGTTATCCCCTCACACTGCAATCAGAATCAATGTTCACATATTGGTTGACTTACAGGATGTCCCTTAAATGGCGTTGCCGCCCATTTACGTAGAGTATTCTCATCCATACTCGCTACTTTGCTGATACGCTCGGCATAAGTCTTACAAAAAATATCTGGACGCATTTTTGCCGCGTCGACAGAAATTTTATTTGCAAATTCTGTTCTTAATGTATGAAGAGCGGCTTCTGTATTCTTTGTACCGTTTTTGCGCATATATTCTTTTAAGATATCCTCGTAGCGCGCAAACAGATTTTCATGCTTTTTGGTAAATTGACTATGTGCCACATAAAGATTATTTCCTTCAGAATCAGCCATATGTGCGCAATTAAGACCGATAACCATCAATTCACTATGGATACGGATACCTTGCTCGGCCTCTGATTCTATAGGCGTATAGCAACCCGACGCCAAGGCACTGCCACTCATATACATAGCCAAACACAAAGATAAAATTAAAATTCGTTTCATATTCTACATATCTCCATTCAAATTCTTTTGGCGCCCTTATGACAAATGAACGGGTGTAAGTAAAGGTTTTCCTTCAAAATGTGCCAAAAGATTATCTATCACAAGTTTTCCCATTTTTGAACGTGTTTCTGTTGTGGCCGAACCAATATGTGGGAGTAAAACCACCTGATCCATTTTTAGCATTTCTTCCGGCACGTTTGGCTCATTAGCATACACATCTAAACCAGCCCCTGCTATGGTGCGGTTTTGAAGAGCAATAAGCAGATCTTCTTCATTAACGACCGAGCCTCTGGCAATGTTAATTAGAAAACCCTTAGGGCCCAATGCCTCTAATATATCAAGATTGATGATATTCTCCGTATCCGGTCCGCCAGAACAGGCAAGCACAAGAAAATCACTATCCTTGGCCATCGATTTCAAATCATCATAGAATTTACAATCAACATCTTTTTTCGAGCGCCCGTAATACACAACATTCATCCCGAAAGCCCTGCATCTGTGGGCAATTGCCGAACCGATCTTACCCAATCCTACTATGCCAACAGTTTTACCTGTCAAACATGATCCTAATGGAAGAGCACCGCTTTGCCAGCGCCCCACTCTGATGAAAACATCGCCTTCCACTCCCCGCCGCGCAATATTGAGCAAAAGCATCATCGCCGTATCTGCTGTATCTGCCGTCAAAATATCAGGTGTGTTGGTTACGGCAATATTACGCCTGGCCGCAGCCTGTATATCTATGTTGTCGTACCCCACCCCGAATTGGGCAATAATTTCCAGATTTGGTAGCGCATCTATAGTGGAGGACCGAACGCCCGTAGAATTATATGTTGATAGAATACCCTGAATATTATTCTTATAACGCATAAGAGTTGCTTCCGGCTCCTTTTCCTCCCAGAGGCGAATCACATTAAAATGCGACTCTACTTCATCCATTTCCTCTGCCAGTAATGGTCTTAAAGCTAGAATTGTCTTTTTCATGTTGTCAAAGTCCTTGATTTTAACAGCGATTCTATGATTTAAAGCGCGTGTAAGGAATGAAAACTATGGCGCAAGAAAAAACAGAAAACCATAAGAAACTTTATATAAAGACATGGGGCTGTCAAATGAATGTTTATGACAGCAACCGCATGGCGGATATTTTGTCCGGTCTGGGCTATAAACCTGTGGAAGCGCCGGATGATGCGGATATGATTATCCTAAACACATGCCATATCCGTGAAAAAGCTACAGATAAAGTCTTTTCTGAACTTGGCCGCTTGCGTAAACATAAAGACGCCAAAGAAGAACAAGGCAAAAAAATGCTGATGGCTGTAGCTGGATGCGTGGCTCAGGCCGAAGGTGATTTTATCATGGAGCGGGCGCCTTATGTGGACATGGTGTTTGGTCCGCAAACCTATCATGAACTACCGGAAATGGTCTTGAAGGCCGCTGGTGAAGACCGGATAATTAATACTGAATTCCCTAGCATTTCAAAATTCGACCATTTACCTGAGCAACACACAATTGAGGGGGCCTCTGCTTTTCTTTCAATACAAGAAGGTTGCGATAAATTTTGTACTTTCTGTGTTGTTCCCTATACACGCGGCGCAGAATACTCGCGCAGTGCCACGGAAATTGTAGAAGAAGCCAAGCGATTGGTTGACCAAGGCGCTCTTGAAATAACTCTTTTGGGGCAGAATGTGAATGCCTTTCATGGCACAGGACCGGATGGTAAAACATGGAGCCTCGCCGATCTTATTTATGCAGTGTCGGAAATTGAAGGATTGGAACGTATCCGCTACACAACTTCTCATCCCCGCGATATGGGCGATGATTTGATCGCTGTACATGGCGAGGTCATGAAGCTTATGCCTTTCCTGCATTTGCCAGTACAAAGTGGCTCGGATAAAATTCTGAAGGCCATGAACCGCAAGCATAAGGCTGAGCTCTATCGTGATGTGGTGGCACGTCTGCGTAAAGCCCGCCCCGATCTGGCGTTTTCATCCGATTATATTATTGGCTTCCCCGGTGAGACAGAAGAAGATTTCGAGGATACTATGCAGCTCGCCCGTGATATTGGCTATGCGTCTTGCTATTCCTTTAAATACAGTGCAAGACCCGGCACGCCTGCCGCTAATATGCAGAATTTAGTACTTGATCATATAGCTTCAGAACGTTTAAGTCGTTTCCAAGCTTTGATTAATGAACAACAACTTGCCTTTAACAAACAATGCGAAGGCTTAGAGCTGGATATCCTATTCGAGAAAAAAGGCAAAAAAGACGGCCAGATATCAGGTCGTTCCCCCTATTTCCAATCCGTTCACGTGCAAGGCAATGAACGCCTGATCGGTACAATCCAGAAAGTACGCATATCCGAGGGATTTGAAAACTCCCTGACCGGAGAGCTTGTTCTTGAAGATGGCAAGGTTTTGAATAGAGCTTAGAGATGAGTAAAAACACACTTATTATAATTTCTACATTAATTTTTGTACTTACCATTGTTAGCTATCTTAGATTTGAGGATCATAAAAAGCAAAAATTGGATATTTGTAGTTTAGAATCTGCAAGTGACTATGCAGAAAAAATGGTTTATTCAAGAAATCCAGAAACTCAAAAAAGCATTGCAGACTTAAAAAATCTCGCTACAAAAAACAAAATTCAACCTTCAGAACTGAAAAAGTATTTGCTAATTGCTTTTCAGTATTACCATCTCATGCAAAATAACTGCAAAATTCCCGAAGATATTGAATACCAATATAGCAAAGCATTTCCTGGTTTATTCTATAAAAGCGAAAAGCTCTGCGATAAGAAAGCTTTTTTAGATGAGGCGAATAAAGAAATAGGTGCTATGGACATAATTACATATGTTGCAGTAAAGGATGCCATATATAAACAATTTATAAATAGTTCAGAATCATTAAATGATAGACATATAAAAATAATCGATAATCCTAAGTTTAAAAAAGAATTGGTGCTAGCTTTTGGTATGACAGGGCACAGATTTGATAACAAATGCCAAAATCCAGAATTGCCAGTTATCGAACTGCTCTCGGAAACGCTTAAAAACAGTGTAGGGCAACAAGATTAAGCGCAAAAATTATACATTTCTTTGTATTTTTAGACTATACTAAAGAGCGATGATAATTAAGCACAGGGCATAACTTTTGACACAAACAATCGCACTGGAGTTTGAGGATAATTCTCAAGCCCAGCTCTTATTCGGTGAATTACACAGCAATCTCACTTACCTTGAAAAAAAACTTGGGGTTTCGATCGCGGATCGTGGTAATTCTTTGAGTATTTCCGGCACAAAGCTCGATGTAAAAAATACAAAATTTATTCTGGAATCCTTGTATAAAAAGCTCGAAGAGCGTACGCTTGACGATGTCTCTCCTAGTCATATTGATACGGAGCTTAGATTTATAAAATCTCCTGAACTGAGAAAACGTAAAAAAATGCCGGATCCCGAGGAAAACAATAAAGCGGCCATCAAGACCAAGGTCAAAACCATTGCGCCTCGTTCCCCTACTCAGGCTGCGTATCTTAAAAGCATAGCCCAGCATGATATGGTTTTTGGGCTTGGCCCCGCAGGTACGGGTAAAACCTATCTGGCTGTGGCGGCAGGCGTGGATATGTTCCTTCAGGGCAAGGTTGATCGACTTATCTTTTGCCGACCAGCCGTAGAGGCCGGTGAAAATCTCGGCTTTCTGCCTGGTGATATGCGCGAGAAAATCGACCCTTATATCCGGCCTATCTATGATGCCTTACACGATATGATGCCGTGGGATTTCATGATGAAGCGTATGGAAGCCGGAGATATAGAGATTGCCCCCCTGGCCTTTATGCGCGGGCGAACACTCGCCAATAGTTTTGTTCTATTAGACGAAGCACAAAACTCGACTTGCGCACAGATGAAAATGTTCCTTACCCGTATGGGTGAAAATTCTCGCTTGGTGATTACCGGAGATTTAAGCCAGACTGATTTACCCAAAGGGGTTAAGTCCGGTCTTAATGAAGCTGTGGATATCCTGAGCAACATTCAGGAAATACAATTCACCGAATTTACTGTAAAAGATGTCATCAGACATTCCCTTGTCCAAAAAATTATTAGTGCCTATGACAAAGCCACAGACTAAACCAAACGTAGAAATCTGCATCTCTATACAATCCCATCTCTGGGATGATGTTAATTTGGGGATTATCGGTGATTGTGTAGAACACAGTTTACAAACAGCACTTAAGGAAGTAAATAAAACGCCGGAATCCGTGGAGGAAATCAGTATTGTTCTTGCTAATGATGAATTTATTCAGGAACTTAACCATACATATAGAGGAAAAGACGCTCCTACGAATGTCCTGTCTTTTCCCCAGACCGAGCCGGAGGAATTTGAGTATCTAGAATTCATTGATTCTCTAGGTGATATTATTCTCTCTTATGAAACGATTATGAAGGAATCTACAGAGCAAAATAAAACCTTTGAAAAACATTTAAAGCATCTTCTTGTACATGGCGTTTTGCATGTTTTACATTTCGATCATGAAAACGAGGAAGACGCCCAAAAAATGGAATCTCTGGAAATCCAGATTTTAAAACAAATGGGCATAAAAAACCCTTATGAAATCATATAATTATATGTAATACTGAAGGACTTATAGATGTTTGAAATGCACAACGAAGATAACGAAAATTCTGATGAAGACCCTCCGTCGGTAAGCACTGGTGGGGAATCTAGCAAGCAAAATGACAATCAAAGTGAAGCAGGTCTTGTTTCCTTTGTAAAACGAGTACTCAAATCTAAATCTGACTCATCTCTTCGGGAAACAATTGAAGAATATATCGATGAAGAAAACGGTAAAGATGAAAAAGGTTCCGTTTCTACACACGAAAAATTACTGATTTCAAATATTTTAGCCTTGCGAAACCTGAAAGCAGAAGATGTTATGGTTCCGCGCGCCGATATAGTTGCCGTTACAGATGTCATTACGCATGAGGAGATTCTCGGCCTTCTTGCCAACAAACAATATAGCCGGATTCCTGTTTATAACGACACATTGGATAACGTTATCGGATGTTTGCATATTAAAGACATCATGGCAACTCTGGCGCAAGGAGGCACTATAAATGCTATAGATCTGGCAAGAGAAATCCCTGTTGTATCTCCGGCAATGGCTTTGCTGGATTTATTGCTACAAATGCGCCTGACCAAAAAGCATATGGTTTTGGTTATCGACGAGTTCGGCGGTATAGATGGTCTTGTGACAATCGGTGATATAATTGAAGCCATTGTCGGACGAATTGATGACGAACATGACCCGGAAGATCACCCGCAAATTTCTAAAATTTCTGACGGCTCGATTATTGCTGATAGCCGCGTTGATTTAGAAGACTTTGAAAAGGCTTTCGGAGAGATACTATCCAAAGAAGAGCGTGAAGAAAACGATACACTAGGCGGACTTATTTTCTCTGTAGCAGGTCGGGTTCCTGTTCGAGGCGAGATCATTAAACATAGCTCAGGTTATGAATTTGAAATACTGGAAGCTGACCCAAGGCGTGTAGGCCGGTTGAAAATCCTCCCTCCGGAGGAATAGACCTTGCTTTCATTTTCTATGAATAGTAAATCTCCCATATATGATCAAATATTTAGAAAAAATACTAGACGGTAAGAAATACCGCTTTGCTATTTTCGCTTTCATATTCGGAGCATTTAGCACATATGCACTGGCACCATTTCATCTTACTTTTACTTTGTTCATAGGTCTAAGTGCCCTTTATCTTTTGCTAACTATGTCATCTACTAACTTTAGAGCTGCTATGACAGGCTATTGCTTTGGTCTTGGATATTTTGGTTTTGGATTATCATGGATTGCCAATGCTTTGCTTGTTGAGGGGAATGAATATGCATGGCTATGGCCGATAGCAGTAGCGGGCCTGCCTTTGGGTTTATCTTTCTTCACAGCCTTTGCCTGTTACCTTTCCAAAAAAATGCTAAACCTGAGACACGTTTCAGGCTATATAGGTTTTATTCTTTTTATGTTTTCTAGTGAAATCCTGAGAGGTTACATCTTCACAGGGTTTCCCTGGAACCTGTTTGGTTATATCTGGGCAGAAAATCTTGAAATTATCCAGATTGTACATTTATGGAATATTTATCTTCTGACAGGTTTGACTCTATTTTGGTGCTCTGCTCCAGGGTTTGTAATTATTTCTGAAAATAAAACCCGATATAAAATAATTATTATCTGTTTAGCTTTCATAAGCTTTTCAGGAAATTATATATACGGCCTGCAAAGGCTTGCACAAAACCCCACTCAATATAGTGAAAACGTAAAATTTATTCTTATTCAACCGAATATAAAGCAAAGCGAGAAATGGAAGAGTGATAAAATACTGGATCACTTTAGTAATCAACTCGCTACTATTAGCAAGTCTTTGCTGCAGGAAAAAGATGGGCACGATATATATGTTGTCTTGCCTGAAACGGCCTTTCCACCATTCGTAATGGAACATCCAAAAGCCAAAGAATCTATTGCAAACTCATTGTCTGTTTATCAGGGGAATGTCTTCCTTATTGCAGGAGTTCTAAGATATAAAAAAGAGGAAAATAGCTACTTTAATTCTATAGTCATGTTTGGCAAAAACGCAGAGATTATAGATATTTACGATAAACATCATCTTGTTCCGTTTGGTGAATACATACCTTTCGATAACATCTTCAGCATCGCACCTATCGTTGGCTTTAGCGGCTTCAAAGCAGGATTAGGCCCTAAAACAGTAAAAACTCGGTCAGATTTTTCTTATATTCCTGCAATTTGCTATGAAGCTATATTTCCAAGATCCTTTTCAGGCAAAAATAATGCTGGACAACTTGCCATGGTAAACGTCACAAATGATGCATGGTACGGAGAAAGCGCAGGTCCATATCAGCACTCTGCACAGGTAAAGTTCAGAGCCATTGAACAAAATACCCCTCTTATTCGAGTTGCAAACACGGGTATTACAGCACTCTACGACCCCTTCGGACGAGCGTTAAAAGTTACCGACATGCATGAAGATGTGGTTATTAGTCATTTACTTCCGCTCCCAAATAAACGAGCCAGTAATCCGTAGATTTCCCTTAAAAAAAACAAATAAAAATGGTCTTTTCTAACGATGATTGCGTGACTTTTGTAAAATATATCCTTAAGATCATTTGCATACTAGGGTAGGTATATTGTAGGTATACTGAATAAGAAAATCTTTTAACACAATAGGCTTTTGTGCCTTATAAGCAAATTAAAGCTCAGGTCAGTCAAATGAATAAAGTAGAAAAAAAAACGAAGGGTATTCCAGATTATGTCGATAAGCACGTGGGTAAACGTCTTCGTATGCGACGGTCGCTATTAGGAATGAGTCAGGAAAAACTTGCAGATTCTGTAGGTGTCACCTTTCAGCAAATACAAAAATACGAACACGGTACGAATCGTGTAAGTGCTGGTCGCTTATTAAAATTTAGTGAGATACTCCAAGTTCCAATTGACTATTTTTATGAAGATCTGGAGAGAAAGAGGGATTCTCTTAAAAAACCTTCTTATGAAATGGCCGATAATAATCAAGAAGGTTACGATCTAGCCGACAATTCCAAGCTAGCTGAAAAAGATATTTTTAGTCAGAAAGAAACTCTTGATCTTGTTAGGTTGTATTATTCAGTAAAAGATAAGAAAAATCGCAAAGAGCTTCTTAAAAAAATTAAAATACTAGTAGAAGCATTCCAATAAAACTTTTTCCTTTTAAACTTGAAATCCATAGATACTATGGATTACTGTGTCCACAGTTTTAAAAGGAAATGAAAATTATCAGGAAAGTTTAACCAATGCCGTATTCAGGACAAGCTATGCAACAAAAGACACTAACAGATTACATTTTTACAAGTGAATCCGTATCCGAAGGACATCCAGATAAAATCTGTGATCGAATTTCCGATACAATACTGGACCTTTACCTTAAAGAAGACCCTCATTCACGGGTTGCTTGTGAGACTTTCGTGACAACTGATTGTGTTGTTATTGGTGGCGAGACACGTGGCCCGGAAAGTATTACTAAGGAAAAAATTGAGGAAGCCGCACGTCAGGCCATTAAAAAAATCGGCTATGAACAGGAGGGCTTTAATTGGAAAACCGTAGATATTGATGTGAAATTGCACAAGCAATCTGTTGATATCGCGCAAGGCGTTGATGAAGGTACAGGCGTTGACAAGGAAGAAGGTGCCGGAGACCAAGGTATTATGTTTGGTTATGCCTGCAGGGAAACAGATGCCCTTATGCCAGCTCCGCTACACTACTCACATACAATCTTACGTAAACTTGCGGAAGCCCGTCATGCCGGTACAATCAAAGGGATTGAGCCTGATGCTAAATCACAGGTAACACTGGAATATAAAAATGACAAACCTGTAGGCGCTCGCTCTGTTGTTGTTTCCACACAGCACGCGGAAGAACTTTCACATGATGATGTTAAGAATATCGTTATTCCGTTCATTAAAGAGTCCTTGCCTGATGGCTGGATGCCTTCCGAAGAAGAAATTTATATCAACCCCACAGGCCGCTTTGTAATTGGTGGTCCGGTTGGCGATGCAGGTCTTACAGGCCGTAAGATCATTGTGGACACCTATGGTGGCGCGGCGCCTCATGGTGGCGGTGCATTCTCCGGTAAAGACCCGACTAAAGTTGACCGTTCGGCAGCTTACGTCGCTCGTTATCTTGCGAAGAACATTGTAGCAGCAGGCTATGCAGATGGTTGTACGATCCAGCTTGCCTATGCGATCGGTGTTTCCAAGCCGATTTCTGTTTACCTAAACACACATGGAACAGGTACAGCGCCGGAAAGCAAAATCGTTGAAGCACTTAAACAACTTGTTGATTTGCGCCCACGCGGCATCCGCGAGCATCTGCAACTGAACAAGCCGATCTTTGAGCCGACATCTGCATATGGTCACTTCGGTAGAGAGCCAACAGCAGAAGGTCATTTCTCATGGGAGAAAACAGATCTTGTTGATGATTTGCAACGCATTATTGGCTAATTTTATTTTAAAAGATTATGAGACTTAAGAATAATAAAGAGACCGCTACACACCAGCGGTCTCTTTTTGGTAGACGTCAGGGGCGTTCTTTAAGTTCATCAAGACAAAAAGCTCTTGATGAAGTTTTGCCGAGGATCAATACCCCTGAAAACTTTCTTACCCTGCAATCAAACAAAAGCCCTGCTGATTTTTTTGATAGGCCGTTTAAAGAATACTGGCTGGAAATTGGCTTTGGTCATGGGGAGCATTTACAGGAATTAATGCTCGGTAACCCCGATAAGGCCTATATCGGCGCCGAGCCTTTCGTAAATGGCATGACTTCTTTTCTAAAAGAAATAAATGATCTCAATACAGACAACATACGCGTATTGATGGATGACGGGATGTTACTGGCCCGATCATTCAAACCGGATTCAATAGATGGAATATATATCCTCAATCCCGATCCCTGGCACAAAACCCGCCACCATAAACGCAGGCTGGTGCGCAAAGAAAACCTTGATATCTTTGCCCGCATCTTGAAAAAAGGCGGTGATTTGATCCTGACCACCGATGTCGAAGACCTCGCCGACTGGATGATCACTGAAACCGTAAATCACGGCGCTTTTGAATGGCTAGCTCAAAGCTGCACCGACTGGCAAACCCCACCAGAAAACTGGATACCCACACGCTATGAGGTTAAAGGCGCAAAAGGTGCCAAGAAGATGGTGTATTTGTTGTTTAAGCGGCAGTAATTTGCATTAACTCGTCATCGCCTGAATGTCGGAGACATTCTAAGGCGATCTATATCTAGATTCCCTTAGAATTTTCTGCTCGAAAATTCAGGGAATGACGTGAAAATTTTCTAGAATTTATACCCAAAACGATTACTCTTCGGGAAGCCATTAGGCGGCAGGCGGCCTGCGCTGGCGCGTTTTCCTATCCACGGAGCAATATCCTCAACCGTGGTTGTGCCTGCGCCGTATTTATATTCCAGCCCTTTTTCCAGATTAAAGGTTTTAAGGTCGGATAAGCTGCTGTCTTTGTATTTTTGCAACATTACACCTTTACCCTTGCTCATCTCCGGCAATTCATTAATAGGGAAAACCAGCATCTTGCGGTTTTTACCGATGATTGCTACGTGATCATCGCCCTCTTCCAGATAATAGCATCCGACAGCTTCTGACTTACCACTAACATTCAGGATTTGCTTACCCGTTTTGGTTTGGGCCAGAACGTCATTAGAAGACACGATAAAGCCACGCCCCTCATTGGAATAAACAAGCATCTTTTTATCCGCCCGATAGATTTGCATATCGGCAACAGCTGAGTTGTTAGGTATATCCACCATCAAGCGTAAAGGTTCGCCAAAGCCCCTGCCCGATGGCAGTTTGTCACAACCCAGTGTATAGAAACGCCCGTTTGTCGCCAGAATAATAATCTTATCCGTAGTCTGGGCTTCGATAAAGTAAGCACCTCGATCTCCATCCTTATATTTGATATCAGCCGGTTTATGGCCGTGACCTTTCATTGCCTTGATCCAGCCTTTAGAAGAATACACAACTGTCACAGGTTCTTTTTCTATCATCACCTGATTCAGGTCTACTTCCATCGGTTCAAGTGCGCTGCCAATCATTGTACGGCGCGCACCAAGGGCTGTGTCCGGTCCAAACATTTTCTTAATATTACCGATTTGCTTTTTGATCTTTGTCCACTGACGTGCTTCAGATTTTATGAGTTTTTCAAGGTCTTCTTTTTCTTTTGTTAAGCCGTCATGTTCTGTACGGATTTCCATTTCTTCCAGTTTATGCAATCGACGCAAGCGCAAATTCAAAATGGCCTCGGCCTGAACATCGGTCAGCTTGAATGTTTCTATCAATTTTTGCTTTGGTTCATCTTCAAAACGAATAATGCGGATAACTTCATCAATATTAAGATAAACAACCAGATAGCCTTCCAGGACTTCCAAACGGTGCAGCACTTTTTCAAGGCGGAACTGAGAGCGGCGGACAAGAACTTCCTGCTGGTGGTCCATCCAGTTTTGCAAGGCTTCCTTGATGTTCATGACCTTTGGCACAAGCCCGCCTTCAAGAACGTTCATATTCATATTAAAGCGCGTTTCCAGATCGCAATTCTTGAACAGGGCTTCCATCAAGATTTCCGGCTGG
>JAOUOR010000098.1 GCA_029880245.1 Alphaproteobacteria bacterium
TACATCTCTTCAGGGATAGCATATGGATTTTTATATTGGTAATTATCCCTTTTCTTTTTACCTCTTATAACTCCTCCAATGCCAATCAACACCAATCCTGAGAGAAAAGGAATCCCTCCAAAGAGAAGAACTATGCCCAGAGCTGCCGGGCCACCTATGAAAGAAAAAATTAGTGAACACCCACCTGCCAGAATAGCAACAAGCCAGCCTATAGCAATCAACAATCCACCAAAAAAACCTCTAATTGTCATTATGGAACATCCCGTTTTTTAGAAAACCTCTTCTTCAAATCCTTCAATGTTGCACCCTGTTTTTGTAACTCAAGGATTAGCTTTACCCGCTCAAGCGCCTCATCAGAATATAATTTCTGCCCCTTTTCAGAATATTCTGTGACATCAATAAAACCTTCCTTTGTCCATTTACGAAGAGTTTGCACATTAACATCCGATTTTTTTGAAAGCTGATATACAGTATTGAGCGTTTCTGGCGAGATAAGGGGCTTCAACCTCATAGCATCCTCACTCAATATTTTTTTATCATCGGGGGAATTATATCCGAGATTATTCAGAGTTAATTTATACCTGTAGAACCCTGTATAAAACTGCAATCCGTGCCCTGAAACGCCGCCATACATTAACGGATAAAGTAGTGGCCACGCTTTTATCTCTGTTTTTTGGTATATCTTCTCGTAAGGCCCGTCCTTAGTTTGCCTTTCAATCAGACTTTTTCTATTAGCATCAATTTCTGTATCCCACAGCCCCTGCCTTAATGAAGCCCTGTCGTCTCTGACTTTCTCATATACGTAGATCAGATCGGTTGTCTCTAATGAAGAACCTTCACTCATAAGGCATTGGCCCTTAGAAATTCTGAGTTGTACAGCTTTCTGTATCCCTTCCTTTATAGGGCACCCTTGATTTTCTTCGATATAAAACCTTGTAACCTCATAGTCGTTTATTTTCTTAGGGTCAAAATCATTAATATGGCTCACCAGTACACTTTCCACAGCTTCATTATAAAGAAGATACTGACATTTATTATCACATATATCTTTGTTAACGCCCCTTTTGGAGTGATAAATCAGAGCCACTGAATCCTTGATCACAGGGCTTCCAGACAATTCTTTATCATTCTTAGTTAGCAAATCAATTTCACTATAGAGTTTTGTGTTCAAATAATACGGCACAGCCATTGCAATACTTGCCACAATCAATGGTGCAAGGATAAATCTCATTTTACCCAAAGGCTTAAGCAGCTGTACCCCGTCAGCACAAGTTGGACAATTGGCGGTGAATTGCTAAGGTGATGTTTTTGGCTTATCAAGACGACGAAGGAGTCGAAGATGAGCAAAAAACAAAGTTCAAAAGACGAAGCGGATAAAGTTGTCCGTAATATCAAGCGCGCCACCCGCCGTAAATTCAGCGCCGAAGAGAAGATACGGATTGTTCTGGCCGGATTACGCGGTGAGGACAGTATCGCTGAACTCTGCCGCCGCGAGAATATTCATCAAAACCTTTATTACAACTGGAGCCGTGAGTTTTTAGAGGCCGGTAAAAAGCGCCTTGAAGGCGATACGATGCGTGAGGCCAGCACAAGCGAAGTCAAGGAGCTTCGCAAACAAAATGCCGCTCTGAAGGAGGCTCTGGCCGAGGAAATCCTTGAGCACCGCCTCCTTAAAAAAAGCGAGTTTGCGGATGGGGAGGACGGTATATGAGATATTCTCCTGCCAGCAAATACGAGATTATCCGCACCGTGGAAGACAGCGCCCTTGGCATCCGCCGCACGTGTGAGAAGCTCGGCATATCTCGCTCGACCTTCTATAACTGGTATGACCGCTACTTGTCCGGTGGTTATGCCGCTCTGGAAGATCAAAAACCCTGTCCAACTTCTGTTTGGAACAAGGTTCCCGATGTTGAGCGTAAGGCACTTGTGACCCTCGCCTTGGATGAGCCGGAGTTATCGCCCAGAGAACTTGCTGTGCGTTTTACCGAAGAGCGCGGTTACTTTATCTCGGAGGCAACTGTTTATCGCATCTTGAAAAACCATAATCTTTTGACCTCTCCGGCATGGATTGTGATGAAGGCGAAAGACAAGTTCGATAAACCGACAACGGCCATTAATCAGCTTTGGCAAACGGACTTTACCTATCTGAAGGTTACGGGCTGGGGCTGGTATTATCTGTCCACTGTCATGGATGATTACAGCCGTTACATCATAAGCTGGCGGCTTTGCACAGGCATGGCTGCCTCGGATGTATCAGCCACATTGAAAGAGGCTTTGAAAGCCGCGGGATTAAGCCGTAAACAAAGGCCGCGCCTCTTGAGCGATAACGGGCCGTGTTATGTCAGTTCAGAGCTTAAAGGCTGGCTGGCCGATCACGGCATGGATCACACACGCGGCAAGCCTTATCATCCGATGACCCAAGGCAAGATCGAGCGGTGGCACCGCACGATGAAAGACCGCATCTTGCTGGAGCATTATTACCTGCCGAGCGAACTTGAGAGCCGGATCGAAGAATTTATCAACCACTACAACACAAGGAGGTATCATGAAAGTCTGAATAATCTAACGCCTGAAGACGTGTGGCTGGGAAGAGGAAAGGACATCCTTGAACAACGTCGCAAGATCAAGGCAAATACACTGCGTTTACGAAAACAATTGTACCAGCAGCAAAAAGCTGCTTAACTTTAACCAAAGGAGCCAAAAGCACACCTTATATTTTTACACATCGTGTCCAATATACTCTGACAACGTACAGCCTATAAGACCGTAGACTGTTTTCATAATCTATGGTGTGTTTTAAAGCCTCTATAGCTGGCTCTATGCTGTTAGTGGTAAACAATACGAATAGATGCTTGATTGATCTCTTCGTCAAGCTGTAGCGATTTGTGGCTTATTTTCGGTGTCTATTCTGGACATGATTTTCTTTTACGGATCGTTGCTATAGCTTTGCTCTACCTGAAACACATCATATTGTGTTTGCAAATTCAGCCAGAATTTAGAGCCATTACCGAATAGCTTACCGACGCGATACGCCAGATCGGGCGTAATCGAGCTTTTCCCTTGCACAACGCGGTAAAGATGCTGCTTGCTCACAGACAAAATTCCTGCCGCCTTGGGAACACTTAGCTCTATGGCTTTCAAATTTTCTTCAATCATTTTCCCTGGGTGCAGGGGCGCTAATTTTCTTATCATAGTTAACCTTTATCGGCTTAGCTCATACTCTCTGACCAGAATATCTGCGGGAATATGAAGGCCATGTGTGAGCTTTCTAATCATCGACAGGTTAATCCCCGCTTTCTGTTCATCACTTCTGAAACCTTACTGGATGAACCCAAGAACTTAATCATATCATGGGCACGCATTCCCTGCGCCTCCATAATGTGTTTAATGGCTTCCACAGGGTCGGGCGCATCAATTTTGTAATGCTCATCTTCATAAGCAGAAACCAAAGTTATGAGCACTTCCAGCTCGTCCCCTTTCAGCGTATTAGGTTTTGCATCAAATAAGGCATCAATACGCTCAAGAGCAGCTTTATAATCATCTTCTGTTTTAATAGGTTTAATTTTCATCGTCCTTGCTCCTATATTTTCTGTACGCTCGTCAACTTCACAGAGATTTAAAGCCTTGGCTTTTTTGAGCATTTTTATCAAAAGTCAATACCATGTCATAACCATGTGCCCGCCCTATATCCTGAATAAGATAATCAGAAAAATCAGCCTTTCCGCTCTGATAGCATTTTAAAGCACGCATACAGCTTTCTAACTGCTCAATATCAAAAACAGGGATAGACAATAAATTTTGCAAGACCTCTAACCTTTCCTGCTTAACCGTTTTATAAGCGGATTTTAAAACCCAGTTTATTTCACACAGCACAATGCAGGATATAAAGGCAGGATTATCCGCAGACAAGCCCTCTATAATTTTTGCGGCCTTTCTTGCCTGTGCCTTATCATCCTGCACGATATAGCGCACAAGAATATTTGTATCCAAAGCAAACATCACCTAGAGCCCCTTGCATTCTTGGTAATCGCAGCATCCATATCCTCGAGCGTTACAGGCTTACCCTTATACGCAATACAACCCTTTAAAACACTCACATCTGTCGTTCTGGCTTTAAGCAAATATGAACCATTATCCAACTCTTCAAAAATAATCTTATCGCCCGTCTTAAGATGCAAAGAATCTCTCAACGCTTTTGGCAACGTAATTTGCCCTTTCGTCGTTAGCGTCGCTTCCATTTTTAAAATCCTTACTTTATTATTTTTCCTTACTTTATGGTAAGGTAATTACAAAATATTGTCAATATTTACACTGTCCCTGCGCACACATCAAAACATCATTCCAGTCCTCACCAGAGCGCGCAGGGCTGTGGCGTATGACCTCACCGCTAAAGCTGCTTTCCGCTATGGTGTTTTGAATTTTGTTTGCAAGACGGTCACCCCCTTGGTCGTTATCAGTGATTAAAACAATGCGTTTCAGGTTTTTAATGTAGGGCACTGCCTGTTTGATAATCTCCGCCTGTTCCGGGGACATACCTCCGCCAGTGGCGGCATAAATGGCGGATTCATTTGGAAATAAGGCGGCATAGCTCAAAGCATCTATAACGGCCTCGGACAAGATCAATGTGTCATCCCCTGCCCTCACATTTGAACGCCATAGGGTTTTTTCGCTCCCCCGCACAAACAAGGCTTTATTCGTATTTTTAAGTTCAAGACCGCAAATGCCCTGTGCGCCATAATGGGGAAATGCGGCGTTCTGGTAGCAGTCTGAAAAAATCCGTCCTGCAAAGCGGGAGGATGATAAAAGCGCATCAGTAAGCCCCCTGCCCTCAAGATAAGCATGGTTTGTTACGGGTCTGCACCGTTTAAAGACTTTGGCAACGCGCGCGGGATCGTAAACCTGCTCTTCAACGTCCGCCACATAGCTTTTTGGCTCTGGCAAATCCACACCGCCGCTAATCCAGCTTTGCAAGTCACGCCCGATCTCTTTTAGGCCCTTATTTGTACGCTTTTTGGCAAAATCTATAATCGTGCCATTGTCGTTATCGTCCGACACGGAAAAGTAAACCCATAAGCTCCCTCGCCGTGATATGATGATTTTGTCCGCGCCGCACCGCATAGCAATACTGCTACGGGTGCTTTTTCTGCGGTCAATCTCATAGCCAAGATGAGCGGCATATTGGGTTAAATTGATTTCTGATTTAAAACGAGAAAAATCAAGTTGCTGTGTCATG
>JAOUOR010000048.1 GCA_029880245.1 Alphaproteobacteria bacterium
GTTTTTGGCGTGTTCGGGAATGTCAAAGGTTACATCCTGACGGGCTTTGGATGGGGATAGTTCAAGCATTTGGACATCAAGCGCAATACCGTTTTCTCCTACGGCTTTCACGCTTGTGCTAAAACCGGAGGGGATAGAATTTGGCGCTTCTACTGAAATAGGGGCATCATTAAATTCCATACTGACAGCCCCGGTAGTCAAAGGCGGCCTTATAATTTGTGGCAAGTTTTCAGGACTTGGTATGATAACGCTCAGGCTGCCTTGTCTTTGTAATTCACTAATAATTGGCTCAATAATTTGTTCTGCAAGACCATGAGAAAGCCAGAGTGAATCAATCGAATCTTCTGATTTCTTATCCTTGATAAGCTCAAGTAATGCCCCGTAATCAGCCGGCCATGAAACAGGACTAAGCCCTTTTAAGGTAGAGAGTGCATCACTATAGACCATAGGGCCGAATTGCTTCGGCTTGTTTTCTCCACCGTGCGTGGCGGTTTCGAGAATATAGATTTCCCGTTTCTGACGATCGGCCTGTGCCAGAATTTCTTGCGCCATGCGTTGTTGTCTATCCCAGTTTTGTGCGCCGGCCCAGCTATTATCCATGATAATGCGCACGGCGCCGCTCCCCTGCAAGCCTTCAGCGGGGTTTAAAACAGGGCCGGCCAGAGCCAGAATAATGAGTGCTATAATCAAAAGCCTGAGGAGTAAAATCCACCACGGTGTTTTGCTGGGCACGTTTTTTTCAGGGATTAAGTCATGCAAAAACCGTGTTGCGGCAAAAGTCACTTTGCGCGGAGCAGGCGGCATAACGCGCATCAAATACCACAGCACAGGCAGCAAAGCCAGAGCCGCCAGAAATACGGGATTTAAGAATGCCAAAGAAGAAAATAACCCTATCATGCGTGCTTATTCCTTTAACTCGATCAGGGTTTTAATCGTCTGGAGTGTCGAGGAAATATCTGCATCTGTTCGGTGTAGAATATAAGACCAGTCATTTTTAATGCAAAGGGCTTTTATCTCTGCGATATGGGATTCAATTCGGACTTTGTATTCTGTTCGCACAGAAGGGATATGGTTGATAAGCTCTGAGTCAGAATGATCAAAGTTCTCGAATTTTATGCGGCCCGAGAAATCCAGTTCTATTTCATCCGGATCAAGGATTTGAATGATAAGACCATTATCAATTCTGGATTTTAGCTCGTTAAGGCTATGTGCTATTTCATCCAGATCCGATAAAAAATCTCCGGCGGCAATCAGAGTACTGCCGCGTGGTGGAACAAAGCTGCGTGTATCAGGAAGCTTTAGATCGTCTTTATCAGATAAAAAATGTTCGCCAAGGCGTAAAACCGCGTTATCACCTCGTCCTGTGCGGCTTTGACTGTAAAGTCCGATTTGTTCATCCGCATTAACCATCCCAAAAGCAAGGGAGAGCAATAAAATAGAAGCTGCCTCTCTTTTGCTGTATTGAGCATGCTTCGATTTATAATCCATACCTTTATAACTTGCAGACCAGAAGAAATTCTTTTGTGCTTTTTGCCATTCTTTTTGCCGGATAAACACATGATCGGTTTTGGCAGATTGCCGCCAGTCAATGTCTTGCAGGCGGTCACCGGGGCTGTATTCCTTGAACTGCCAGAAATTTTCACCCATGCCGGATTTTTTGCTGGCATGTCCGCCCGAGATAATATGATCGGCATGTTGTCTGGCTTTGAATAAAACAGAAGAGAGCGCATCGGCTTGTTCTTCTGCTTTGCTGTAGAGTTTAGAGAGCATCAGAATGTTTCCGTGATCGACTTTATAACATCTTCAATCGTAATGTTTTCCGCGCGGGCTTTGTAATTCAGAGCCATGCGGTGGCGCAAAACCGGAACGGCCAAGTCAATCACGTCTCCTATGACGGGCGCTGTCCGGCCATCAAGCAAGGCTTTTGCGCGCGTAGCTAGGATAAGATTTTGAGAGCCGCGCGGACCCGGTGCCCAAGTAACAAAATTATTTACGATATCACTTGATGTTTCACCGGGGCGAAGCGCACGAACCAGTTCCAATATGCACTCAACGACATTTTCACCGATTGGCATGTCCTTGACCAGCATTTGCGCGTCAAGTAAATCCTGTTTGTCGATGACTTTTTTGATTGGAGATGTGCTGCTTTTGGTTGTTTCTATGATGATTTGCCTTTCACTTTCCAGATCAGGATAATCGACCATGATCTGAATCATAAATCTGTCAAGCTGTGCCTCTGGCAAAGGGTATGTCCCTTCCTGCTCAATCGGGTTTTGAGTTGCTAAAACATGGAAAGGTGAGGGAAGGGCATAAGGTTGTCCGCTGACCGAGACTTCCCTTTCTTGCATAGCTTGAAGCAGGGCAGATTGAGTGCGCGGGCTGGCGCGGTTGATTTCATCTGCCATCAGGAATTCACAAAAAACCGGACCCGGAATAAAACGGAATGAACGCTTGCCCTTGGCGGTTTCCTCCAACACTTCCGAACCGATAATATCTGCAGGCATTAAATCCGGCGTACATTGGATACGGTTAGCATGCATGCCTGTTGTCTTGGCAATGGTTTCCACCAATAATGTTTTTGCCAGACCGGGAACTCCGACGAGCAGAGCATGCCCACCGGAAATCAGGGTTATAAGCGTTTGCTCAATGACTTTATCTTGTCCGATGACGGTTTTAGATATTTCTTTCCTGAGTGAGGATAATTTCTTATGCAGAGCCTCAAAATCCTTTATAATATCTTTTTTAGCTTGCGTGCCAGCCATGATTTAACTCCTTACTTATGGATTCTCTTGCGCTATAATAGCTAAATTGATCGCGAAGCGAAGTACAAATTACAAAAATCGGGAGCTAGGATAAAAGCTATGAGTTTTGACCCTAATTTTATGCAGCCAGATAAAACAATTTCTCCGATGTACTGGATGAAAGAAAAGGAGCTGCGAGGCTTGTTTGATGCCTTGCAAGATGATTTGTCATCCCTGCGTAAGCAGGGATCCTCTGAAAATGTGGAATCAGATTCCTGCTTGCGCAGGAATGACACCAAGGAGGAAGATTCGGATAAGCCGAAGGTCTTGCTGGTAGGGGGATGTGTACGCAATACTCTTATGGGTCATGAGGTCGAAGATATTGATCTGGCGAGCGTGCACAAGCCCGAAGAAATTCAAAAGCGTTTGGAAAGAGCCGGATATAGTGTCATTCCCACGGGGTTGCAACACGGCACAATTACGGCTGTGGCGAATGGTAAAGCCTTTGAAATAACGACGCTGCGCCATGACAAGGAAACAGATGGTAGGCGGGCGACTGTAGAGTTTACCGATGACTGGCTGGAAGATGCCAAAAGGCGGGATTTCACGATTAATGCCCTGTTTATGGACCTTGAGGGAAATGTCTATGATCCATTGGGGCAGGGGTTAAAGGATATCGAGGAGAAAAATATTCGCTTTGTTGGCAAAGCCGGCCAGCGCATTGAAGAAGATTATCTTCGTATTTTGCGTTTTTTTCGTTTTCATGCGCTTTATGGCGGGCAGGATTACGACAAGGAGGGGCTTAAGGCGTGTAAGGCGGGGGCGGATAAAATTGTTAATCTCTCGCGGGAGCGCATCACGCAGGAATTTTTGAAAATTCTGGCCTCTGACAACCCGCAGGATATTCTTGATATTATGTTTAAGCATAATGTTCTTAAAGATCTGGATTTTTCGAAGGACTATCCGGAGAAAGATTTTTTTCGTTATTTTTGTAATTTCCAGAAGAAATACCGTCTTTCGGCTTTGTCATCGCGCATTTTTGTGATGGCTGGGTTAAGCAGGGGGAATATGAAGGCGCTGGAGAAATATCTGCTCCTGCCCAAAGTTTTCTTAAAAGATGCACTTGCTCTGGGCGGTGCATTGGCTCTTCGTGACCTGTCTTGCGACAGCGCTGTAAGAGAGGCTGTGTACAGGTTTGGGCGAAGTGTGACGGCGCAGGCTCTTATGGTGGAACTGGTTCAGGACCGTGTCATGAACTCTTATGCACCGGTTGCTCTGGATATCGTCCAGAACTGGGATGTGCCTGATTTTCCGGTGAGCGGCGATGATATCCTGAAGGCAGGGTATAAAAAAGGGCCGGAAATCGGTGAACGATTAAAGGCCCTTGAAGATTGGTGGATCGATCAGGATTTTAAACCGGATCGAGCGTGCATTATGAATCAAACGTAAGTTGAATAATACGTATTGATTGCTTACTTTCAGGGTCATCGGCAGATATAAGGCCACTGGCAGAAATTGTCGATATGCGACCCTTTTCATGGGCACCCTCTCCAAAAAGAGTTATAGGGTTTTTTCCCTGACCATAACTAAGTGCTGCTGTGCGTACATATTTTTCACTTGGTTTTTCACTTGGTTTTTCGCTTGGTTTTTTACTTGGTTTTTCACTTGGCCATGAGCCCCTTAGACATATAATAGCATCAGGATTCTTTACTGCTTGATCTTGAGCAAAACCATATATGTCCTTTTCAGGAGCAGGTAAAGGTATAGGATTTTTTCTGTCAAATATAAAAACAGTATTTTCCTTCATTCCTTCTAGAAATTCTGTAAGGGTCTTTTCTTCCATAAATTTGTCCTTTCACCTTAATATTTATATGCGTGTTAGTTATTTCGGAGGAATGTAAAATAAAGTCTCTTTTTTGTGCAAGAAAAAAAACTGCGCCTTAAAATTCAAGGCCACTTGACCTCCGGCGGCATGGACATAAGGATAGCTTCGGTATTGCCGCCGGTTCTAAGGCCGAATGTTGTGCCGCGATCATAAAGCAGATTAAACTCCACGTATCGCCCGCGTTTGATAAGTTGATGCTCCCGTTGCTGTTCGGTCCAGTCTTTATTGATGGATTTTCTGACAATGGAGCAATAAATGTCTCGAAACGTCTTGCCGACATCCTGCGTGAAGGCAAAATCTTCGTCCCAGCCTTTACGGTCCATATTATCATAGAAAATACCGCCAATGCCTCGCGGTTCGTTTCTGTGCGGCAGGAAAAAATACTCGTCACACCATTTTTTGAACTCGGGGTAATAGTCGGGGTCATGCCGGTCACAGCAGTCTTTAAAAGCGCCGTGAAAAGCTTTTGTATCCTCTTTATCTTCATACATAGGGGTTAAATCCGCGCCGCCCCCGAACCAGTGTTTGGAGGTTACGATCATCCTCGTATTCATATGAACAGCCGGAACAAGGGGGGATTGCATATGGGCGACCAGAGATATTCCCGAAGCCCAGAATTTCCCGTCGCTTTCTTTGGCTCCTGGAATTTTTTCGGCAAAATCTTTGGAAAATGTACCGTAGACTTCTGAAAAATTGACGCCGACCTTTTCAAAGACGCGGCCTTTCATAACCGCCATCGTTCCGCCACCGTGAAGTTCCGATCCTGAAGTGTTGGGCTGGTCCAGCTTATCACGATCCCAGTCAGTCTTTTTAAACGTGCCAGCCGGCAAGTCTGTTTTGGGGCCGGATTTGAGTTCCGTTTCCAGTTTTTCAAAAGAATCGCAAATCTGGGTTTGAAGCTCTTTGAACCAGTTAGCGGCTATTTTTTTCTGTTCGTTCATGATGTTAAGTCTTTCCATTGTGTTTGTCTGAGGGCCTCACCAAGAATCATTGCCGTGGCATTGACAATATTAAGCGAACGAAAGCCTTCTTGCATAGGGATAGAAATACGCTCGTCTGTGGCCTCATGCACGTCATCGGGGACGCCTGCACTTTCTCGTCCTGCCAGTAGGATATCGCCGTTTTGAAATTCAAAGTCAGTATATCGCTTATCCGTTTTTGTTGTCATCAGGACAATACGCCTTCGATCTGCTTCATTTCCTTGATACAAATCAAGAAATGATTTCCAATTCATATGCCGTGTTACCTCAAGTTTCTTTTCGTAATCCATAGCGGCTTGGCGGATTTTACGGTCATCGAGCAAAAAACCGCAAGGCTCGATAATATCCAGCGAAATACCAAGACAACCACACAGCCGTATCATCGCACCAAAATTTTGTGGAATATCTGGTTGAAATAATGCGATTTTTAGTGCTTTATAATCCATGTTTTTTAGTTCTTTTCTTTAATATATGGATAAATAAAATAAAATTCTTTGTAAACATAGTAAGCTAGGGCTTGATCATTTATAAAGAGAGTTCTAAAAGACTTCTCGGAAAAGTTCATTAAGTATTTAAATTTTGATAAGAGGTTCGGACAAGATGTCAGCCGAAATACAAACTGGAAACGACAATACCCATGCATGTTGCGAGTGCGATTGCGGAACCCGCCGTGATTTTATGCAATTAGCGGCTGCTGCGTTTGGTGCTGTGGGCTTAGGATTTTTTGTTAAGCCTGTTATTGATTCACTGAGACCGGCAAAAGATACGCAGGCTTTGGCTACTGTGGAAGTAGATATAGGCAGCGTTCCGGAAGGGGAATCAATGACCGTGATGTGGCGCGGTAAGCCTGTTTTTATCCGTCACCGTACAAGAAAAGAGATCGAGATGGCTCAGGCTGTTGATGTTCAATCCCTGACTGACAAGCAATCTGACGAAGAGCGCGTGAAGAAGGGTAAAGAGCAATGGCTGGTTACAGTGGGTGTTTGTACGCATCTTGGCTGTATCCCGCAGGGGCAAAAACCGACTGATAATCGTGGTGGATATGATGGTTGGTTTTGTTCTTGTCACGGGTCCGAATATGATACTTCCGGACGCATCCGCAAGGGACCGGCCCCAAAGAATCTGGATGTGCCGCCATATGAATTTGTGAATGACACAACCATTAAAATTGGATAATTCGAAACGTTAGTAAATAAAGAGAAAAATCATGGGAAGCGCTAATCGCGAAAAATTTGATAATACGGTGGTGGAATGGATTGATTCCCGTATGCCGATTTTTACAATCCTGAACAAAGAATATGGTGTGTTTCCAACACCCCGAAATTTCAATTACTTCTGGAATTTCGGTGCGATTGCCATGTTCATGCTGATGACTATGATTATTACAGGCATTATTCTGGCGATGCATTATACGGCGGATACCAAGCTTGCTTTTGACAGTGTAGAGCGGATCATGCGCGATGTTAATGGCGGGTGGCTCTTGCGCTATATCCATATGAACGGGGCGTCCTTCTTCTTTATTGCCGTGTATATCCATATGTTCAGAGGTATTTATTACGGGTCATATAAAAAACCCCGTGAGCTTCTCTGGATTTTGGGCGTGATTATCTTCCTTTTGATGATGGCCACAGCCTTTATCGGTTATGTGTTGCCTTGGGGGCAGATGAGTCTTTGGGGTGCAACAGTGATCACCAATTTGTTCTCAGCAGTTCCTTTTGTCGGAAACTGGATCGTGGAGACTCTATGGGGCGGGTATTCTGTTGATAATCCGACACTAACGCGTTTTTTTGCGCTGCATTTTTTGCTTCCCTTTGTAATCTTTGCAGTTGTGTTTCTGCATGTTTGGGCTTTGCATGTATCAGGCTCTAATAACCCTCTGGGGATTGAGCCAAAAGGTCCGCAAGATACATTGCCTTTTAATCCGTATTACACGGCAAAAGATACATTCGGACTTGTGGTCTTTATGGTAGCTTATGCTTTCTTTATTTTCTTTGCACCTGATTTTCTGGGGCATCCGGATAATTATATTCCGGCTGACCCGCTGGTAACACCTGCTCATATTGTGCCTGAATGGTACTTCCTCCCGTTCTATGCGATTTTGAGGGCTGTGACGTTTTCTATTAACTGGTATTTGATCATTGGTGCGGGGCTGTGTGCGTACGCCTTTATTAAATGGATGACTAAAAATAAAGAGAGAGAATCCTTTTTCGTAAAAGAGTATATGGTATTTGTATTACCTGCTTTGTTTTTGTTTGTTCTTGGTGCTGTGATTGCATTTATTCCGGTATCTGAGCAACAGTTTGTTGATGGTGAGCTTCAGTATGTGGGGATTGCTAGAATTATAGAAGGTATCAGATACTATTTTACTTTTGACTTTCTTATTCCTGATAGTATACGTGGAACTACTGAGGCAGTTGAGATGCGCGTTGCTATTGATGCGCTTTTAATTCCGATATCTGCCAAGCTTGGCGGGGTGCTGGCAATGTTTGGCTCGATTGCCTTGTTGATCGTTCTGCCGTGGTTGGATAGTCATCCTGTACGCTCTGCGCGATTTAGACCTTTGTTCCGTATCTTTGTCCTCTTGTTTACTGTGAGCGTCGGCATACTCGGTTACGCTGGATCACAGCCGGCAGATAAGGTTTACTGGTCAACATGTTTGGGCGATGCGGTTGCGTGTGAGGCTTTGGCGCATGGTGGGCATGGTGCAGGAGCAGAACATCACTCCGATGCGTCTGCCACAACGATTATCAAACTTGATAATACTATGCTGGCTCAGGCTTTTACCGGATTTTATTTTGCCTTCTTCCTGATTATTATTCCGTTGCTTGGACGTTTCGAGAAGGCTCGCGCATTGCCATATTCAATTCATGAGGCTGTTTTAGGAAAAGAACAGAGAGCAGGAGTATAAGACAAGATGTTTATCCGTATATTAACAGTTTCCTTTGTTTTACTGGGTTTTTCTGTCCAGAATGCCGGGGCTGCCGGCGATCAGGTTTCTCCGCCTTCTCAGCCCTGGAGCTTTTATAACGGGCCTGCAGGGGTGTTTGGTTATTATGATCAGGCCTCGATGCAGCGTGGACTTAAAATTTACCGAGAAGTTTGTGCGTCTTGCCACAGCCTGAAACGTGTTTATTTCCGTAACCTTGAAGCGCTTGGTTATAACGAAGCCCAGATCAAGAATATCGCATCTGAATACACGGTTGTGGATGGCCCCAATGATGAAGGGGATATGTTTGATCGTCCGGGTAAGCCTAGTGATAAATTTGTTTCGCCCTTTGCCAATGATAATGCTGCTAAATATGCGAATAACGGAGCTTTTCCGCCGGATCTTTCCTTGATTACCAAGGCCAGAGCCAAAGGTCCGGATTATCTCTATGCTCTTTTAACAGGATATGCCCAACCTCCTGCCGGAGAGCATGTTTCCGGAGGGCAGCATTGGAATACATATTTTCCAGGTCATAAGCTTTCTATGGCACCACCTTTGAGTGATGGTCAGGTGTCATATGAAGATGGCTCGCCCGAGACGCTGGATCAATATGCGCGTGATATCACTCATTTTTTGGCATGGGCGGCTGACCCTTATATGGAAGAGCGTAAAAAGACCGGATTAAAGGTTTTGATATTCCTTCTGGTTTTTGCAGGGGTGATGTATTCTGTTAAAAAGAAAGTCTGGAAGGGCGCTCATTGATGATATGCGGGATACAAAACAAGAAGTCTTAAGTTTTTGGTTCGAAGAGAGCCAGCCCGCGCAATGGTTTCAGAAAAACGAAGCTTTTGATGCTGATATTCGTGACAGATTTTTGACCAGCTATGAGATGGCGGCGAGAGATATGTGCCGCGAATGGACCAAAGAGGCTGACGGCGTTTTGGCTTTGTGTTTGTTGCTGGACCAATTTCCCCGAAATATGTTTCGTGATACGCCAAAGGCTTTTGAGACTGATGATAAAGCTTTATTAATCGCCAAGGAATCCATCAATAAAGGGCTTGATTTCCTTCTTGTCCCCATCAAGCGGCGTTTTGTTTATCTTTGTTTCGAACATAGCGAAAATCTCTCCGATCAAAAACGTTCTGTTCAGCTTTTTGAAACTATGAAGGATGATGATCCTTTGGGGTATGAATATGCACTAAGGCATTATGAGGTGATCGAAAAGTTTGGACGCTTTCCCCATAGAAACAAGGCTTTAGGGCGGAAAAGTACAGAAGAAGAGAAGGCATATCTGAAGCTCCCGGGGGCAGGGTTCTAGGATTTTAGATATATATACCTGTCTGCTAAAAGCGAATCGTTTTTTTGCTCTTACAAGACTATGTAAAATTTTTCTATGTATCATGTCTCCATGCAACCTCCTGAATTTATATCTAAAAACCATTTTGATTAAAATATCTTTGCATTATCTTTCTTTTTTTGAGAATATCTTTATACGCTAAACGATACTTCCAAAGGAGGAACTTATGATTGTTCACTCTCATGAAGGGAATAAGGCCCCCAGAATAGAGGCTCTTCGTAAAAAACATGAGACTTTGTCTTTTGAACTAGAAAACGAGCGTAAAAAACTCTCATCATCTGATTTAGATATGGCTCGCCTTAAAAAGCAGAAATTGCAAGTTAAGGAAGAATTATCCGAACTTCTTCAGTCTCAGGAAAAAAAGTCCGTAGTTTCTTGAAGCTCGAGAAGACTGTGTATTAGTCGAACTCTCCTAACCTAGGTATATGAAAGCCGGAGGATTTTCTCCGGCTTTTTTTATTATTGTCATTCCGACCGACCGTAAGGGAGTGGAGGAATCTTCGTTAGTTGATCGTAGATAAGATTTCTCGACTTCGCTCGAAATGACATATTTTATAAAAACTTCAGTCCTTAATCTAAGACGACAGAAAGTTCGAGAAATCAAAACCGCCGGACGTTGATTTACCCTCATCATCTTTTTTAGACTCATCTTCCTCGACTTTATAGGATGTCGGTAGTGGCGCATCCGGATCTTTTCCGGCGGCTTTTAACCCTTTACGATATGCCGCATCAAATTCGGTATAGCTGCATAGCCCCAACTCAGCCGGATGACGTGGTTTTAAATTCGGTGTGTTCGGGTGTGTGCGCTCACGAATAGCCTCAATGGTTGGTTTGGTTGTGCCAATCAGTTTACAAATCTGCGCGTCTGAAATTTCTGCACAATGCTTAAGGATATAGGCAATGGCGTCCGGTTTATCTCCGCGTTTGGATACGGGAGTATATCTCGGACCTTTTGATCTGGCCTGAACAGATGGCAAGTCACGTTTTGCAATGACAAGAACGCCTGCCGGGTCCTGTTCACAGCGATCAAGCTCCTCCTTGGTTAATTCACCATGCTCAATAGGATTACGTCCTACAATACCTTTGCCGATATCTTCATTGGCCAAAGCCTCGATCTCGATTTCGGTTAAATTTGTGAATTCGGCAATCTGACGGAATGTCAAAGCCGTGTTTTCAATCAACCATACGGCCGTGGCTTTTGGCATTAACAAGGGTGTTGTTTCTTTTTTTAATGGCTTGGCCATTGTCTTTTTCTCCTTACAGTCACTATGTATTGTTGTTTATTTTGCACCCATTATCAAAGGGTTGTCGAATCTGTTCCGCGATTCAAGCTTATTAAACAAACGATATTTTAGGGAACATCTGCATATATAAGGCAGTTTTTTATATTTTTCCAGCTTTTTTTGATTTTTTTAAACCTCTTCCATGTCATAGTGTGAAGGCTCTTGCGTTTTTATGTCTGGATGCGTAATTTGACTTAAGTTTTTTAATGCCGGTGAAAAATTTATGTTCGACGAAGATCTTCCCAAAAAACAAAATAATGAATTTCCCAGAAATCTTGATAATTTATCCATAGATGACTTGAAGACCTACATAGATGAGCTGAAGGGCGAGATCAAGCGCGTGGAGGACAATATCGGGGCCAAGGAGAAGTCGCAAGCTGCGGCTGATTCATTTTTTAAGTTATAATTACTTTCACAATAAGGAATAAATATGCGCATAGAAGAAGATGTAAAACTGGATTTCAAGGATGTTCTTATCAGGCCTAAACGCTCTACTTTGGGGAGCAGGAAAGACGTTGATATCTCGCGTGAATTTGCTTTCAAGTGGAGCGGAAAATCTTTTAAAGGCGTTCCGATCATAGCAGCCAATATGGACGGGGTCGGGACGATGGAAATGGCCAAAACCTTGGGTAAAAATAAGGTCGGGGTGGCGTTGCATAAGCATTACCCTCTGGATGATCTTTTGGCTTTTTACAAAAAGGACGATACGTCTTTGGTCTGGTACAGTATCGGTATGGCTAAGGATGATGAAAAAAAACTGGATGAGTTTATAAAGAAAAATCCGAAGTCCATTGATAAGATATGCCTTGATGTTGCAAATGGCTATAGTGAGCATTTTCTGGATTTTGTGAAAAGGACGCGTGATAAATTACCCGATATTACGATTATGGCTGGCAATGTTGTAACAGGAGAAATGGTAGAAGAATTGATCCTGTCTGGTGTTGATGTCGTTAAGGTCGGGATCGGGCCGGGGAGTGTTTGTACAACACGCAAAATGACCGGCGTTGGCTATCCGCAGCTTTCGGCGATTATTGAGTGCGCGGATGCGGCGCATGGTCTGGGCGGCTTGATTTGTGCTGATGGCGGATGTACATCTCCGGGGGATGTTGCCAAGGCTTTCGGGGCCGGTTCGGATTTTGTGATGCTGGGCGGGATGCTGGCCGGACATACGCAATCCGAGCAGGAAATCATTGAAGAAGACGGTAAGCATTATCTCATGTTTTATGGCATGAGTAGTGATACTGCGATGAATAAACACAAAGGGGGCGTGGCAGAATATAGGGCCAGTGAGGGCAAGACTGTGCGGATTCCCTATCGCGGCGATGTTGAAGCAACTTTGCAGGATATTTTGGGTGGTGTGCGTTCGACTTGTACCTATGTGGGCGCTAAAAAATTGAAGGAGCTGTCCAAGCGGACAAGTTTTGTTCGCGTGACCCAGCAACTTAATTCTGTTTTCGGTCATGAATGAGCTATAAAGCTGCGATTGCGGCAATGCCATAATTTTACCACAATGATTGACTTGAGTGTTGGTTACAGAAAATATAAAGTGTCCACAAAATATTAAAAAGATAATTATTTAAAGATTTAGGAGCCCTTTTATGGATGAGATTCAACAACGTTTGGAAGAGACGTCGAAAAATTGTTTTGACGCGTATGGGGAATGGGTAAGCAATAAGAAAAATAGTCAGGCGCAAGAAAAGCTCCATAGCTCTATCCATGAATTGCGTAAGGTTTCTTCCCGTCTTGAGATTGAGCTGGCTATTAGCGAGCGCAATGAAGTAACATCTAAACCTCTTCCGATTCCGCCACATCGTTCAGCCAAAGGAAACAAAGCTTTGAAGAATGAAGATGATAATGCCGGAAATAATGGGGATAGTGAAAAACCAAAGGCGCGTCGTAAGCCAGGAAGCAAGACTATTACGATAGATTCTGGCAATAACGGTTAATATAGTTATTCCCGTTTTGCATTTTTTTTCATCGTCATCCCCGCGATGAGCGCAGCGAATTGATACGGCGGGGATCCAGTAAAGCGTGCAAGCAAAGCTTGCACACATAATAGCGCTGGATTCCCGAATAACGCTCAGCTTCGCTTCACTATCGGGGATGACGGAGGTAAAATACTCACTTAGCTTCTATCTTTTGTAGATCGTATGCCTGCGAATTCTTCTACTGTTTTGGCCATAAGAAAAATATTTGTTTTTTTCTCCAGAGATAATGTCGAGGGGATTGTTTTCTTATTTTCCTTGCGAAGCCCGATAACATCTTTCAGGCGTTTTTGGATATGAATGTTTTCCGGCGCATAAGTAGAACAGAATTGCGCGTTACCCAAAGTATATTCATGTCCGCAATAGACTTTCACGTCATCGGGCAGGGCGAAGATTTTTTGCAGTGAGCCAAACATATCTTCGGCGCTGCCTTCAAATAAGCGGCCACACCCCATAGCAAAAAGCGTGTCTCCTGTAAAAAGAGCTTTACTCTTTTCAAAATAATAGCAGATCGCGCCCATCGTATGGCCGGGCGTAGCAATGATTTTTGCCTTTTCGTTGCCGAGCTCAAAAATATCAGCTTCTCTCAAAATATGGTCATAATGCTTTATTTTGTGGGCATCGCCCTCTGGCACAAAAATTTGAGAGCCATATTTATCCTTGATCCCCTTATTGCCATTCACATGATCCCAGTGATGATGCGTATTCAGGATATAATCCGGTGTCCAGCCTAGCTTTTCCAGAGCATCAATCACAGGCGGCGCTTCTCCCGGATCTAGAACCGCGCATTTTCCATCCTCTGATCTTAAAAGATAGCAATAATTATCTTCCAGAATTGGAACCATCTCGATCTGTAACATATTTTACCTCTTATTCGGGTTATTCAAGGCCTCTTCCAGACTATATTCAGCGCTTCCCGGTTGTAAAGGTTTTTGCTGGGAGTCATGAGGCGACCATCCGGCGGCGTAGATAATCTCGAATGTTGCTTCTATTTTTTGATCGGGCGCTGGAAAATGATCCTGGTAATATTGCGCGGCCTTCATAAAGAAAGATTTTCCCGTATAGGTTTTGTTGCGCTTGTTAATAATATTATGTTCTCCCATGCCTCGGATGTCTTTAATAAGATCAAACATTGAATTATAACTGACCTTGATGATTTCCGAGTCAATTACGGGCAAAGCAAATCCGGCGCGTTGCATTAAATCTCCCATTTGCATTTTATCTATAAAGGGAAAGACACGCGGTGAGGCGCCGCCCAGAACTTCTATTTCTGTGTGCATGAGCGATTGTCTGAGCTCCAGCAGACTTTCCCCGCCAAACAGGCAGGCCATAAAAAGTCCGTCCGGCTTCAGGGCTTGGCGTATTTGTACCAAGCTTCCGGGGAGATCATTAACGTTGTGCATGTTTAAAATACTTAAGGCCAGATCAAGGCTTTCAGGTTTTATCGGCAGGAATTCTTCATCGGCCTGAATATAGGGAACATTGTCGCTTATGACAGGGTTTTTCCCTAAGTCCAGAGTGACCAAAGTGTTAATCTTCGGGTGTGCTTGAATGTCTGCGCTTCGGGAACCTATCTGTAAAGCCGTATTGAATGTTCTGTTGATGTCTTTCAGTCGCTCAGAGATATCATTGCTACAGTGTTTGAACAGAAAATCATGCTTTTCGAAAGTTTTTGAAAGAGTGCCGCGCTTGGCTTGTAAAAGTTTCCTGTCAAAAACTCTTATGCTTTCAGGGTAGGGCGATGTTACCATTTTTCCGGCTTGGGCTCGTTATTCCTATTTTCACTATCACCATCATCTATGAGATCGCGTATGGAATCAATTTCACGTTCGAACTCTTCGACCAGATTCAGCTTTGATTTGTTTTCTTCTTCTTCGTCATCATCAGAATTTTCTGTCGCATCAGTTGTTGCCAAAGTCTTAGCTCTGGTTTTGGCGTCGGTTCTGGCATCCATAGTTTCTCCGCGCTTTCTACGACGTTTCTTTTCTTTCTTCTTTTTATCGCTTAGCGTGCTTTCATCATCGGGGAATTTAAGGTTCTTATCTGTGCCTTTATTGCCGTCTTTCAATTCCTTAATATCGGGAAGTCGCCGTTCTTCCGGCTTTCTGGTGAATAGCTTTTCTGTTGGCTGTGCCGTCACAGGCAATGACCAGTCTGGCTGTACGGAGCGGAATTTCTCCTCAAGAATGTGTTTAACATCGATCTTGGCTTGCGTTTTTATGTGCGCGGGAAGATAGCGATAGGCACGCGCCAGTACAGCCATAAAATGCATTTCTTTGGAAAGTGAGCGCCAGAGCAACATATATTGGTAGATCGGAATAAATTTTGTATCCGGATCACGGAAAGTAGATGGTGGCGCGGCAACGGCAAAGGGATGGATGCGCTGAGGGGTTAAGCCGATATGGGTGTAATAGCTTTCCCCGAGTTTAATCACCATATCTGGTGTTACGCCGAATTTTTCGGCTATGAATTGTTTAAGCATCCGGTAATTTGTTATTTCTTTCGGGATATTGAACTGGGGCGCGCTTACCGTCAGGCCATTAGCTTCGTAACGCTGCGGTACCGGCATATGTTTAATCAGAAAGCCTGCATGGATATCGCCCTTTGCACTTTTGGTCAGCGGAATAACAACGGCTGTGTTGATTGTCTTGTCATCAGAAATCACAAAATCCAGATTCTTCGAAGATAACCCCGTATAGCCCCCTTGAGAATGGCCTTCCTCTACAAAAATCGAGTTAATAGCACGTAAATCTCCAACCTGATTTTTGACTTCTTTAAACCGTTTGTCTGAATTACTGACTTGCCTGAGAAATTCCCTGATGTTAAAGGCTTTTTTATCAATGTTGCCTGCGGCGACTGTGATGTCTTTACTGATCCAGTTCTCGGCCTTAATATTGAGATGTTGCATAAGGGAAAGGATCTGCAGCTCCAGCCGCGCATTTGGAATTAAACCAACCGCAATAGCATCAAGCACAGTCTGGGCGCTGAATTTTCGCATGATACCTTTGGCGTGAAAATGATGATTGCGCAGGAGTTTGCTTTAAGCATGACAGA
>JAOUOR010000099.1 GCA_029880245.1 Alphaproteobacteria bacterium
CGGGTACAAAAATTTCCCCGTCCAAAACACATCGAATAGCGTTAAGCAACGCCTTACCCGACAATGTCTTGGGAAAATATCCAACTGCTCCCATTTCAAGTACAGCACGAACATCATTAGGTTCTGCAATCCCGGACATCAGTGCAACAGGAACGTCCGGAAATTTTGATCTAATAATTCTAAACCCCTCAAGCCCATTCATTCCCGGCATTCTTAAATCCAGAAGCACAAGATCCTGCCGGCTATCGCATTCCAAAATATCCCTTGCACCATGAAAGTCCTTAGCTAAAGTTACCTTGATATCAGGATTAGAACGCTCTATATACTGCACCAAAGCATCTCTGAAAAGAGTATGATCATCTGCAATTAAAAGCTTCATTTATCCCCCTGAAAAAACATATAAATTCACACACGGCACATCCTTTAGTATAGTACAAAACACTTTCCAATTACAACCTAAACAAGTAAAAAACAATAATACTTGCTACATTCTGCTACTTTTCGTTGTGAAAGGCAACATGCAGACGAGATGTTGGATGCGACTGTATTCCTTTGAGCCTTAATCTATACACGTATATATTTTCCATCACACGTTGAACATAATTTCTGGTTTCATAGATAGGAATAAGTTCAATCCAGTCAATAAAGTCGATTTCTCCTTTTCGGGGATCGCCATAAACCCGAAGCCATTCAGATACACGACTTGGCCCGGCATTATAAGCAGCTATTGCAAGCGCATAATTTCCATCATATCTGTTTAATAAATCTTCTAAATAAGATGTTCCCAAACGAATATTGTATTCAGGGCGCGAACCAAGCCACGATTTATTGTATTTTACCCCCTCTTTTTTGGCTATTTGCTTTGCAGTTACCGGCATAAGCTGCATAAGACCTCTAGCTCCGGCATTACTTACAGCCTTGGTATCGAAAACACTTTCCTGTCTTATAATTGCATGAATAAACGCAAGCTCAATATTATTATCTTCCTTAACCCAATCAGTAATCAGGGGGTAAGCCTGATGCGTCATAAGAAATCCTGCATGCGAGGCCTTTTTGGCAATCAAAACCGCATTTGGAACATCTTCGACTTTAATCAGTGTTTCAACCACATAACGATATGCTTTGGGTGAAGATTTTTGTCTGATAAAAGCTTTATAAAATTCAAGCGAAATATCTTTTAACCCTGCCTGCCTCAAAATAGATGCAACTTGCACCAATTCATGATTCTGAAAGTTTTTCCTGTCCGAATTGGATAATTTATAGGCTTTGCCAGTGGGCAATTCATTTTTTAGGGACAAATATCCTATAGCCATTTGACCATAAAAACTCGTTGAGAATTCCGAAGCTCTTTTCATCCATACTTTGGCCATTTCATCTTGTTTTTGAGCCAAGGCTGCCCGTCCTGCCCAGTAAGCTGCTCGCCCTTTACTGATTGGCGTGCTGACTTTTTCATACATTGTCGTAAAATGTTTATACGCTTGATCGGGTTGATTAAGAAATCTCAAAGACAGCCATCCAGCCAGCCACTCGGCCTGCGCATACGCAAAGCCCTCTTTTTGCATATGCTTGGTTATAACATTATAGGCCTGCGCGTATTTTTTATCCGCAATAAGCTCCCTTACAATAATATGGCGTTGATTCCACCAGTTTTTGGCATTCGGCACACGCTCGACCTCAATTTCTTTTTCAAGTATCTCAAGCGCTCCGTCATTAAGATTGTTTTTGCTTCTCCAGCGCAGCCTTTCATATAAAAGTCCGGGATCTTCCTGAAGATAAGAAGGAACATTGTCTATAAGATCCTTAAGTCCGTTTTTCCTGCCGCCAGCCAATGCAATGCGGGCCTTTGCCAGAGCAAGATAGCCCTGCCCCAACACAGAGGCAATTGCCAGTGCATTTTCATTATGACCCGCATATAACAAAGCATCTAACCTCTTTTTATGGGCTTCGAGCGTTAAATACTGTCCGTATCGGGAAAAAATCTGCCTCTGCTGATCACGTGACACCAGAGTTGAGGCCCACCAGTCAGCCAGAACCTTTCTGGCGATATCATCTTTTTTCAACGCAATAAGCGCATCCATATAACGCCCCATCCCGTCAGATGTCTGTGGCGGAAATTCCTTAAACCATGCTTCAGCTTCCTTAGGAGGAAGATCTTTCGGCATAATTGTCTCAGCCACAGATGTAATCTTTTTCATACGCGGCCAGTCCGGATTGTTACGAATAAATCCTACCAGTTGCATAAATAATGCGGGATCAACATCCTTTGCATTTACATTGGTAAACATCATCCAGTAATAAAGCTTTGATACCAACGGATCTTTACTCTGATTAACATGCTCGGTTGCCTTATCCCACTTATTAGCTTCAATCAAATTTACTGCCTCGACCCCGTCAGCATGATCCACTGTCTCACGGGCCTGAACAGCACTTGCCGAATCTATGAGCACCGTAAAAAACACAAAAATCAAAAAACCACAAAGGGCTTTCTTGCGCAAAGGCACACAAAGAGATACATTGACCCCCATTTTTACAAAATTTAAGAAACGAGAAAAGAGAGCATGATTATGTTTCGCGGTTCCATCACAGCCCTGATTACCCCATTTAAAAATGGTGATATTGACTGGAAGGCCTTTGATAATCTTATTGAATGGCAAATTGAAAACGGCACACATGGGCTTGTTCCTTGTGGTACTACGGGTGAATCTCCAACTCTAACGCATGACGAACACATGGCTATTGTTAAACGATGTGTCGACGTGGTCAAGCAAAGAATTCCAGTAATTGCAGGAAGTGGCTCGAATTCCACAAAAGAAGCTATTGATTTGACTATTTCTGCCAAGGAAGCCGGTGCAGATGGTGCGCTTATCGTCACGCCTTATTACAATAAACCTTCGCAAGATGGCATGTATGCTCACTTCAAAGCGATTCAGGATTCTTGTGACCTCCCCATTATACTGTATAATATTCCGGGCCGCTCCGTGGTTGATATGAACCTTGCCACAATGACCAAACTTGCAAAACTGCCTAATATTGTGGGTGTCAAGGATGCCACAAGTGATCTCATACGTCCGCTTGAAACACGCCTAGAGATAGGACCTGATTTCTGTCAGCTTTCAGGTGACGACCCCACAGCAGCAGCCTTCCTTGCGCAAGGCGGTCACGGCGTGATCTCTGTTGCCGCCAATGTCGCGCCGAAACAATGTGCCGATATGCAAGATGCATGGGTTTCCGGCGATATGAAAACATTTATATCTTTACGTGATGCACTTATGCCTTTGGGACGCGATCTCTTCAGCGATACCAGTCCGGGGCCAACGAAATATGCTGCTAGCCTTCTCGGTTTGTGTTCTGAAGAAGTGCGCCTGCCTGTCCTGCCGCCTAATGATGCAGCAAAAGAGAAGGTGAAGGCCGCACTGAAACATGCAGGCATAGAGTTTTAATTGACACGCCATGAGTAAGAAAAAAGATAAAAAGCCAAGCATGATCTCGACAGATAAAGTTGTTGCGGATAATCGCAAGGCTCGCTTTGACTATGAGTTCATAGAGGAATTCGAGGCCGGCATTATGCTCAAAGGCACAGAAGTTAAATCCTTACGGCTTGGACATTGCAATATTGTAGAATCTTATGTCGGACCCAAAGACGGAGAAATCTGGATTTTCAATCTGAACATTCCTGAATATCAGCAAGCCAGCCCAAAGCTACAACATGAACCCGCCAGACCACGTAAGTTACTTCTGCATAAACGTGAAATAGACAAGCTCCTTGGCTCTGTATCACGTCAGGGTATGACCTTGGTCGCAAAAAAAATATATTTTGATTCACGGGGACGCGTAAAACTGCAAATTGCTCTGGCCAAGGGTAAAAAATTGCATGATAAGCGCGAGACTGAAAAGAAACGTGATTGGTCAAAGCAAAAGCAGAGGTTATTGCGGGAGAAAGGATAAAGACCGGTACAAAACATACCGGCCTTTAAAATTCCCTCACACTTTAACTTAAACCTAAAGAGTTATTCCTTGTCATTGGCTACGTTATCGGCTGCCTCTTCCGCAGCGAGTTCTGCCGTCTCCGGACCGCCAAGCATATCACCGGCAATCAGACCTGCATTAGCACGGATCTGCTTTTCCAGTTTATCGGCTAGTTCTGGATTTTCGCGCAAGAAGTTTTTGGAATTCTCGCGGCCCTGCCCGATGCGCTGCCCGTCATAGGAAAACCACGCGCCAGATTTCTCCACGAGATTAGCCTTCACACCCAAATCAAGAAGCTCACCCAATTTCGATATACCTTCGCCGTACATAATATCAAATTCGATCTGACGGAAAGGCGGTGCCATTTTATTCTTCACCACTTTTACGCGGGTTTGGTTGCCAACAATTTCATCCTTATCTTTAATAGCGCCAATCCGGCGGATATCAAGACGTACAGAAGCATAAAATTTAAGTGCATTACCCCCTGTTGTTGTCTCAGGCGAACCAAACATCACACCGATTTTCATACGAATCTGGTTAATAAAAATGACAATCGTGCGTGACCTTGAAATAGACCCTGTCAGCTTACGCAAAGCCTGAGACATCAATCTTGCCTGCAAGCCCACATGCGTGTCCCCCATTTCGCCTTCAAGTTCTGCCCGCGGCACAAGCGCCGCCACAGAGTCCACAACCAGAACGTCCAATGCACCGGAACGCACCAATGTATCGGCAATCTCCAATGCCTGTTCCCCCGCATCGGGCTGTGAGATCAAAAGATTATCAACATCCACGCCTAGTTTGCGTGCATAACCCGGATCAAGTGCATGCTCGGCATCTACAATGGCACATGTCCCGCCTGATTTTTGGGCCTCAGCAATGACATGAAGGGCCAAAGTTGTTTTACCGGAACTTTCCGGCCCATATATCTCAATGATCCGGCCACGTGGCAAACCACCAATCCCAAGCCCTATATCCAGCCCCAAAGAACCTGTTGAAACAGATTCAATACCGGTTAAGGCCTGCCCGTCACTAAACTTCAT
>JAOUOR010000100.1 GCA_029880245.1 Alphaproteobacteria bacterium
AAGATTAGATATAAATCATATATATGAGGAAAAATGCTTTGATTATCTGCAAGATAGATATGGTGATAAATTTGAAAAGGAGATAAAGCATGGAAGGGCTTTGCTCCTTACTATGTATATTTTTAAATATATTACTATTGGGCAGTGGAAAAAAAGCTGGCACATGTTGAAGGCACTTTGTCATTTGGTGCGTGGCGATATTTCTTTATTGTGGTTTATTACTTCCAAAATATTTAAAAATATGGCTCAAAGGATTCTATTGTTGCTTAAAACAAAAAGGATAAACAGGTGAGCTGGAAAGATTACGGTGTCATATTTAAAGTTGATGATTTGGCTCCATGGGCAAAATCGCATTTCTATGTTCCTACAGCTATTTCTTTGGGTGATGTCATAAGGGTATATGGTGCGTTTTGGGATGAGAATAATTACGGGCGTCTGGGCTATGTGGATTTAGATGCAAATGACCCCAGTAAGGTTATAGAGTTCTCCAGAAAACCAATACTTGATGATGCGCCTCAGGGGCTTTTTGATTGTGATGGTGTAACTCCCTTGTCGATTGTAAAGGAAGATGATGAGCTAAGAATATATTATGCAGGGTGGCAAAAATTTAATCAGACAGATAAGCGCTATACTATTTTTACCGGGCTGGTCATTTCATATGACAATGGGCTAACTTTTCAAAGGTTTTCTAATGATCCGGTTATTGGCCCACGTACTGATAAAGAAACCGTTAGAACTGGTGGTTTTACACAGATATTCCAAGGTAATAATGCGTCAGAACATGTTTGGCGAACATGGATAGCAACCCATGTTAAGGATGTAGATTTAAACGGTAAAGTTACTCCTGCTTACAATCTGGAAACTATGATTTCCAAAGATGGGAAAGAATGGCCGGATAAACAAGAGGTAGTATTTCCTATAAAAGAAAATGAAATATTGGGGTATGGTCGCAGTGCTATTTGGAAGGATGATGTAGTCGGTAAGTTTAAGGGGCTGTTTTCTGTTAGATCATGGGATGCCAGATATTACGGGATATATTATTCGGAATCATATGACGGGTTAGAGTGGGATGAATTAAGCCTGGATAACCGTATGAGTTTTTCGGTTTCTGATACGTGCGACAACCAGTCAGAAGTTTGTTTCCCGTCATTGATACATCAGGATAACAGGATTTTTATGTTCTACAACGGTAATGACTTTGGAAAAGAAGGTCTGCGCTTGGCTATTTGGGAAGATAGTTAATGCTTGTAGATATGTAGGGACCTGATGGACATTTCCACGACAGTACAAGAATGGCTGGGGTACCTGGATTCGAACCAGGGATGGCGATACCAAAAACCGCTGCCTTACCGCTTGGCTATACCCCAATATCTAAAGGTAAGCAGGAAATTAACCAAAACACTTGAGAAATGCAAGTGTGAATATCACCTTTCTTTTCCACTCACCAGAAAAGAGTAGAGCAGGCGAGAGCCTTTAATATTATGCCTTCTATACTTGGCGCTATTCATTGCAAATTTTTATTTAAAGCTCTACGTCTTGCTCATATTCGGGAATAGAGACACGCCAGTCATAAGTCTCTTCGATTTTAGCCTTTAAGGCTTTCGAGGCCTCTGGTTCGCCGTGGGTTAGAAAAGTTTTACGAGGGGATTTTTGAAAGTTACCCAGCCATTGTAATATCTCACCGTAATCTGCATGGGCTGACATATTATGAAGCATATCGATCTCGGCACGCACCTTATACATATCGCCGTGAATTTTAATTTCCTTTTCTCCCTTATTCAGACGGTCGCCGCGCGTTCCCGCGGCTTGATACCCTGCCAGCAAAATAGTATTTCTGGGATCCCCTATAAAATGCTTGAGATGATGCAAGATGCGTCCTCCCGTCGCCATCCCGCTGGCAGAAATAATAATGGATGGGACACCATTATTACGGCTATAGATCTCTTTGGACTGCTCGACGGTTTGCGTATAAAAAACGCTGCTACACACGGCCGCACATAAATCATCTGAAAGACGGTGCTCATTGGAGTGTTTTTTCAATAATTTAGTGGCACTGATCGCCATGGGGCTGTCGAGATAAACAGGAAGATCGGGAATACGTCCATCCTTCTTAAGTTTATAAATATAGTACATCAGGCTTTGTGCCCGTCCTACGGCAAAAGAAGGGATTACAACCGTGCCGCCTCGTGCAGCCGTCTGACTGATAATGTTTTCTAATTGAATAAGCGGATCTATTTCTTCATGCAGGCGATCGCCATAGGTGGATTCCAAAACTAGATAATCGGCATCCTGTATCTTTGCAGGCGGATTCATCACCGGATCATTGAGCCGCCCCAGATCGCCTGAAAAAAGAATGTTAGTCTGTCCGTCACTAATACTTACACAAGCAGCGCCAAGAATATGGCCCGCATGATGAAGTCGAAAAGACAGGAATTCACCCAAAGGATGTTCATCTCCATAGGAAACGGGCTTGATTTTCTCCAGCGCGGCATAGGCATCTTCTTTATCGTATAGCGGGAGGGCGGGATTATGCTTTGTGTAACCATACCGATTAGCGCGTTCTGCATCCTCTTCGTGGATATGTGCGCTATCGGGCAGTAAAATATCACATAAATCAGCTGTTCCTGAAGAGCAATAAACAGGGCCGGTAAAACCGTTTTTGACAAATAAAGGTAAATAACCGCTATGATCAATATGGGCATGGGTCAGGATCACAGCGTCTACCGAAGCCGGATCAATTGGTAAATTATCCCAGTTACGCAGGCGTAATTCCTTGAGCCCTTGGAAAAGACCGCAATCAATTAGGATTCTTTTTTGACCATCCTCAAGTAAATATTTCGAGCCTGTAACAGTTCCGGTTGCGCCTAGGAATGTCAGTTTCATATAATCTTATCCAATCTTATGCGTTGACCATGCAAACCATAAAGCAATCGCCGCCAAAGCCAAAGATAATATTCGCCTTGTTATTATGCGTTTATGGGGATCCTCTAGAAAGTTCTGGGCTGTACCTGCGAGCATAACAATAATGCTGTGCATGATTGTTGCAATAGCTACATAGGTGATGGTTAATATAATTGCCTGAAAAATTGCTGAAGAGCTTGAGCTTATATAGGTTGGAAGGATTGCTATATAAAAAAGTGCCGCCTTAGGGTTTAGAAGGTTAACAACAAGGCCGCGTTTGAAATATTTTGCATGTTTTTCAAAGCTGCCGCATTTTACGGGATATGCTTCTGTTTCTTCCTTCCAGCTATCCCAGGCAAGCCAAAGCAGATATAAAATTCCCCCGATCCTTAAACCTTGATAAGCAATTTCAGAATTTAAAATTAACGCCCCTATACCTAAAGCTGTAGCAAAGCCCACTGTAAAAAGACCAAGAGCAATACCTATTGTTGCTGCAAAGCCTGCTTTCCTTCCCTGATCGGCACTTAGAACCGCCAGATATGCCATATTAGGACCCGGCGTGGCTTCGATAATAAAGCAAGTTACGATAAAAGACATATAAGTCACAAAGGACATAAAAAGAATTTCCCTTTTGTTTTAGAACGTTGGGCAGTAATTTATACGCATAAAATTTGAGGAAATAAATAGACATGCACAAAGACGCCGATTTCAATTTATTACACGGAACAAATAGTTGCCTTTCTGATCTTGGGCGATCACTCAGAATATGGAAAGAATTTCATATGGGGTTTTCAAAACTGCGAAAGGTCAATAATTGTGTGACAATTTTTGGTTCGGCAAGGTTCGATGAAAATCATGAATATTATAAGCTTGCTTATGAAACAGCTTATAAAATAGGAGAAGCAGGATTTTCTGTCATGACAGGCGGCGGGCCGGGGATTATGGAAGCCGCTAATAAAGGTGCACAAGATGCAGGTGCGCTGTCTATAGGATGCAATATCAAGCTACCCAGAGAGCAAAGGCCTAACCCGTATCAGGATATTTCCCTGAGTTTCAATTATTTCTTCACCCGTAAAGTCATGCTTTTAAAATACTCCAGAGCCTTTATTCTTCTTCCCGGCGGTTTTGGAACGATGGATGAAATTTTTGAAACGGCAACTTTGATACAAACTGGAAAAATTTGTGATTTTCCTGTGATAGTGATGGGCAATGATTATTGGAAAGAAATGCGGCCTTTTCTTCAAAAGACCATGCTGGAGCTTGGGACAATAGATGAAAAGGATCTCCGTTTTGTCAAAATGACGGACAACCCGCAAGAAGTTATCGATATCATAAAAGTGCCTTATACTTGTAATATTATATAACTTATTCAGCAGCTAAAATATCTCTGCAAGGGAATTCCGAAGAGCATCGAATACAGCAATAGCTTATGAGCTGTTCCAGTGTGTCAAATTCAATGGTAGCACCTTTGATACGGATTCCTGTTTTTTCTTTGAGTTTTGAAAGGGCACGTGAAAACGTTTCCGGTTGCATCCCCAAGCGTGAGGCTATTAAAGTTTTATCATAGGGCAAATGAATTATTATTGTCCCGTCATGATCTGTCTTAGCTAATCTGAGTAGGAAGCAACCAATACGCTGCGATGCGTTTTGAACAGTTCTGTGTTCTATCTCAATATCTTGTCTGCGTCTGTTGCGAGCCATGTAAGACAGTATTTTTAATGCAAAAGCATGATTATTTTCCAATTCGTCTTTCAGAAGTTTAATCGGCACAGATATAATTTCCGAGGGCTCAATAGTCTCTGCACTATGGGGGTAAATATTATTTTCAAAAACTGCCGTTTCTCCGAAAATATTACCTTCAGGCAAAATATCACTAATTGATTGTGCCCCATCCAGCGTTTCTCGGAACAGTTTCACCCAGCCGCTTTTGATAATATAAAAATACTCTGCCGGGTCTTCGTGCAAAAAAAGAATTTTACCTTTCTCACATTTTTTTATATGAGCATTTTCATCTAAAGCTTTTAAAAAACCTTCCGAACTGCCTTCAAAAAATGTAAATTTATCTAAATTCATAATTTTA
>JAOUOR010000004.1 GCA_029880245.1 Alphaproteobacteria bacterium
AGCCTGTGCTTTTTGAGTGGCTTCAACCACTTTTTCTGCGGCGTCTTCAAGATCATTCGCAGCAATGATGGGCAGGCCGGAATTTGCCAGAATATCTTTCCCTTTATCCACATTCGTGCCTTCAAGGCGCACAACAAGCGGAACTTCGAGCGAGACTTCTTTGGCGGCGGTCACGATCCCCTCGGCGATCACATCGCAGCGCATAATCCCGCCAAAAATATTCACCAGAATACCTTTTACATTCGGATCGGATAAAATGATCTTGAAGGCAGTCGTCACGCGCTCGGCTGTTGCGCCGCCCCCGACATCCAGAAAGTTGGCTGGCTCGCCGCCTTTCAGCTTGATAATATCCATAGTCGCCATTGCCAGACCCGCACCATTGACCATACAGCCAATATTCCCGTCCAGACGCACATAGGAAAGCTCGTTATCCGCAGCAACTTTCTCATTCTCGTCTTCTTCGCTCTCATCGCGCAAAGCCTGAACGTCCGGATGGCGGAACAAGGCATTAGGATCAAAATTCATCTTCGCATCCAAAGCCATAACCTCGTCACCGACCAGAATCATCGGGTTAATCTCGACAATAGAAGCATCCAGCTCCGTAAAGGCTTTGTACAGGCTGGAGAAAAACTTAACTGCCGATTTAACTTGCGCGCCTTCAAGGCCCAGACCAAAAGCCATCTTGCGGCAGTGAAAACCGGAAATACCGGAAGCCGGATCAACAGAAACCTTGATGATTTTCTCTGGCGTTTTCTCGGCGACTTCTTCGATATCCATACCGCCTTCGGTCGATACCATGAAGGTGATTCGGCTGGTTGCGCGGTCTAAAACGACAGAACAATAATATTCCTTCTCGATATCCACACCGTCTGTCACGTAAAGACGCTGGACTTCTTTGCCCTCCGGTCCGGTTTGTTTTGTAACCAGAACTTTACCCATCATCGCTTCGGCAGCGTCTTTGACTTCATCAACCGTTTTGCATAAACGAACGCCGCCCTTGCCTTTCGGGTTATCCGTAAAGTGACCTGCGCCGCGCCCACCGGCATGAATCTGGGCCTTCACCACAAAAAGCGAAGCATTCATGTCTTGCGCGGCCTTAACAGCCTCATCCACGCTCATCGCCGGAATGCCTTTTGGCACGGCAACACCGTATTTCGCCAGTAATTCTTTCGCCTGATATTCATGTATGTTCATGAGGGTTTTAACTCCGTTTAATTCTCATATGGGTTCGGTCACGAAACTAAGTCGTGCAGGTACTTTTCGACTTTTAACATCATAAAAAGCTTTTGGAAACTGCTAATTCACGCCTTGGCCAAAGTTTCTTGCATGGTAATTTTGACAAACACACAGGATTTGCATTAGAATAATGGTAATTTTTTAAGAATGTGACGCTATACTAGGCGCATTGTGATTGCATAATATAGTGTGACATGTGTATAATTATATTATACATATATATTAAGGTGTAAGCGGCGTAAACGGGACGCTTTTTGAAGGGAAATAATAATGGGTCCAGAAAATCCGGGTGAAAAAGAGAAAATTGAGATTGATCCCCTTGAGTTAACTCCTGACGTTAAAACGTCTGATCCAGAATCTGGCGGCATGAAAGTTGGTAACGAGACCAATACGACAGACCAGCAAATAAAACTCGAAGTCGAGCAACATAATTTGGGTATTGCCACTGTTAGCGAGCAGCAGGAAGAACAAAAAATTGAGGGTAACCCTTATGGGGACCAGAAGGCAAATGAGGCACGCGTTGAAGCGTATAACGCGGTAAACTCAGGAAGTAATCAAAATATATCCGGCACCATTGATAGTGCGGCCCGTGAAAAAGAAGAGCTTTTGCTAGAGAAGGAAAAAAAAGAGCGTGACGAATTAATCGCGCTTCTCGTTGACCATAAAATAGATGAAGATCTTGCCAATCTTGTTGCCGATTTTGCCGAAAGAGAAGGCCAGTTGGCAAGTCTTGGTACCGGATTGGCCGAGACTGTTCAAAGAGCTAATGATCTCATTGAAGAGCTTCTCTGGAAAGATTCACAGCTTGATATCAGGCATGATGAATTGCAAAAACGTTTGGAAGAAAATCAAGCACGTTTGGATGAAATAAACGAACAGCTTAAAACTGAAACAGACCCCGATAAAATAAGGGAGTTACAGTATTTAAAAGAGGGATTAGAGGCAGATAATATAGGACTCGGAGCAGAGATAGATCAAAATAGAGATATCAAAGAAATCTACAGGCATAGTATAAAAGGTACGGCCTCCCAGATTAGAGATGCACAGAAGGCTATGGAAAAGGCCGTTGCCGGAAAAGGTAATCTGCAGGCACAATTAAAAGAAGCAATGGAAACGGGTGCCGATCCGGAAAAAATTCAGAAAATCAAAGATCAAATGAAAGCGCTGGATGAGCAGATCGCCGAGTCTAGAGAACAAATTGAAACTTTATCAAGAAATTTGGAAGGCGTAGATAAACAAATAAAAGCCATGTCAAATAGCAAGACCATGGAAGGGAAGGCTGTCTGGACAGGAGACCAGCAAAATAATTTGAAAACACCTGATCCGGAGGTTGTTCTCGCTGCAGGAAGAGTTATGAATCAGGTCGAAAATGGCTCTATAACAGCAGAAAGACTTAGTGAAACATTGATTGCAGCAAAAATAGAACTCGGTCTTACAAATGAGCAAGTAAGTGAATTGATTGCAGCCGTGGAGAATGAAGTCGAGGCGGATCCAAATAATCCAAAAGTTAGGCTGATAGGGGATATGGACCCCTATATGGAGCAAATTATGAATGCCCAGCCCTTAGTGGCTGAAGCCCAGATTGAGACTGTTGCCCCGATCGCCGGTTCCTATATCTCTGGTATTCAATTCCAGCAAGAGATCACAGCGGCAGCGTTTGTGCCGGACCCCAATGGTATTGAGCCGTCTGGTGATGCTTATATATCTTTTGCTGATACTGATTTTACAAAAATGAACCATGATCCAAACGCAGTGGCTTATAATTGGACCCCCCCCGAAGTGGTTACTAATAATGCAGGTCTAGCTAAGTTAGCTATGAGCAATACCCTTGGCGGTAAGTCTGCCTTCGGTGGTAGTGGTAGCGCAGCTGGCACGAATACTGGCGCACAACCTGACCAAGAGTTGATGATGACCGAGGAACAACGCCCTACCACCACAGTGGGTGGTATGATAGGGTAAATCGCGTAGGCCGCATAAAAAATTTGACCTTTACTGTGTTTTTCCTGTAAAATCGGGGGAATATTGGTTGAATACAATAAAATGCCTGATGTAACGGGTGAAAATAAAGATAAAAGGGTGTTATTTTGAGCAAAGATACTAAAGATCAAAGCGGTTTCGATGATTGGGATCTAGATCTCACCAAGAACTTTACCGAAAAAAACGAAAAACGTTCTTATGATAATCTAGATGATTCTCAAAAGAATTTTGCACTTATACTTATTCTTCTAAGCTTTTTTTCAGGAAATGACTCAGAGGCTAATGCCGAGGTTCTTTCAGATGTTACAGGTGTAGAGGTTCCGGAATTAAAAAAGCGCAAAGAGACGCACCGCAATAATAATAAATCACCCGAAGATGTGGCTAGATCCTTTTCCTATGATACCGAAAAGCTTAATGCCAAAATGCAAAAAGCGAATTCCGGCTTGTTTGTGCCGCCATCGGTAAGTATTGAGGATGATACCGAAGAGTTTGATGACACCCACGTGCAAACAACGAAACCTTCCGATGAGCTAGTGTCGCCCCCGGAAAGTGTTGAGGATGATGCCGGAAAGCCTGACGCCCCCCCCAAGCAAACAACAAAATCTTCTGATGTGATAGCGCCGCCATTGGCAAAAGTTGAGAAGGATGCCGGAAAGCCTGACGCCACCCCCAAGCAAACAACAAAATCTTCTGATGTGATAGCGCCGCCATTGGAAAAAGTTGAGAAGGATGCCGGAAAGCCTGACACTCACAAGCAAACAGCAAAATCTGCCCCGCCATCGGCAAATATTGAGAAAGGTGCCGGATTAAATAAAAAGCAATGGCAGGAAGTGCTTGCTGATATTCTTAAGCGTGAAGGATTTCGTAATGATGTGCATTTGGTAAAAGGAAAGCCACATGTTGGTGTTGGGCATCTTATAAAAAGTGGCGAGCCTTATAAAATGGGGGATGTGATTTCAGATGCTGAAGTTATGAAACTACTGGAGAAAGACTTGTCAAAATCCTACAAGGCATCACTCCGGCAGGCACAGGAAGCAAATATCAATGACGCAAAATTTGTACAGGCTTTGGTTTCTGTAAATTTCCAATTAGGAACAGGTTGGACAAATATATTTCAGGATACATGGAAAGAAATCAAAAGCGGAAATTATGAACAAGCTATTGTCAATCTTGGTAAATCGAAATGGAATAAACAAACGCCAGTTCGCGTTGCCGATTTCAAGAATGCTTTAGAGCGTGCCATTGATATACGTGAGGAGAAGATAACGGCGGTGGCTTTAACTGCTCCACAATCCGGTACCCAACTCGCCTTTAATAATGGCGGAGTAAAAGAATCTTCGTCAAAGCTTTCTGCAAAATTCGATGGCAAAGGCACAGATCAAATCACTCGGGCATCTGATGAGCTTAAGGGTACTAAAACAGCACATAGAAAACCAGGCGCTACTCAGCCAGGCCTCTCTCCTTCCGGATAAAAGGCACAAAACCCGAATTTCTCTTCATTTCCGGCCTTGACTTTTATGCTCCGAAGCATAAACCTCTATACGGTGAAAATTTCAAGATCAAGGCACTTTCGAACATGACACAGACACAACCCGATACCACATTCTTGAGTGGCGTAAATGCCGAATATATCGCTCATTTATATGGTGAATACCTGAAACATCCGGCAAACGTGGATGAGAGTTGGCGCGGGTTTTTTGATGATCTGGGTGATGCGGAGAGCTCATTGCTCCGCGAGATGTCGGGCGCAAGCTGGACACCGGAAGAAAATATCAAGAGTGCCCGCCATTTCGGCAGTGCAACCCTTGCTCCGGCCAATGATTTTTATCCGGATGCGGAAAAGCATAAACTTTCCGGAAAATCCGCAGCGACCTCGGTCGATGTCAGGCAAGCTGCGCAAGATTCTATCCGCGCGCTTATGCTGATCCGGAATTACCGTTTCCGTGGTCATATGCTGGCTAATCTTGATCCGTTAGGGATGAAACCGATTGAGGAGCACCCCGAATTAAAGCCCGAACATTACGGTTTTACAGATAATGATTTTGATCGCCCGATATTTATCAATGGCTTGCTGGGCATGGAAAGTGCAACCTTGCGTGAGATCATGGCGGCGCTGCATGATATTTATTGTCGCACAATCGGTGTGGAATATATGCATTTGAGCGACCCCGCGCAGCGCAAATGGATTCAGGAACGTATCGAAGAACCGCGCAACAAAACCGAATTCACCGTAGAGGGAAAAAAAGCTATTCTTGAGCGCCTGACAGCAGCAGAAGGCTTTGAACAGTTCTTACACAAAAAACATACTGGTACCAAGCGTTTTGGCGTAGATGGCGGAGAAGCCCTGATTCCGGCGATCGAGCAAATAATCAAGCGCGGCGGCCAGCTGGGCATGAATGAAATGGTGATCGGCATGGCTCACCGTGGACGTTTGAACGTTCTGGCCAATGTGATGGGGAAATCCTTTACGGCAATTTTCTCCGAGTTTCAGGGGAAATCCTCGACGCCGGAGGACATCCTTGGCTCTGGCGATGTGAAATACCATCTTGGCACCTCGAGCGATCGTGAGTTCGATGATAATAAAGTTCACCTGTCTTTGACGGCTAACCCCTCTCACCTTGAATTTGTCAATCCGGTTGTGATTGGTAAGGTCCGATCCAAAATGTATCAAAAGCGCGATAAGGAATATAAAGAGACTGTGCCGCTTCTCTTGCACGGGGATGCCGCTTTTGCCGGACAAGGTATCATCGCCGAGACTTTTATGATTTCCGAATTGCCGGGATATCGCGTTGGCGGCACGATTCATATCGTCATCAATAACCAGATTGGCTTTACCACTATGCCGAAATTCTCGCGCTCCGGCCCGTATTCTACAGATGTGGCCAAGATGCTTGATGCCCCGATTTTCCATGTAAATGGCGATGATGCCGAAGCCGTTGTGCATGTTTCGCGTATCGCTACGGAATTCCGCCAGACTTTTAAAAAGGAAGTCGTCATCGATATTTTCTGTTACCGCCGCTACGGACATAATGAAGGGGACGAGCCGGCCTTCACACAGCCATTAATGTATCAGAAGATCGCAAAGCAGGAGACAGCCCGTTCGAAATATGCCCGTCAGTTGATCAATGAAGGCGTCTTAACCGAGCAAGAAGCCGATGCTATTCGCGATAATTACAATGACGGTTTGGAAAAAGCTTTTGAAGCTTCTAAAAACTACAAGCCGGATGAGGCAGATTTCCTTGGCGGCGCATGGTCGGATATGAAAGTTGCTTATGGCGACGATCGTCGCGGCGATACAGCCGTGAAGAAAAAGGATTTCAAGAAAGTCGGCGGGATTGTTACGACTATTCCTAATGATTTTGTCATCAATAAAAAGCTCGAACGTGTGATTGATGCACGTGCCAAAATGATTGAAACCGGCAAGGACTTTGACTGGTCTACGGCTGAGGCCATGGCTTTTGGAACTTTGCTTGATGAAGGATACTCCGTGCGCCTTTCCGGTCAGGATGTCGGGCGCGGCACATTCTCGCAGCGTCATGCGATCTGGTATGATCAGGAAACGGAGAAACAATATATTCCACTTAAAAAAGTTGCTCCGAAACCTCTTAAATTCGAAGCCCATGATAGCCCGCTTTCAGAAATGGCTGTGCTTGGATTTGAATACGGATTTTCTTTGGCTGATCCGAAGACGCTTGTTCTGTGGGAAGCGCAATTTGGAGACTTTGCCAATGGCGCGCAAGTCATGATCGACCAATTTATTTGTTCGGGTGAAAGTAAATGGCTGCGCATGTCAGGGCTTGTTCTTCTTTTGCCGCATGGTTTCGAAGGGCAGGGGCCAGAGCATTCTTCGGCTCGTTTTGAACGTTTCTTGCAGCTTTCCGCGGATGATAACTGGCAGGTCTGTAACTGTACGACTCCTGCGAACTATTTCCATGCTTTGCGCCGTCAGATGCACCGTGATTTCCGTAAACCTCTTGTGATGATGACACCAAAATCCTTGCTCCGGCATAAACTGGCTGTCTCTGATATGGATATGTTCACCGAAGGCAGCACTTTCCATCGTGTCCTTTGGGATAATGACAGGGATCAATTAGTGGCTGCCGATAAAATCAAACGTGTAGTTCTATGCACAGGAAAAGTCTATTACGACCTGTTGCAGGAACGCCGTGACCGTAAAATTAAGGATGTTTATATTATGCGCCTTGAGCAAATCTATCCTTTCCCGCACAAGGCTCTGGCAGATGAGCTTAAACCGTTTAAAAATGCCGATATCGTTTGGTGTCAGGAAGAACCCTATAACCAAGGCGCATGGTTCTTTGTTGACCGGTTGATTGAAGGCGTTTTAACCGATCTTAAGCATAAGGCCGGGCGTCCGAAATATGTAGGCCGCAAGGCATCTGCGTCACCTGCTACAGGTCTGGCAAGTCGCCATGCAGCTGAGCAGAATGCTCTGGTTGACGAGGCGCTGAGTGTTTCTTCTTAAACTGTCATCCCCGCGATGAGCGCAGCGAATTAAAACGGCGGGGATCCATAATGTCAGCGCGTATTTCGCGCTGTCTTTGCTGTCATAAAATAAACGTAAATGACTATAATATATGAACAGAAAAAACTTTAATCCCTTACTCTACTTCATTGCCGACCCGTCTTGCTGTCTCGGGAGGCCTGTTGCCGATGTCGTTGCTGCGGCTGTACGGGGCGGGGTAACGGCTGTGCAACTCCGCGATAAGAGCGGTGATCTTGTCCAGATCAAAGAAGAAGCTCTTGCCATTCAATTGGTTTTGGAAGGCACAAATATTCCCTTTATCCTTAATGATCACGCAGAGCTTGCCGCCGAAATCAATGCAGATGGCGTGCATATCGGGCAAGAAGATCTAAGCGCAGATCAAGCCCGCAAGATTATAGGGCCGGATAAAATTCTGGGGCTTACGGCTTTTACGCCTGAGCATTTCACAGCGCTCGATCCGTTAAGTGTCGATTATGTGGGCACTGGCCCGTTTTTCCCGACACTTACCAAACCGGACAAAGCTGTATTGGGGTTTGATAAATTCTCTGAGTTGGTTAAAAATTCTCCCGTTCCTGTTATAGGCATCGGTGGTATAACGCCCGAAAATGCTGCTCAGGTTATGATGGCTGGAGCGCATGGCGTGGCCATGATGCGCAGTATTTCGGAAAGTGAAGACCCTTGCATGGCAGCGCGTGAACTGCTTAACTCCATTTCATGAAAAAAACACCCAATATCCTTTCCATAGCGGGTTCTGATCCTTCCGGTGGTGCTGGAATACAGGCAGACCTCAAAACATTTGCGGCTCTTGGCGGGTATGGCATGGCGGTGATAACAGCGCTGACCGCACAAAATACGCAAGGCGTATCTGGCGTAATGGATGTGGACGAAGCTTTTGTAAGGCAGCAAATCGAAGCTATTTTTCAGGATATTCACGTTGATGCCGTCAAAATCGGGATGCTGTCCAATGCGGAAATTATTAAGGTCGTTGCCGATATTTTGGAAAAATACCAGTCCCCTAATATAGTCCTTGATCCCGTAATGGTTTCTACGAGCGGGGATAGCCTGATTTCCGCTGATGCGGCGGAGGCCATGAAAGAGCATTTGATTCCGCTGGCTGATGTTCTGACCCCCAATATCCCCGAGGCAGAAAAACTCTCGCGCAAGGCTGTGCTGGATATGGAAGAGGCTGCGTTAGGATTGTTATCATTGGGATGTGAGGCGGTTTATTTAAAGGGCGGCCACTTAAAAACCTTACAAGCCCTTGATGTTTTGGCCAAAACCGGCGGTATAACAAAAACTTATGAGGCGGAGCGTATTGATACACAAAATACACATGGTACAGGCTGCACTTTATCTTCTGCACTTGCAGCTTATCTTGGTCACGGAATGGAATTGGAAGAAGCCTGCGGGGCGGCCAAAAACTATCTCACCAAAGCTCTTGCTCATGCCGGGGAACTCGATGTAGGTTGCGGGCACGGGCCTGTGCATCATGGATGGAAAAACAATATATGAAGGACTGGATAGCCAGACATTTTAATTTAATCATGATCCTCGCAGTTATTCTGGGGTTGATATTGCCTGGTCTGGAACATCTCCCGCGATCATCAGGCATGATCTTGATTTCTATAGCGATCTTCTTTTCCTGTTCGAAAGTCACGATAGAGGAATTAAGGCATATTAACCTGAAATCGGCTTTGTCTTTTTACGGGATCAGATTTTTGTTTTTGCCTATTATGGTTTATTATGCAGCATTATATACCGTTCCTGAATATGCCATCGGTGTTCTGCTCATAGCTCTTGCCCCTGTAGGAGCTTCAGCGGCTTCGATCGCTTTGCTGACCCGATCGAATACGTCATTGGCCTTATCCTCGACTGTTGTGACGAATGCTCTGGCACCTGCCGCGATCACAGTTATTCTTTATATCACACTCAGTGAAGGTGCAAATCTACGAATTGATATTCTGAATTTCTTTACAACATTGGGTTTGAGCATCTTTTTACCGGCCTTTTTGTATTTTGCAGTTATTCGTAAAATTGAAAAAGTAAAATATATTGTCCGGCGGGATGCAGGATTTTATGCGACGATATGTATTGCCTTGATGATTGCCATCGTGACGGCTCTGGAAAAAAACTATATTCTGGACAACCTTGATGATGTGTTTTTTATGGTATTAACCGGATGTGTTTTATTCGCAGTGCTTTATGGGGCTGCGTGGCTGTTTTTTATGCGCGGCAACCCTACGGATCGCAAAACATATATACTATGTTCGGGTGTGAATAATACGGGACTGAGTTCTGGACTGGCTTTATTATATTTTCCCCCCGAAGTGATTGTCTTTACAATCGTTGCGGAAATACCGTGGACTTTGGGTATTATAGCGTTCAAAAAATATGCGGATAAAATTGAGTGAATGAATTTGATCTTATAGAACAATATTTCAAACCCTTGACCCAAGGCCATGATGATCTCAAAGATGATGCGGCGGTGCTGGAGATTCCAAAAGATCATGAACTGGTCGTCACGAGCGATACGCTCAATGAAGGGGTTCATTTCTTTGAAGGTGAGACGCCTGAGAATATAGCCCGCAAATCCTTGCGCGTGAATCTTTCCGACCTTGCGGCAATGGGGGCCAAACCATTTTCCTATCAATTAAATTTAGCCCTAAATAAGCCCGATAAAAACTGGCTGGCTGCTTTCACAAAGACCTTGTTGGAGGAGCAGAAATATTACGGCATATTTTGTTCCGGCGGGGATACGACCTCTATAAAGGGAGGACTTCTAAGTCTCTCTATAACGGCCCTAGGGATTGTGCCAAAAGGAAAAGCCTTGCGGCGCTCTGGTGCAAAGGATGGAGATCTTATCATCATAACCGGTCCGGTTGGTGATGCCTATCTGGGGCTTTGTGCCTTGAAAAACAACATTGACCCTTCAAAATACCCTAAAGCCATAGAGCGTTACCGATTGCCCCGGCCCAGAATTCTTGAAATACAGGGTATCACAGAATATATCCATGCTGCTGCGGATATTTCAGACGGGTTTTTAGCGGATTTAGGTCATATTTGCGAAGCCTCTAGCCTGTGGTCAATCACAAAACTGGACAATTTTGTGTACTCACAGGAAATGCAGGCGGCTCTGGGAGAGGGGCTGGTAAAGCCACTGGAGCCGCTTGGTAAGGGAGATGACTACGAGCTTGTTCTGGCCGTTCCGCCCAAACATGCAAAAACAGTGATGGAACATCTCAAAGCACAAAATTGTACGCCTATGATTATCGGTGAATTTACCGGCGATCAGGAGAAACAGGCCTTGATGGAAAATGAAAAAAAAGTTTTTGCCGGTCCCGATACGGGCTGGACACATTTTTAGAGTGCTTTATAGTAGATATTTGTTCAAACCCTATTGCATTCTGTGACTTTTGAGTATAACTAAAAAGTGCTATCTCTGCGTAAAATATTGAAATTTTATCAAGCGAAAGCAATGAATTGGAAAACGAGAAAAGAGCACGGATTATGACGCAAATTGTAGTTCCTACACTGGGAGAATCTGTTGCGGAAGCAACTGTAGCACAATGGCTAAAACGGGAGGGTGATCCGGTTAAAGCGGATGAACCGATTGTGGAGCTTGAAACCGACAAAGTCACATTAGAAGTCAACGCACCATCCGATGGTGTGATTGTCAAGATTTCTGTCGGTGAGGGTGACAGTGTTGAAGTCGGCGCTATTCTTGGTGAAATGGAAGAGGGTGCTGTGGCCAATGATACAGCAAAACCTGCCAAGAAAGAAGAAAAGGCAGCGAGTGCGCCCAAGGGTGAAAAGAAAGAAGCCCCCAAGGCTGCACCGTCTCAAGATGTTAAAACATCACCTGCCGTGCGCAAACTCATTAATGATAATAATCTGAACGCTGCGCAAATCCCTGCAAGCGGTAAAGATGGCCGTTTGAGCAAGCAGGATGTAGAGGATTATCTAAAATCTGCTAAGGGCGGGTCTTCAGCAGCACCTTCTCCGGCTCCGGCAGCTTCTGCTCCTGCCGCGCCGCGTGAAACCGGCCCGCGTGAAGAGCGCGTAAAGATGACAAAGCTGCGTCAGGTAATTGCCCGTCGTCTGAAAGAGGCACAAAACACGGCTGCTATGCTCACCACCTTTAACGAGGTCGATATGGGGCCTGTTATGGATCTGCGCAATGAATATAAGGATATTTTCGAGAAGAGACACGGCGTCAAGCTTGGCTTTATGTCCTTCTTTATCAAGGCCACTATTCAAGCTCTGAAAGAGTTTCCGGCTATTAATGCTGAGATTGACGGTGAAGATATCATCTATAAAAACTACTATAATATCGGTGTTGCGGTTTCTACTCCGCAAGGTCTTGTCGTCCCTGTGCTCAAAGATGTTGATCAGATGAGCATGGCCGAGATCGAAGCCAAGATCGTTGATTTCGGTAAACGCGCGCGCGACGGGAAGCTTGGCATGGATGAAATGACGGGCGGGACTTACACCATCACTAATGGCGGTGTGTTTGGCTCGCTGATGTCGACGCCAATCCTCAATACGCCGCAATCAGGTATTTTGGGAATGCACACAATCCAAAAGCGTCCGATGGTTGGTAAAAACGGCGAGATCGAAGTCAAGCCGATGATGTATCTGGCGCAAAGCTATGACCATCGCATTGTTGATGGCCGCGAAGCCGTAAGCTCCTTGGTGCGTATTAAACAAGCTATCGAAGACCCGCAGCGCCTCTTGCTGGATGTTTAAGTTCGCGTGTTGGATATAATCGATTTCCTGTACTCGATCGTAGGTATTGTTGTCGCCATTGGTTATTTGCCGCAGGCCTTCAGATTATTGCGGTCAAGGGGACCATGTAGAGATATATCAATTCTGGCCTGGGCCATTTGGGAATATCCTGCTGTTATAAGCCTTCTCTATAGTATTTATATTTTGCCGGATCTAAAATTAATCATCGTCAATAGCGTAAATGTATTTTTTATTACGTTGATACTTGTGGTGACAATATATAAGCGCTGGAAATATGCCGATTAGGTCTGAAAACACCAACACCGCGGCTTCAGCCGTTGCTGGACGCAAATTTCCTGCTTCCCTTGCATTTTGACGAAAGTCAGAATCTCTTTACCACACTTCTCAGATCCTGATTGACATCAGGATGCGTATACAGCTTATCCTAATCTGTCTTTATTTTCTCATCCTTCAAAAGCCGTTTGAGAACATCATCTGGTTTCATCACTGTATAATCAATTGCCCCGATCTCCGAGAGCTGCTCCATGGCTTTTTGAGCATCACTGGAGGCCGGCAAATGCCCGTCAGTCAGGAATATATGTGACAGGCCAATATGGGCCAGATCAAGCTGGCGGCCGGAACTCGGCACATAATTCGACAATATCCGTCCATCCATCAATTCCAGATTATGCTTCGAAGCTTCCATACACATATGAATAATCGGATCGAGTGGAAAACGGTAATGTTCGTCTTTAAAACGCTTCTGCATTTCATCGCCGTATTCTTGCGTGAAGCCGGGCGGATGGCAATCTTCGGCGTAAATAAAGTGATGTGTATCCATTTTTTTATGTCGCGCAACGCCGATAGCGGCTCTTACGCCTCTGGCTTTTGATAAGTAAAGCGAAGGGTTATGCGCGAGATCTTTCAGCTCTTTTTCCTGTAATATCCTTGCGTGAGTGCCCGCTTTGGGCCGTTGTACCGGAGGAAGACCATTATTAACAAGGCTGAGCCTTTCTTGTTCCATATTCACGGCATAAACAGGGATTTGTGCAGCTTCGGCAATAGGCAGAATAAGAGTATTCCAGAAATAAGCACGGTCTTGCGTCCATGGATTTTCCTGATCTTGGGGATTTTTCATGCCGGGCAGGCTGCTTGCATCAAGAAAAATAGCATCGACCCCGCGCATCACCGCTGATTTCAGGCAAGCTGCACATGTCGGCGTGTTGCACCCCAAGAAAATATGTTTCGAGGGCGGCACGTGATAAAGAAGCGGAAATTCTCCATGTACTGTCGTGCTGCCGTCACCGATTTTTTGATGGGAGTCAAAGCCTTTGCTCTTCAAAAACGCCGGTATTCTGTTAGCGTTGGTTTTTATATCCCGCTCATCACCGCTTTTATCCAGACTTAAAATCGCCGAGCCGACATGATAGCGATGATGATCACTTTCACGGGCAGATTTATGGCTCTGGCTAATAAGCCGGACCCCGATATCTTTAAGATGCTCTTCCGAAAAGCCTGTTTGTTGTTTGAAGTAGTCCATTAAGTTTATATGTTTCCGAGTTTTTTTTGCGAATGACTCAAAATTGAAATTTTACACATATATTAAATTTTCTGGCTTTAAAAAGACTTAAAAATCTGTATTTTTCTGATACTTGTCTCTCGATTCTTAAGTATGTTTGCTGTAAGAATAAGTTTAGTGTGAATAATCAAAAAATAAAGGCTTAAAACAATGTCTGATAAATTTGATGTGATTGTGATTGGTGCCGGTCCGGGTGGATATGTCGCGGCGATCCGGTGCGCGCAATTAGGTATGAAAACCGCTTGTATCGAAAAGCGCAAAACACTTGGCGGCACATGCCTGAATATCGGATGTATCCCTTCCAAAGCCTTGCTTCATGCCTCGGAGAAATTTGAGGATGCGCAATCCCACATGGGTGATATGGGCATTAAGGTTAGCCCCAAGCTGGACCTTAAAGGCATGATGAAGCACAAAACAGGCGTTGTGGATGCCAATACAAAAGGCATCGAATTTCTGTTTAAGAAAAATAAAATTACTTCTATCGAAGGCACCGGCGAAATTGTCGAGGCCGGAAAAGTCAAAGTCGGCAAGAAAACCTATGAAGCCGATAACATCATTATTGCGACTGGCTCAGATGTGATTTCCTTGCCCGGTATCAAAATTGACGAGAAGAAGATTGTCTCTTCTACCGGAGCGCTCGAATTGCCGGAAGTGCCGAAAACTATGGTTGTAATTGGCGGCGGCGTGATCGGTCTGGAACTTGGTACAGTCTGGAGACGTCTGGGCGCCAAAGTCACAGTCATTGAATTTCTGGATAATATTCTACCCGGCATGGATGGCGAGGTGCGTAAAGAGGCCCTTAAGGTCTTTAAAAAGCAGGGTCTGGAGTTTAAACTTTCCAGCAAAGTTACAGCCGCAAAAACTTCTGCCAAGGGCGTTGAGCTTACCGTTGAACCTGCTTCTGGTGGCAAGGCCGAGAAAATCAGCGCCGATGTCGTTCTGATGGCAATTGGCCGCAAACCTTACATAGAAGGATTAGGGCTTGAAAAGCTGGGTGTTGAGATGACCGAGCGCGGGCAGATCAAAACCGATGAGTTTTTTGAAACCTCTGTGGAGGGCATCTTTGCCATTGGTGATGTGATCCAAGGGCCAATGCTTGCCCATAAAGCCGAAGATGAGGGCGTTATTCTTGCCGAGCTTCTGGCGGGCGAAAGCGGACATATTGACTACAATATGATCCCCGGTGTGGTCTATACATGGCCGGAAGTTGCCAATGTCGGAAAAACAGAAGAAGAACTTAAGGAAGAAGGCATTGCTTATAACGCAGGCAAGTTTCCCTTTATGGCCAATGGCCGCGCCCGTGCAATGGGCATGACCGAAGGCTTTGTCAAGATATTGGCCGATAAGGAAACAGACCGCATACTGGGCGCGCATATCTTGGGGCCAAATGCAGGTGATCTCATTCAGGAAATTGTCAGCGTCATGGAATTTGAAGGCACAGCCGAGGATATTGCCCGTACATGCCACGCCCACCCGACTTTAACCGAAGTGGTGAAAGAGGCGGCTCTGGCAGTGCATAAACGGCCTATTCATATTTAAAATCTTCGGGATTATTCCCCGCCCCTTGGGGCGTTTTCGTCATTGCACGGCTTGTCCGTGCAATCCAGAAATCCAGCATATGGATTACCCGCACAGGTTACCCGCATAAAGCGTGTAACAGGCGGGTAATGACGTCATGCACTGCACTGCAAGCAGCGCGGTCGTTCATTAAAGGCAACTTACCCACATTAATGGCAGAATCACGCCCTTGGGTGGGCCGCATTATAAATCCGCATGAGTTCTTCCGCATTTACCTCTGTATAGCGCTGTGTTGTGCTGAGTGATGAGTGTCCGAGAAGCTCCTGAATTTCTCTAAGATTTGCCCCGTTTTGGAGCAAATGCGTGGCAAAGCTGTGACGCAGGGCATGAGGGGTGATATTCTCCGGCAGGCCAAAAGTCCGTCGCAAATCCCGCATCGCTTTTTGAGCCACGCCCTGATTAAGGCGCCCGCCGCGCGCGCCAATGAAAATAGGGCGATGAGATTCTATCGGGTAGGGGTATTCCTTCAGATAGGCGGCGAGCATGTTCTCTACATCCTCCAGTACCGGCACTTGCCGTTCTTTGCTGCCTTTTCCAACCACGCGCAAAAAACCATCTCGCGGCAAATCCGATAGGTTCAAAGATAAGGCCTCGTCGATCCGTAATCCGCATCCATAAAGCAAGGTGAATAAGGCAATATTACGCAAACCGATCCAGTCCTGCTTTTCCAGTATGTGGGCATTGTGAACCAACTCAATGGCTTGTGTTTCATGGATAGGCCGCGGGATTTTATGCGGCCTTTTGGGGGTGCGCACAGCTTTGATAGCGGCATTATGCACAATGCCTTGCTTGTCCAGCCAGCTTAGGAAATTCTTGATCCCTGAAAGGCTTCGTGCGCGACTGGCATTTGATGTGCCGTCCATTGCTTTTTTTGACATCCAGCTCCGGAAATCCTTGATCGAGACTTCGGAAAGGTCGTTCAGGCACGGGTTTTTACCAAAATGGTTAAACAGAAATTCTACAAAATGCGAAAGGTCGGAAATATAGGCGCGCAGCGTATGGCGGGAGCAATGCTTTTCCGTGCGTAAAAAATCTTCCCACTTCAGAATTTGAGCCGAAAGATCGGAAGCACAAAGGGCAAGTATATTGTGTTTCATTTTAAAATTTTTTAAACCTTCGATGTCATTCCAGCGAAATCTGGAATCTGGTTGGTCTTATTTGAATAGATCCCTGCTTTCGCAAGGGTGACGCCCATATATAAGGACAAAGAATTTAACGCGGCAAATCCAGCCACATCTGGAAGCACCGCTCAATCACGCGGGCCAAGAAAGCAACCTGATCGGTGGCCTGACCATCATGGAACATGTTCGGATCACGGCTGCCACAGGCCAGGATTGCCGGCGGCGTATCCATAGAAATACTGATTTTGAGCAAAATCTGGGATTGGACCAAAGGGCAAGCCCCGCCATATATGGCTTCAATACCGGAAATATCGCTTTGGAGCATGACTTCTTTCGTGCCCATCCATTGATCGACTGTGCCTTCGGGTAAAATGCGGATGCCGGGTTGCGGCACATGCGGAATATCCTCGCCGTTGGATTCAATCAGAAGGACAGCAATATCAACATCCATAAGGTTTGATAAATCAATGGTAATGGATTGGATGAAATCATTGAAGCTTTTGGCTTCTAGCAAGCGCAGAACAGCCTTATGGATGCGCTGCTGGTTATTCATATTGGACCGCGCATTTTCGATAATCTCGCGGGTTGAATTCAGGACTTCATTTTTATCAGTTTTAAGCCGCTCAATCATGTAGCTTTGAAAGTCAACGACGCCTTTTTTCCGCATCGGAGCAGGCGGCGTCAGATAATCGCAGGCTTGCGGATTATTCTGCAAAAAATCAGGATTTTCACGAAGGAAGTCCAGAACATCTTTTTCTGTCATGGGGGTATCTATATTTTGAGTTACGCTCGACATAAGGCACAGTCTACCACACAGGTGCTTAATAAGAAATCCTAAATGTCATTCCGACTAACCCCGCACTTGAAGCGGGGGCATGGAGGAATCTTTTTAGATCCCTCGACTTCGCTCGGGATGACAATAATTTACAAAATACTCTGTCCGGTCTTTTTCCAGTCTTCGACAAAGGCGGCTAGCCCTTTATCCGTAAGAGGGTGATTATAGAGCTGGCGGATAACATTAGGCGGACACGTTGCCACATCTGCGCCCATCTTCGCGCTTTCGGTAATATGAAGGGGATTGCGCACAGAAGCCACAAGAACCTCGGTATCAAAATTCGGATATTGAGAGTAAACCGTCACAATTTCGGCGATCAGATCAAGGCCTGTTTGACCGATATCATCCAAACGCCCAACAAAAGGCGAAATAAAAGCCGCACCTGCTTTGGCTGCGAGCAGAGCTTGCGCAACTGAAAAACACAACGTTACGTTTACCATAGTGCCGTCATCTGAAAGCTCTTTACAGACTTTCAGGCCAGCAGGCGTCAGAGGCACTTTTACGGCAATATTATCGGCGATCTTACGCAAGACTTCGGCTTCTTTGCGCATGGTTTCGTAATCTGTCGCGGCGACTTCGGCGCTCACCGGACCGGAAACAACTTCGCATATTTCCTTGATCAGCGGAATAAACTCCTTGCCTGATTTGGCAATCAGAGAAGGGTTTGTTGTAACACCGTCTAAAAGACCCGTAGAGGCTAGATCTTTAATGTCATCAATATCTGCGGTATCTACAAAAAATTTCATCGGGGTTAAATCCTTTCTTTTCCAGCCAATCAGGGCTATGATTTTTACATCAATATATTAGATATAAGTGTGGTACGCGGATTCTTGAAGCCATGCAAGAGTGTTTTACGAAAGTCATTTAACTCATGTCACAGATTTCTCTATTCGGAGAGGAAAAGGAAGAAAAACAGGTCGTTCCGGGAGGTAAAACCGTCTCGGTTCTTGTGCCGTATCCGGTGGAAAAGGCTTATGATTATGCTGTGCCAAAGGATCTTGATTTACAGGCCGGAGATTATATCTGTGTTCCTTTGGGTAATCGGGAAATTACAGGCGTTGTCTGGGGTGAGGGGACCGGTGATGTGGAGCCTAAAAAGCTGAAATCGGTTATTTCCAAATACCCATTAAAGTCCATGTCTGGCATTCATCGTAAATTTATAGATTGGGTGGCAAATTATACGCTTTCAGCAAAAGGCATGGTTTTAAAAATGTCTTTATCTGCACCTGCAGCTCTTAATCCGCCCAAACCTTCTATTGCCTATAAGAAGAAGATTTCAAAAATTCCTGATAAATTGCCTGAGAAGCGCAAAAAAGTTTTGGAAGTCATAGCTGAAGGGCAAGCTTACAGCGCTTCAGAGCTTGCAGAAATGGCAGGGTGCACAGCATCGGTGATTAAAGGCATGGCACAAAAAAACCTGCTGGAAATGGTCGAGGTTTTTGGAACTGCACCGTGTTCCTATCTCAATCCTGATGCCGGATTGCATATTGATTTATCCGAACAGCAAAACGAAGCCGCTCAACAGATTATAGAGGATATCAGGGCTGATAAATTTTCTGTGTCTTTGCTCGATGGAGTGACGGGCGCGGGGAAAACGGAAGTATATTTTGAAGGCGTTGTGCAGGCGTTGAAAAACGGAAAACAGGTTTTAATTCTTTTGCCTGAGATTGCCTTATCCAATGCATTTCTTGATCGCTTTAAAAAGAGATTTGGTTGCTTACCTGCGCTTTGGCACTCAGGTCTCGGCAGTGCGCAGAGGAGGGAAACGTGGCGCGGTGTTGCCAGCGGCAAAACCAAAGTGGTGATTGGTGCGCGATCGGCGCTGTTTCTGCCCTATCAGGATTTAGGGCTGATCGTGGTGGATGAAGAACATGATCCGGCCTATAAACAGGAAGACGGCGTGATTTATCATGCGCGGGATATGGCGGTATTGCGTGCGCATTTGGGAAACTTTCCGATTGTTCTTGTCTCGGCTACGCCTTCTCTGGAGACAATCCATAATATCTGGGAGGGTAAATATAAGCATCTGGAACTGCCGGCGCGTTACGGAGGCGCGCAGCTTCCCGATATCGCGCTTATAGATATGCGAGAGGATAAGCTAGAGCGTCAGAAATTTCTCTCCCGCGCTTTGATTAAGGCGCTGAAAGAAAATTTGGAAGAGGGAAACCAAAGTCTTCTTTTCCTTAACCGAAGAGGATATGCGCCGCTTACTCTTTGTCGAGGCTGTGGTCACCGGATGGAATGCCCGCGTTGTACGGCATGGCTGGTGGAACATAAGCGCAGCGGTAAGCTGCACTGCCATCACTGTGATTATCACATGAAAATGCCTAAAACCTGCCCGTCTTGTAATGAGGAGGAGTGCTTTGTGGCGTGTGGCCCCGGTGTGGAACGCATCTTCGAAGAGGTTAGGGAATACTTCCCCGATGCGCGGGTCATGGTGCTGGCCAGTGATACGGCGGAAAGTCACGAAGACCTGAAATCTATGCTCAAGAAAATCTCTGACGGTGAAGTGGATATTATCATCGGAACGCAGATCATGGCCAAAGGCCATCATTTTCCTAACCTGACATTGGTGGGCGTTGTGGATGCGGATTTAGGACTGCAAGGCGGAGATTTACGTGCTGCCGAGCGTACCTATCAACTTCTCCACCAAGTCTCGGGACGGGCAGGCCGTGAAGCGAAGAAAGGACGGGTTTTATTGCAAAGCTGGATGCCTGAACACAGAATTATGAAGGCGTTAGCGGCTGGTGAACGTGAGGCCTTTTTCGATATTGAGGCCTCGGAGCGGGAAATGGCAAATATGCCGCCCTATAGCCGTTTGGCAGGGATTATTATCTCTGGCCGTGAAGAGCATATAGTTCGGGAAACCGCAGAAGCTTTAGGAAAAATATCTCCGCAAGGGGCTAATGAGCATGGACAGCGTATTTTAACTCTCGGACCCGCACCGGCCCCTTTTGCAAGATTAAGGGGAAAATATAGATATCGTTTATTGGTATGCGCTGATAAGAATCTGAATGTTCAAAAAACGATCTCTAACTGGATTTCGCAAATCAAAATCCCGAGTAACATAAGAATTTATGTCGATATCGACCCGCAAAGCTTTTTGTGAAACTACTGATCAGCCACAAACTTTGATTTAGGTGTGTCATAGAAGACTGTATTTTTATTATCCGTATAGATATGTCCTGCATCATAATCGTCCCTATGACGGTAAATATAGGCGATATTTGACATGTTTGCCGGATCATCATTCCAAAGCAGATAATTTTCCATGATCACATGCCGTGAAATATGGAGGAAAACCGATCTTAGCGTATTGTCCAAAGATCGGCTGAAAACGTTATTGAAATTCGGTGAGGTAATAAAATTTGTTACAAGAATACCTTTATCCTTAAGTCTGGATTTTATTTCTTGAAAAAACTCTCTCGTAATAAGGTGTTCGGGCACGCTTACGCCGCCTAAATAGGCATCAAGATAGATCACATCATATTTTTGATTTGTAGAGGATAAAAACGCTCTTGCTGGCGTAGCTTCAAATTTTTTATTCTCTCCAATCGGCTCACCCAGAATATACTTCTCCGAGATGTTTTTTAGATCTTTATCAATATCAACGTAAGTATATGTGTTCTTTTTATCTTGATGACCAAATGTAAAACCGCCCGCGCCAATGACAAGTATATCTTTTGGCACAGGGGAGCCCATAATCGGAAGGATTGCAACACGCTCCGCAAACTCGATATATTTGTGTTTTCCGCCTGTCTCCCTGTTATAACGAGAAGAATAATTATCATTCAATAACAAATGATTGTCTCCATTTTTTAAAGACAAAACTGAGATATTATGGTATTCGTTTAGCTTGACAAATCTAAAAGAACGCATTGTTCCATTGGAATTAATACCAATAGCCATAAGAGCAACCATAAAGGTCAGGATTACAGGGGCGGAATTTTTCTTCTTTGCAAGAGAAATAACAAGAATAGCCAATAGTACAAAATTAAGGGTAACAGTATGATTAACCCCGATAGTACTCATAAGCACGAGTGTTGATAATATTGCCCCAAGAAAAGAGCCCACAGTTGAGAAAAACAGTATTTTTCCCGTAATTTTTGCAAGATGTTCTTTATTAAAAAAATTGCTGACCAAGGGTACGGTCTGCCCAAGAAGGTAAACAGGAATAACTATAAATAAAACACTATAAACGGCGGTCTGCCCTAATCTGTTTGAAATACCTAATTCTGTTAGGAACGGAAAAAACCAACTCAGGAATTTATAAGATAAGCCGGGCAACAATATCAAAGCCGAGATAGAGATATTTAGAATCAGCTTTTTCCTTATATTTATTATTTTTCCAAAGATGCGCACGGGCTTGAAGTGCCCCCCGACTTGGTAGCCCAGAGCCAGAGGCATCAATACGGATGCGATGATAATGGAAACTGTATCTGTTCCGCTCCCGACAAAGGGTATGCTTTGCCGAATTGCAAGAAGCTCGGTGGAAAGGACTACATATCCTTCAATGATGATCACCAGAAAAAGGAGGATCGTATAGCGTGCTTGCAACATTAATATAGTCCTTGCTTTTATCGGTTTATAATTTTTAGCTCTTGCATGCGTGTTGATTCCTATGATTTATATTCAAAATAACTCAGTGCTTTATAGAAAAAAACATATGTTAAGTCCACACCTAAGAGCCTTACCCAAAGAGATTAGCAGCTATGATATTTTGAAGACGCTGGCTATTATTTTTATGATTGTCGACCATTTAGGTTATTATTTTTTTGATAATGAAGTGTGGTTTCGCCTTATAGGGAGATTTTCCGTACCGATATGGTTTTTTTTGGTCGGGTATGCATCTTCCGATAAAATTCCGTTTCAGATCTGGCTTGGGGCAATTATCGTGGCGTTCTCATCTTTGGTCTCAGGGCAAGTGCTTTTTCCGCTCAATATCCTTTTTACAATTATGATAGCGCGGCATTTTCGTTCAAGATTGATTCTTGCCTCTTTGCGGACACATGAAACCTTATGGGGTATGTTTTTATTGCTTGTCTTAACCACACTGCCTACGAGCGTTTTCTTTGAATATGGAACAGGGGTATTCTTAATCGTGATTTTGGGGGTGGTAGCGCGCAATCCGGATATAGTGCCCGATAAGTTAAAGGCAACTCATATAAAACTTTTCGCAGTTGCAAGTATCCTGTATTACTTTCTGTGGGAGGCAATCGGCCATGACGGGATAAATTATCTCCAATTCACCATATATGCGGCAGGTGCCGCCGCTACGGCCCTGATGCTATATAAATTCGAACCCAAGACCTATCCGAATCTTACCAAAAAACTGCCATCACCTCTGTCAGGTCTGATCATGCTGACAGGGCGTTATACGCTTGAATTCTATGTGCTTCATCTTCTGGTATTCAGAGCTATCGCCATGGCTCTTTTTCCTGAAAAATTTGCATTCTGGGACTGGGATATTATTCCCGCAGAAGCAGCGGCCCTGTTTGGTGTATAAAAAAATACAAATAACCGCGTCTTCGTACTTGCAAGCATGATTGTCATATGCTAATTCTCGCACCCAATATATGTTTGAAGGTAGAAATTTATTTCAAGTTAAGGAAAAGCAGACGTGAGCAACAACACGCCAGCCTCTTCGATTGTATCGGAAAGATACGCATTGGCCCTCTTGGATCTTGCAGAGCAAGGTAAGGCCGTAGATAAAGTTTTAGACGATTTTGCGTCTTTGGAAAAAGCGTTAGAGGATTCAAAAGACTTTGCAAGATTTATCGCGGCGCCTCTGATTAGTAAATCTCAGCAAAGTGCTGTCATAAAAGACATTTCCAAAAAGGGAAAATTCCAGAAAATGACATCTAATTTTCTGGGTGTTCTGATTGAAAATGGCAGGCTTAATGCTTTGCCGGGTGTGATTGCATCCTATAAGAAGAAGGTCTCCGAGAAAAATGGAGAAGTGTTTGTTAAAGTTGAAACAGCTTTCAAGATAACGGCCAAACAAACGAAGGACCTGCAAAAGAAAATAGAGAAGGCTTTGGGTTCGGATGTCTCTATGGATATGCAAATTAGCCCCGAGATAATAGGCGGTATGGTCATAACAATTGGCTCATACATGATAGATGATTCAGTGCGTCGCAAGCTTGAACGCTTGAACGCAACATTGGTTAAAGGCGCAAGCCAAAGTGATACTAACGGTCAAAACTTGAGAGAGGTTGTATAATAATGGAAATTCGTGCAGCAGAAATATCAGATATTTTAAAGAAACAAATCGCAGATTTCGGTGCGCAAGCAGATGTGGCAGAAATCGGACAGGTGCTCTCCATCGGAGACGGTGTGGCGCGCGTTTATGGTTTGGACAACGTTCAGGCCGGTGAGATGGTTGAATTTCCTAACGGTATTAAAGGTATGGCCTTGAACCTTGAAACCGATAATGTCGGGATCGTGGTGTTTGGTAATGACCGTGATATCAAAGAAGGTGACATTGTTCGCCGTACCGGAAAGATTGTTGAGGTTCCAACAGGTAAAGAGCTTTTGGGCCGCGTAGTTGATCCGCTTGGAAATCCGATTGACGGCAAAGGACCGATCAAAACAAAAACATCTAGCCGTATTGAAGTTAAAGCCCCGGGCATTATCCCACGTAAATCCGTGCATGAACCGATGCAAACAGGACTTAAAGCGATTGATGCACTTGTACCAATTGGCCGTGGCCAGCGTGAGCTTATCATCGGCGACCGTCAAACAGGTAAGACGGCAGTAGCGGTGGACACAATTATTAATCAGAAAAAGGTAAATGCCTCTAAAGATGAAAGTGAGCATCTTTATTGTGTGTATGTTTCTATCGGTCAGAAACGCTCCACAGTTGCACAACTGGTTAAGGAACTGGAAGAGCAGGGCGCAATGGACTATACAATCGTTGTTGCAGCTACGGCTTCTGACCCTGCACCGCTTCAATATCTTGCACCATATGCGGGAGCTTGTATGGGTGAGTTTTTCCGTGACAACGGTATGCATTCTTTGGCGATTTACGATGACTTGTCTAAACAAGCCGTTGCGTATCGTCAAATGTCCCTGCTGCTTCGTCGTCCACCAGGCCGTGAAGCCTATCCGGGTGACGTGTTTTATATTCACTCACGTTTGCTGGAACGTGCCTGTAAATTGTCGGAAGCGCATGGCAGTGGTTCTATGACGGCACTGCCGATCATTGAAACGCAAGGCGGTGATATCTCGGCTTATATTCCAACAAATGTGATTTCGATCACGGATGGTCAGATTTTCCTTGAAACAGGTTTGTTCTTTAAAGGTATCCGTCCCGCCATTGACGTAGGTGCGTCTGTGTCTCGCGTGGGATCAGCCGCGCAGATCAAGGCTATGAAGCAGGTCGCCGGTTCGATCAAGCTTGAATTGGCTCAGTACCGCGAAATGGAGGCTTTCGCCCAGTTTGCTTCTGATCTTGATGCCTCGACACAGAAACTTCTGGCGCGTGGTGCCCGTTTGACACAGCTTTTGAAACAGCCGCAATACTCACCTCTGGCGGTGGAAGAGCAAGTGGCTGTGATTTATGCCGGAACAAAAGGTTTCCTCGATAATGTGCCTATTGATGATGTCGGCAAATATGAAGCCCGCCTGCTTGAGCATTTGCGCAGCGCCGGTGAGAGCATTCTGGCTGATATCCGTGAGAAGAAAAAGCTGGATGAGTCGATTGAAACAGCGCTTAATGGCCTGCTGACCGATTTTACTAAAAGCTTTGAAAGTGTAAAAAACGCTGCTTAAATCTAGTTAAAAGTTGCGGGTTTCAAGTTACAAGAAACCCGCTGTAAAAATCTTGTAACTTATAACTAAAGGACTTGTAACTAAGATATGCCAAGTTTAAGAGACTATAGAGACCGTATTAAATCGGTGAAATCCACCCGCAAGATTACCTCGGCTATGAAAATGGTGGCAGCCAGTAAATTGCGCCGTGCTCAGGAGCAGGCCGAAGCAAGCCAACCCTATGCAAGCAGCATGGCTGAAATGTTGGCCCGTGTATCAGCTAATGTCGTGGTCAGCGCAGCCAGTCCAAAACTTCTGGCGGGAACCGGATCTGACAAAGTAAATCTGATCGTGGTTGTGACTGCCGATAGAGGGCTTTGCGGTGGCTTTAATGCATATACTGTAAAAGAAGCGCGTCAGAAGATTCTGGCTTTGCAAAGTGAAGGTAAAGACGTGAAAATAATTTGCGTTGGACGCAAAGGTTATGATGGTTTGCGCCGTGAATTCGGTCCCCAGATCATTAAACGCTTTACGGATGTTTTGGGCAAAAAACGCGTTGACTATGCCGAAGCCGATAAAATTGCGAATTTTATTTTGAGCAGTTTTGAAGCTGGTGAATTTGATGTTTGCACAATAGTTTATAGCGAGTTCCAATCTGTTATGGTGCAAAAGCCTCTGTCACCACAGCTTATTCCTTTCAAAATCAATGAAGCTGATAGACAGAAAGAGGCTGAGGAAGAAAAGGCGGCTGATAAAATCCTCTCTCCTTATTCTTTTGAACCCGATGAAGAGGGTATTTTGGCCAAACTTTTACCACGTAATTTGGGTGTTCAGATCTTCCGTGCGATGCTTGATACATCTGCCGGAGAGCATGCTGCCCGTATGACGGCTATGGATAATGCAACGCGCAATGCTGGCGAGATGATCAATGATCTAACGCTGGTATATAACCGCGCCCGTCAGGCCTATATTACCAAGGAACTGATCGAGATTATCTCTGGAGCGGAAGCAATCTAAGCAAGATAATTAGTGTAAGTTGAAATGAAAGAGCACAGGAAAAATTCTAGAATAAAGACACCGCTTACATCAAAGTGGATATGCTCTTATTTTCTTATTTTAGGCCTTTTCGTTTTCTCATCTTCAATGAGTACAGCAAATTCAGATATAGATGATATTCGATATCCGATTGAAGAATGGGACCTGCATTTATTGAAGCTCATTGATAAAGGTCCTGTTTTACTAAAAGATTCTGAAGAATTCATACCTGAGCCTTTTCCGGCTAACAGCAGTGAAGAAACACAAGGTGAATTGGATTATCTTGTCGAACTGTCAAAAACTGCGCGTGATACAAAAACACTCAATATGATATTCGAAGAAAATGACAAGTTTTTTGTCTGGCAATCTTTTGCTGATGCAGGGATATTAGTAGAAGAAGACCAGAATGAAGCTTTTGAGAAGGTCATGGAGACTCTGAACCGGGAGCTTGGTTTTTTTATTCTGAAATATAAGAAATATTATTCAAGACCCAGACCATCGCAGTTAAGACCTTCACTAGAACGTGCTATAGATAACCCAGGACACGCGGCTTATCCTTCCGGCCACGCAACGCAGAGTTATGCGGCAGGCCTGATTTTGTCGAAAATGGATGAAGAAAATACAGATAAATATCTGGATGCTGCGCGGGCAATTGCACATAGACGAGAAATAGCCGGAGTGCACTATCCGAGCGATTCAAAAGCGGGGCAGATACTGGCGGAAAAAATTGTCAATAAATTATTGGAACTTCAAAAGTTTCAAACACAGTTGCAACAAGCCAAAGAGTCTTTTATAAAGGCTCCGGGCTTGGATAGTTACGAAATGCAAATGGTTGAAAAAACTGAGAAAGATTAAACAAAAAGGAAACGAAACATGGCAAAAGCAAAATCAGAGGCAAAAGGTAAGATTCTACAGGTGCTCGGCGCTGTTGTAGACGTTCAATTCGAGGATGGCAATGTGCCTCCTATTATGAATGCGTTGGAGACAGATAATAACGGTCAGAAACTGGTTCTTGAGGTTGCGCAGCACCTTGGAGAGAATACAGTGAGAACTATTGCCATGGATATGACAGACGGCCTTGTTCGCGGGTCAGACGTTATTGATACAGGATCGGCAATTTCTGTGCCTGTTGGACCGGAAACATTGGGCCGTATCATGGATGTGATCGGCAAGGAAATTGACGAGGGCAAGCCAATCAAAGCTAAACAATCATGGCCTATTCACCGTGAGGCCCCGACTTTTGCCGAGCAAGCTACAGAAACAGAAATCCTTGTAACAGGGATTAAAGTTATTGACCTGCTTTGTCCATACGCCAAAGGGGGTAAGATTGGTCTGTTCGGTGGTGCCGGTGTTGGTAAAACTGTGACGATCATGGAACTGATCAATAATATTGCGAAAGGTCACGGCGGCGTGTCCGTGTTCGGCGGCGTGGGTGAGCGTACCCGTGAAGGGAACGACCTTTACCATGAAATGATTGAATCCGGCGTTATCGTTCCGGGATCTTCCAAGGACTCAAAAGTGGCGCTTGTTTACGGTCAGATGAACGAACCACCAGGTGCGCGTGCCCGTGTGGCCTTGTCTGCCTTAACGATGGCGGAATATTTCCGTGATGAAGAAGGTCAGGACGTGCTGTTCTTCCTTGATAACATCTTCCGCTTTACTCAAGCTGGCGCCGAGGTGTCCGCGCTTCTTGGTCGTATCCCGTCTGCTGTGGGTTATCAGCCAACCCTCTCGACCGAGATGGGCCAGATGCAAGAACGCATTACATCTACCAATAAAGGTTCTATCACATCGGTCCAAGCCGTTTATGTGCCTGCTGATGACTTGACTGACCCTGCACCTGCTACGACATTCTCGCACCTTGATGCGACAACGGTTCTTTCACGCCAGATTGCTGAGCAAGGGATATATCCGGCTGTGGACCCTCTGGATTCTACATCCCGTATTCTTGACCCTCGCGTGATCGGAGAAGAGCATTACAATGTAGCAGCCTCTGTGCAGCAAACATTGCAGAGCTATAAGAACCTGCAGGACATCATTGCTATTTTGGGTATGGATGAACTATCCGAAGAAGACAAGCTGATCGTGGCTCGCGCCCGTAAGATCCAGCGTTTCCTCTCCCAGCCATTCCATGTTGCCGAAGTCTTTACAGGTTCACCTGGTGTCTTTGTGTCTTTGGAAGATACAATCAAAGGCTTTAAGGCTATTGTCGCTGGAGACTATGACCACTTGCCGGAAAGTGCCTTCTATATGACCGGCACAATCGAGCAAGTTGTCGAAAAAGCCACAAAAATGGCAAAAGAAGCGGCTTAATCTACGTCTGTCATCCCCGCGCAAGCGGGGATCTGATTTTTTTTAAACTACAGAGATCGCAGAGCGCGCAGAAGAGGGGAGAGGAAATGAAGGACTTTTTTAGTATATTTTCTTTTATAATATTTTTCGTTTTCTTATCATCTCCTGCATTAGCAACCGAGACTTATGAATGCCTATATTCACATTACAGTAATAAAGAAGGTTTGCATGATGCCGAGAAAAACTTTCTATTGACGTTTGTTATAGATAAGGAAGCCAATAAATCTTATATCGTAGGGAACAACGGAAGCAACGAAGTGAAATATATTGATGGTTATGGTGTTTCTTTTGTTGAAATAACACAAGTTGGAAATATTATGACCACAGCCATAGATTCAGAAATGAATTCTGTTCATAGTAGACACAGTATCCTTTCTGGGAAACTGATACCATCCCAATATTATGGGCAATGTGTAAAAAGATAAAAAATCTCTGCGATCTCTGCGCCCTCTGTAGTCAAAAAAATAGTTTATAACAAAAGAAACAAATATGACCGATAACAACATAACAAACTTTCCTGATTTGGGCGGCGAATTGACACGGGATGTTATTGGCTGCGCGATTGAAGTGCACAAATATTTTGGTCCCGGCTTGCTGGAAAATATTTATGAGCAATGTCTTGCGATAGAGCTTGTTAATAAAGGTTTTGACGTTCAGGTTCAAACAGCGATGCCAGTCAATTACAAAGACAATATATTTGAAAACGCTTATAAAATGGATTTATGGGTGAATAAAAAACTGGTTGTTGAGCTTAAGGCCGTTGACAAGGTATTACCCGTTCACGAGGCTCAAATTCTGAGCTATATGAAGCTATCTAAATCTCCTTTGGGATTGCTGATAAATTTTAATGCAAAACTGTTGAAAGATGGTATAAAGCGTTATGCTTTGAGTGAGCATAAAAAATAAAAAAACTGCGCACTCTGTAGTTTTAAAAGGAATAAAAATGAGCGACACACAAATTAAATTCGAACTTGTTTCACCGGAAGAAAAGCTGGTTTCTGATTCATACCGTATGGTGGTTGTACCGGGGGATGAGGGCATAATCGGCGTACTGCCGGGGCATAGCTCTTTAGTGACGTCATTAAAGGCTGGTGTTGTGAAGATGTACAAAACCAACGATGATAAAGACCCGGCGCGTGTGTTTATTGCCGGCGGTTTTGCCGATATCACGCCCGAGCTATGTACGGTTCTGGCTGAAGGTGCGGTTAATGTGAACAAGCTTAACAAGGCCGATCTTGATAAAACTCTTGCCGATTTGAATGAAGATCTTAATCTTGCAAAAGAAGAGGCCGATAAAAAACGCATTGAGCAGAAAATTGCCATTGTGAAAGCCAAAATTCAGGCCGTCTCTGACGCTTGATTTAATTCTTCTCGACGATTTCAATATGGGTTTCAGTCTCGCTTGGCCCCCATTTTTCCTCATGCAGGTCTATTTTTGTTTCTTTTTGTGTGTTAAGCACTTCTTCCAGAGTCTCCATACTGCCCGCTACGGAAAATAGTCTCGTGCATTTAGGTGTGATGAAATGCTCATTTTGGGCTGTTCTAACCCATTTCAAAAAGAGGTCAAATTGCCCCTTATCATTAAGAAGGCCGATAGGACGGTTATGTTTGCCAAGTTGTTTCAAGCCCAAAGCTGTGGCGAGGATATATGTGTTTTTGATATTGGCGTTATCAATGATCAAATCTTTGTTATCTTGTCTTAAAATATCATCTTCAAAATGGGGATAATTAATTTCGCTCTTGATAATAATTGACGGAGCTTTCCAACTTTCCAGCTTTGGAATTATCTGTTCTGTATTACTGACCTCAATGTAATAATTATAGGGCATATCAGGCAGCGTTTTAAGAAATTCTATTAAATGGTCCCAATAGCCCTCAATATTGACGAAGACAATAGGTTTTTTATGCAAAGATAGATTGGCCCAATAGAGAGCTTCCAAAGCTTCGTCAATGGTACCAAAGCCTCCGGGCAGTACAATCACGACATCGGCTCTTTGAAACATCAGGCGTTTGCGTTCCCATAGATCCGGTACTAGAATAGTTTCATTAAGGTTCGGGTGAACGCGTTCACTGTCTTTTAGGCTTTTCGGGATAATGCCCGTAACATGCGCTCCATATTCAAGACTGGAGCTTGCTACAATACCCATAAGACCCGCATCCATACCGCCATAAACGAGTTCACGGTTACTTTCACCAATGATTTGTCCTGTTTTTCGGGCCGTTTCCTTGAAAACATCGCGGCAGAGACCAGAAGAACCAAGATAGACAGCTAAGGATTTAATATTGTTCATTGATTATTATATTTGAGGTTAGAAAAAGTTTTATTTCCATCTTTATCTTTTTTATTCCATTCATCGGCAATATGCAGGAAATTTTTCATTAGGTCCAGTCCCCAATGCGTCAGAACCGACTCCGGGTGAAATTGCAGGCCATAAACCGGATAATTCTTGTGACGTATGGCCATGATTTCTCCATTAGGGCTTTTGATCGTAACAACCAGATCGGAACTTTCAGGAATCTCCGTTACAAGAGAATGATAACGCCCCGCGATAATCGGAGATTGAATGTTTTCAAAAATACCTGTGCTGTCATGCTCAAGCGCTTCACTCTTACCATGCATGGGGTAATTACTGTGCACGGTCTTTCCGCCATAGGCTTCTCCAATGGCTTGATGCCCGAGACAAATGCCCAAAATAGGGATTGTACTGCCGCATTGCCCGATTAGCTCGATACAAATTCCGGCTTTTTGTGGTGTAGAAGGGCCGGGAGACAAGATAACAGCCTCTGGCTTCATATCAAGAATATCCTCAACCGGGAGCGCATCATTCCGTATAACACGTGTCTCGCGGCCCAGCTTTTTGACATAGCCCGCCAATGTGTACACAAAAGAATCATAATTATCGATGATCAGGATCATTGAGTTAGATTACAGCCGCTAAATAAGTGTCATTGCCTGAATTTTCTATTTAAGAAAATTCTAAGGCAATCCATACACAAGAAAATCAGATTCCCCTAGAATTTTTTTCAAAAATTCGGGGAATGACGCTTCCAAAAAGTGTAATTAGGCAGATGATTTTTTGAGAATGTCTGATTCTTTCTGAGTTTCGAATGACTTCAATATGCCCTCGGCTTTATCAAGGGTTTCCTGATATTCCTGAATAGGTGCGGAATCGGCCACAATCCCGCCGCCGACTTGCAGGCTTACCCCGTCCTGATCATAAACCAGCGTGCGGATCAGGATATTCGTATCCATTGTTCCGTCAAAGCCGATATATCCCATTGAACCGCAATAGGGTCCGCGGCGGTCTGTTTCCAGTTCCTCGATAATTTCCATGGCGCGGATTTTCGGCGCACCTGTGATCGAGCCGCCGGGGAAGCAGGCTTCGAGTAAATCAATGGAATCTTTATCCTGCTCCAGCTTTCCTTTGATATAGGAAACAAGATGATGCACATTTGAAAACGTTTCAAGCTTGCATAAATCGCTCACATCTATGCTTTCGGGCGTACACACTTTGGATAGATCATTCCTGAGTAAATCCACGATCATTGTATTCTCGGCGCGGTCTTTCTCACTATTTGTAAGATCCCTCCGGAAGGCACGATCTTGCGTTTTATCCTCGACATGGGGACGCGTACCTTTAATGGGGCAGGTTTCAACAAGACCGTCTTTTACAGTCACAAAACGCTCCGGCGAAGCAGAGGAAATTTTCACTGCGCCTAAATTCATATAGCAGGCAAACGGTGCGGGATTAATCTCGCGCATATGGACGTAATGGACAAACGCGTCAAAATCCTTTGGGAGCTTTGACTCAAGTCGCTGAGATAAATTGGCTTGGAAAATCTCGCCACTTTTTATGTAATCGATGGTTTTCCGCACGTTATCCTGATAATCTTTTTCCGTGAAGTTCGAAACCCAATGCGTCTCGGCGGCTTCATAGGGTGGAATTTCATAACTATCCGATATCAGCCCTAGAAAATGAGCGCATTTTTTCGCGGCTTCTTCTTTGTTTTGTGCATGAGTAAAGATCCAGCTTTTATGGAGCAAATGATCACAAGCCAGAACTTGGTCGTAAACACCAACCGCCATGTCAGGGATATGTCTTCTGTTTTTGGTGGAAGAGGGGAGTTTTTCAATATAACGTCCGAGGTCATAACCGAATAGCCCTGCAAGACCGCCCTGAAACGGTGGCAGATTAGGCAGGCGTTTTGTTTCCTCAACCCACGACTCGATGCGGTCGCGTATCAGATTAAAAGGCTCATCACACTCGAAAGATAAACGCTGTTCCCAATTCGTAACATCGGCCTTACCGTCTTTGACTTCGATTGTTTCAACGGGCTGGGCCATAACAAAGGAATAGCGGCTATTATTGTGGTTTTTATCGCTGCTATCCAGCAACAGGCTATAGGGCATGTGCTTGATGCCGGCAAAAGCCGCAATAGGGTCAATATAGTCGATTTGCTCTACATATGGTTTATTCACGACCCTGTTCCTCGTCTGTGTCTATATCAATATAATGTTTGACTAAGTGCTTATAGTATAAAAAGCGATAGCCTCAAAACACAAACTTATTTCTGTTTTTTGTCCACAGTGGGTGAAGCAGTTAAGTCTTGTGGAGAAGTTGGATCATCGGACTATCGGCTTTTCTAGAATCATCCTAACCTAAAGAGGTGCTACGAAGATATTGGTTCTTGATTTGTTCTTTTTATTGAGATAACTTGTTGTTATGAATCCTTTAGAAAAATTAAATGGCTTATACGATATTATCAATTATAGAAATGCTGCGGGTATATTGCAAACAGGGTGCCCTGATGATTTTAATGAATTGATCGAAGCCTTTGTCAATGTTCGCCTATCTGTTGAAGATTTGACAGTTAGTGGCGGTAATGAGTCAAATATCCCGAAGAAATTTTCTGTTTTATTACGGTCCAAAGGATGGAGAGAAACTCAGATTTCAGGTGATTTATTAGTAAAACTAAAGGCCCAAAAGACAGATTCTAGAGGTTTTGAAGAGAAGGATATTCTGATAGAAAAATTTCTTGATGGTCACAAAATAGATTACGTCAAAAATAGAATTGCTTTTGATTTGGAGTGGAATAGCAAAGATCAGACATTTGACAGGGATCTGTATGCTTTTGCGGCATTCTATCAGGCAAATATCATTGATGCTGCCGTGCTTGTCACACGTAGTGCTTCTATGAATCAAGTATTTGAAAAATTAAATATTAAGAGGAAATATGGTGCAAGTACTACGTGGATGGGCAAACTTGATTATCGTATCAATGCAAATCGTAGTGGTGGATGTCCAGTATTAGCACTTGGCATAACTCCCAAATTAATACAAGACTGGCCTCAATCATAAACCAAGGATAGGAATATGTTTAAAGATTTACACGGAAGAAAATATGGAACTATTTTGGCAGATCCTCCTTGGCAATTTGCTAATCGTACGGGGAAAGTTGCTCCCGAACACAAAAGGCTGAATAGATACAGTACAATGTCTCTAGAAGAAATCTGTTCAATGCCTGTCTCAGATATGGCAGAAGATAAAGCGCATTTATATTTATGGGTGCCAAATGCCCTTTTGAAAGAAGGGCTTGATGTGATGTCGGCTTGGGGATTTGACTACAAAACAAATATCATTTGGCAGAAAGTTCGGAAAGATGGTGAGCCAGATGGGCGGGGGGTAGGTTTTTACTTCCGTAATACAACAGAGATACTTCTTTTTGGTATTAAGGGAAAAAATGCAAGAACATTACAACGCGGCAGATCTCAGGTTAATGTTATAAAAAGTAGAAAGAGGGAACATTCAAGAAAACCTGATGAGCAATATGACATTATTCAGGATTGTAGTTGGGGGCCGTTTCTGGAGCTCTTTGCTCGTGGTCCACGTGAAGGATGGGATGTATGGGGTAATCAATCAGAGGATTATGAACCTACATGGAAAACCTATTCAAATCACTCACAAAAAGAAGACCGTGAGACAGTTTCTGCTTTTTAAAACCCCAACTCCGTTTCCTCTAATTTCTTAATTTCATCACGCAGGCGGGCGGCTTCTTCAAATTCGAGGTCGCTTGCGGCCTTAAACATTTTCTTGCGCAAGGCTTCGATATGCTTATGCAGGGCTTCAGGGCTATGCAGGAACTTTTGTGCGCCGTCATCATGCAATGTTCTATAGGTTGCGCTGTCTTTTTGTTCATACATATGATCGAAGGCAGTCGAGATATTTTTCTCGATGGTTTTGGGGGTAATCCCGTGTTCCTCATTATAGGCCGTCTGCTTTTCGCGGCGGCGCTGTGTCTCGTCAATTGCATATTGCATGGAGTCCGTGATGCGGTCGGCATAAAGGATGGCTTTGCCGTGAATATTTCTCGCGGCGCGGCCTATGGTCTGGACCATAGAGGTTTTGGAGCGTAAGAAGCCTTCCTTATCTGCATCCAAAATACACACGCGCATACATTCAGGAATATCCAGCCCCTCACGCAAGAGGTTAATCCCGACCAGAACGTTGAATTTGCCGTAGCGTAAATCCTGCATGATCTCTATGCGCTCCAGCGTATCGACGTCTGAGTGTAAATAGCGCACAGCAATGTTGTTATCATTGAGATATTCGCTCAAATCCTCGGCCATCTTTTTGGTCAGGGTCGTAACCAGAACGCGCCCGCCTTGTTTGATGACCTTATGACATTCATGCATTAGATCATCAACTTGATGTTCCGTTGGTCTGACTTCGACTTCCGGATCAATCAGGCCAGTTGGGCGGACAACCTGCTCAGCGCTGATGCCGCCCGATTGCTCTAACTCCCAAGGACCAGGCGTGGCAGAGACATAGATGGTTTGTTTTCGCAAGGCATTCCATTCCTCGAACTGCAAGGGCCGGTTATCAAGCGCTGCCGGAACTCGAAATCCGTGCTCTACCAGAGTCATTTTGCGCTGACGATCGCCATTATACATGGCGCGAAGCTGAGGCACCATCACATGGCTTTCATCCAGAAACATCAGCGTGTCATCCGGCAGATATTCGATCAGGGTCGGGGGTGGTTCGCCAATGTCTCGCCCTGTCAGGTAACGGGAATAATTTTCGATCCCTTTACAAGAGCCAGTGGCTGCCAGCATCTCAAGGTCAAATTTTGTACGTTGTTCAAGGCGTTGTGCTTCCAGCAATTTATTCTCATTGTTGAAATATGCCAGTCGTTCTTTAAGGTCTTTTCGGATGGACTTGATAGCTTGCTGCATGGTAGGGCCCGGCGTGATGTAATGCGAGTTCGCAAAGATACGCACACCTTCAAGGTTTTCAAATTTCTCACCTGTCAGGGGATCAAATTCCGTAATTTCTTCCAACTCATCTCCGAAGAGGGAAAACCGCCATGCACGGTCCTCGAAGTGCGCGGGGAATATCTCGACCGTATCACCGCGCACACGGAAAGACCCTCGCTCAAAGGCCAAATCATTGCGGTTATATTGAAGCTCAACAAATTTGGCGATCATCTGGCTGCGGTCAATAATATCGCCCTTGGTCAGGGGAAAAGCCATAGCCATGTAATCTTCTTTAGAGCCTATACCGTAAATCGAGGAAACAGAAGCCACGATGATACAATCTTTGCGCTCGAACAGGGCGCGAGTGGCAGCGTGACGCATCCGGTCGATCTGTTCATTGATGCTGGAATCCTTTTCTATGAACGTATCTGTTTTGGGAACATAAGCTTCCGGCTGGTAGTAATCATAATAAGAAACAAAATACTCCACGGCATTATCTGGAAAAAAACCTTTAAACTCGGAGTAAAGCTGAGCCGCCAGCGTCTTGTTTGGCGCTAAAATTAGGGCAGGGCGCTGGAGCTTCTGAATGATATGCGCCATAGTGAAGGTCTTACCCGATCCTGTAACGCCGAGCAGGGTTTGATCACTCAGGCCGTTTTCAATGCCGTCGCATAAAGTTTCGATAGCTTTAGGCTGGTCACCCGCAGGTTCAAAATCCGAATGAATCCTGAACGGGGCAGAGCGGTCAAATTCTTTCGGAAGTATCAAAGGACGTTCATTATTTGAAATTATAGCTTTCATAGCTATTAATTACAGCATGACTTGATTTTTATCAATCGGCAGGGTGTGAATGCTGCGACGCACAACAGTTTTCTGCGAAAATTGGATAAAATTTTAAATAAATTTTAATCAAACCCGCGATATAGTTAAAGTATAACGGAGTTATGGGGGAAAAACAGCTGCGTATTACTTGTGCTTGCGCGTTTCTCTATATGTCTGCGTTAATAGTTTATAAAAAAACTATAGACTAAAATAATATTGTAATAACCATAGACAAGAGAAATGCTGGGTCATGATTAGCTTAGAGAGTATGCGTACTTCATCGAAGAAAATACTCAGGGACATAGAGGCTTTTGAACGCCATTGCGTCGGGGAAAGCCGCATGACACCAGAGGAATTTCGATCTATCAATATGGAATTGAGCGTTGGGGCAGTTTTAACAATCGGAAAATACCGTATTAAAAATTCTGAACAGGGAAAACGTGTTTTCTGGCTGGGGCCTGATGGTCATGAGTATGATTTGGGTCTCGCTCATGATATAAATGTTTTGCGCGATTATCCGGGGTTTCATGGTCAAAGATCCGTTGCTTTGGCGGCTGATAAAGTGGCAGAAAGTAAGATTGTACATATGGCCAGCGCACAAGGCAGTGTTTCTGTTGTGACAATGCGTGACGGGAGTGTGGGCATAGGACCGAATTACAGAATGGCTCTACGAAATGCGGCTCTTAAGATGCATTTGAAATCCTATTTTAATCGTTTGAGTTTGGCCTCGCTATGGGAACGGGTTATGGGGTACGCCTAGACTTTTTTGGGCATGTGTCCTTGTACTCTAAACCTATAAATATTATGCTCCGGCTATTAGATAATAGCAGGAGTTTTTTATGCCCGAGGCAATGGCAACAGAGGAAAAAGTCGTAACAAGTGCTCAGGAAGCTGTGCAAACCGTAGAAATTAAGGATTTATGGAGTGAAGTGGTCACTGTCTGGAACCACGGGTTTATGGGCATTGATGTCGGCAAGATATTATCAGCCTTGGTAATTTTTGCCATATTCCTCCTGCTTCGTGGAGCTTTGACAAAATATTTTCTGCATTATCTTAGATCCTGGACCCAAAAATCGGGAAATGATGTGGATGACAAAATTATAGAAGCCATCATTCCGCCAATCAGGTTTATTCCGATTGTCATGGGTGTGTTTTTTGCCGCACAGGCCTTGCAGCTAGAAGGGGTTCTCGCCGTTTTTGTCGGGCAGGTTGTTCGCTCGATGATTGCTTTTACAATTTTTTGGGCCTTGCATAGGTCGCTTGATCCTATACGCCGGATATCCCGCAAACTGGAAAAAGTCCTGACCAAAGCCATGATGGACTGGGTGTTTAAAGCCTTAAAAACTCTTGTCATGTTTATCGGTGGTGCTGTTATTCTTGAAATCTGGGGAATTGCTATCGGTCCTTTGCTGGCCGGTTTGGGGTTGTTCGGTGCGGCAGTGGCTCTGGGCGCGCAGGATTTATTCAAAAATCTGATTGGCGGCCTGACCGTCATTATTGAAAAACGGTTTCACGCCGGAGAGTGGATTAAGGTCGAAGGTGTTGTTGAAGGCGTGGTCGAGGAAATAGGTTTTCGTTCTACCAAAATAAGGCGTTTTGATAAAGCACCTGTGCATGTACCGAACTCTGATCTTTCGGATGCGGTGGTCACAAATTTTAGCCGTATGACTCATCGGCGTATTTATTGGAAAATTGGCGTGACCTATTCTACAAGCCAGGATCAATTGCGTCTAATCCGTCAGGAAATAGAGGATTATCTCACGAATAATGAGGAATTTGCCCAGCCTCCCGAAGTCTCCACCTTTGTAAGGCTCGATAGTTTTAATGACTCCTCTATTGATTTCATGATCTATTGTTTTACCAAGACCACGGATTGGGGAGAATGGCTCAGGATTAAGGAAGATTTCGCTCTTGTGATCAAGGAGATTGTTGAGGTCAAGGCAGGCACAGGCTTTGCTTTCCCGTCACAATCTATCTATGTGGAGAGTTTGCCCGATGGTAGTGCCCCCGAAAATTTCGTGCCGCCAGCAGGAAAAGCTGCCTAAATTTTTACCCACGAGGCTAAAAGAATCTGATAAAGCTTAAGCTATGCAGCCCGAAGCCAGAGTACAATCGCAAGTCCAGATTATTTTACCGGATGTTCCGGCGCTCTTTGTGAATAGCAATAAGGCGTCATTATTAAGTAATGACGGGGAGTTATATAATTTATCTCACAGGGAAGTGCAGCCTCTTATTAAAAATCAAAACGTTTTGTTATGTAATGCGCCTTATACTAAAAAGCGCGTTGATTTCCAGGAATTTTATGCTTTTGATGTTTTAGAGCTATTTGCTTTTGTTTATCCGGCACGGTTTTGTGTGCCGACCCCTGCGGGGCTTTGTAAGGCATTATTACTTGATCCTCCTAAAGATTTTGATGATATGCCGATGGCTTTAATGGATATTGCCACAGGCTTACTTTCCGGTCTTCAGGAAGATTTTTCTGGAGCAGAAAATGAAAAGATACGGCGGAGCGTTCTGGATATTGCAAATGCTATGGGCAAACAGGGAAAAGGGTGGAACTGGACGCCTTTTATCTTTGCCGCTCTAGGTGAGGATTATGACCCTTCTGCCGAGAGTTTTTCCAGATCAGCGCTTAACGTCTGGAAGGTTTTACCCGAATGGGCGGATGAAGCACCGGAAGCCACGCCATCCCATCATGGTGTAAGTCCCAAGGAAGCCCATGAGCGCCTTGACGAATTGCTCTTGAACAGTGATAAGGCGGAAGAGCGTGAGCAACAAAAAGACTACGCTGCTCATATCACCAAGGCTTTCGAGCCTGTGCAGGAGGAAGGGCAATCTCACATTGTGCTGGCCGAAGCTGGCACAGGGATTGGCAAGACTCTGGGCTATCTTTCTCCTGCAAGTGTCTGGGCAGAGAAAAACGAGGGCGCAGTATGGGTGTCGACCTATACCAAAAACCTTCAGCGTCAGATCGATAGTGAATTAGATAGGCTCTACCCGCATCCACAAGTCAAGGATGCTTATGTGACTGTACGTAAAGGTCGCGAGAATTACTTGTGCTTACTTAATTATGAGGAACTTTCTAACAGCATGCCGCTCTCTCATAACCCGCGTCACGCTGTCGCGGCGGGACTTATGGCGCGCTGGGTCTCTGCCACAAAGGACGGTGATCTCAGTGGTAGTGATTTTCCGGGCTGGCTTGCTGGAATTTTGGGGTATGCCAATACTTACGGTCTTGCCGATAAGCGGGGTGAGTGCATTTTTTCGGCCTGTGACCACTATCACCGTTGTTTTGTTGAACGCTCGATCCGCAAGGCCAAACGCGCTCGTATTGTTATTGCTAATCACGCCCTTGTGATGATCCAAAGCGCGATGTCGACCTCAATGACGAGCTTACCAACACGCTATATCTTTGATGAAGCGCATCATTTGTTTGATGCCGCCGATAGCGCTTTTTCTTCGCATCTCACCGCGCGGGAAACGGCTGAATTGAGGCGCTGGATATTAGGCGCAGAAACACGAAAATCCAGCCGCGCACGCGGACTTAAACGCCGCGTCGAAGATTTACTGGAGGGCGATGCAGAAGCGCTTAAAGCTCTGGAGGCTATTATTCATGCTGCCTCGGCTTTGACTAATACAGGCTGGAGCAGGCGCATGAAAGATAAAGCCCCCTCTGGTGTTACCGAGCAATTTCTCTTTGATGTCTATAATCAGGTTTATGCCAGAGCGCCAGAGCAGGACAAGCAAGGGCCATATTCGTTGGAAACGGGGATGCATCCAGTGGCACCTGATTTGCTCGATAAGACAACAGCTCTCCGTGACTCTTTACGCAAAATTCTTGTGCCTATGGAACGCCTTGCACGGATTATGGGACAGCGATTAGCCGAGGATGCTGGCGAAATGAATAGCGACAACCGCAAACGCTTTGACTCGCTGATCCAGAGCCTTGAATATCGTGGCAATAATACGCTCAAAGCTTGGATAGCTTTGCTGGAATCCTTTGAAAAGGGCATCGAAGAGCAAGGATTTGTTGATTGGATGGGGGTTGAGCGCATAGACGGGCAGGCTATAGATGTAGGTCTATATCGTCACTATGTTGATCCCATGCGCCCCTTTGTCACAACTATTCGCCCTCATGCGCATGGCATGGCCATTACCTCGGCGACTTTGTGTGATGAAGATCAGGATTGGCGCAGCGCCCATGAACGTACCGGCGCGCATTATCTCTCCGGTGATCTGGCGCAAGAGAAATTTCTCTCTCCATTTGACTATAAAAACCGCAGTAAAGTCCTGATTATTGATGATGTGAATCGGAATAATCCCGAGCAAGTTGCCGCAGCCTATAAGGCTCTGTTTACGGCGAGTAACGGAGGCGGGCTGGGCTTGTTCACATCGGTAAACCGGTTAAAAAATACATATTCGAAAATAGCGGGCGACATGGAAAATCATGAAATCCCCTTATACGCTCAGCATATGGATGATATGGATGTGGGCACGTTGATTGATATTTTCCGTGACGAGCACAAAGCTTGTTTGCTGGGTACGGATGCGGTGCGTGACGGCGTGGATGTGCCGGGGAGATCTCTACGCCTGATTGTGTTTGACCGCGTGCCGTGGCCAAGGCCCGATATATTGCATAAGGCGCGAAGAGAGCTATTTGGAAAACGCCATTATGACGAGATGGTAACTCGCCTGAAAATCAAGCAGGCTTTTGGCCGCCTCATTCGGCGCGAGCATGATAAAGGCGTATTTGTAATGCTGGATTCTATGTTTCCCTCGCGCCTGCATACGGCCTTTCCCAAGGATGTAGAGATTGAAAAACTGGGCTTGGCCGAAGCCTGCGAGAATATCAAACATTTCCTTGATGAGAATTAGAAATTTTGCTCTTGCATTTTGATCGCGATGGCGTTTATATAGCGCTTACCCACTATCACGCCTGTTGTGATTAAGCGAGTGTAGCTCAGGGGTAGAGCACAACCTTGCCAAGGTTGGGGTCGAGGGTTCGAATCCCTTCACTCGCTCCAAAATTTTTATAATTAAATCAATAACTTATATGAATAAAGGTTTGTACTCAGGTATTCAAAACAGCTAAAAATCGCCTTCGGCACATTGTAGGCAAGTAATCCCGTTCCGGCGCCACATATCAACAACCTGCTGGCGGTCATCGACAACAAACAAAATGTCTTTGCCTTCGGACTTAAACCTTTCGAGCAGTTCTTCCTTGATGATGTGATCTGCCCGATAATCTCCGTTCGGGCGCATATGAAGCGTTTCAAAAGGAATATCATTCCAAATGAACCACTGTTCGGTTAGCTCGCGATATTTCTCTGTGCGTCCTGAAATAATTATGATTTCGTATTTACCGGTTTCCCAGAGTGTTTTATAGAGCTCTACGACCGGATCATTGGGTGTGTCATCTCCCATCTTGTCATTGAAGGACTTCCAGTCTTTCTTTTCCTGCTCCAGAAATTTTCGTCTATGCGTAATTTCTGCAAGTGTTCCATCTATGTCGAAAATTATGGTTTTCTTCGTCATTTTCTACTCAATATTTCACTCGATGTACAAATCCTTGAGTACACCTGAATATTCCATCATCAAATCAAAATCATTTGACGATGAACATATCATAATGGCAAGAAATTTATGGCAGATTTGTTGATACCACAACTAAGACAAATCCTTGTTCCGGGGATCAGAAATCGTCACGGTAAATCTGTTCCAGAGATCTTTCACCATCTGTAATATATTCTACTATATCCACTTTCGGAGAGATAATATGGTCTTCCGGCATAGAGATAACATGCGATGGCTCAATCACACGATTTGGGTAAATGCTCTGTGGAGGGGAGGGTGCACGTCCGCCTGCACTTGGCTCGAGAGAAGATACAGAAACTTCTGAATCATTATCTGATGAGGGTGTGTCCCCTAAATCTTGTGCAAGTAAAGCTTGTGAGGTATCGTTTTTCTCAAGAGAGGCACCTTTAACATCATCCTCATCTGTTTCAGTTTTTACATCTGAAGGGGCGGCTTTAGGGGATGGCGCACCTTTGGTTTGTGCATCATTAAATATTTTTTCTGCTTTGAGGGCAGGTTTGGGCTCTGTCTTAGTTTTAGCGGCGGCGGGTTCTTCAATTGCCGTTTCCGTCTCAAGCTTTAATTCCTTTTCCGGCAGCATTTTAGCCAAAACATAAGCTGTACCTGATCCTGCGGTTCTTTTATTACCATAAGGGAAATAATCTGTTGTTTTAACGACTTCCCAACCATCACCGCACGCAGTAAGAGCTAATGGGGCGCTCAAAAGAGCGAGACGTAATAATGATAAACGCACGGTTTCCTCCCTTGTTAATAGGAACAGGTTTTCATGATGCTAAAAATATATACACAGATAATTTTGCAAGAAGAAGCTTGCAATAAAACGACAATAATCCGGTTGCCTTAAAAATGCAAGCCAATCACTTGAAAAAATAAATATTTTATTAATTGATTTTACGAATCATAATGCAGGCGTAAGTTACTCTACTGTAACGGTAGAATTATCCTGATCAATATCATTGATCAACTCGTAATCTATGACAGGTGTCTCATGTCTCAAAGGTGAGAAAGAAAGGACTGTTATTGGCTCTTTTTCTTCTTCGGATATGGCCTTCAGCTTTGAATTTGCGTAGTTGTAGCTGCTTGAACAGGCGCTCAAGGAAAATACTAGACAGAAAAGGCAAATAAGTTTTTTAAATGTAATCATCTCGCATGCTCCTATAATTGTGACATATATCCGTACGCAGCAGATGAAAGCCAGAAATACTATAGATACTTACAGTGTAGCAAGTTTTCCAATGAATGCCAATTTATTTTTATTTTTTAAAGCATTAGAAGTGACTATTAACCTTTTTCCTAAGGTCTTTGCTTATCTCTCTGAGTTCTCCCCAAGCAGTATCCTCTTTACGGATAACCAGCTCATTATAGCCTGATCCTATTAAACCTTGCCATTTCGATGGGTAGAGACATTTTTCCTTGTTTGTCTTTTCAGGTGAAAATTTTAGCCTATATTCTAGTCTGACTTGTTCAAAATCTGTAAAACCATCCCAATCCAATCCAACACCATCAATATCCAGTGCAATGCGGCTACGGTCCCAATTATAGGCAATTAAGGCGTCGTTATCAAATCTATGATTGAGGTTACACTTTGTTTTGTCGGCATTTTTCGAAAGAGACGTATAAATGATTTCCGATTGCACCATATTATCAGGAATATTGGTAATAATCAATTGGCTGGGGGGTGTTATCTCATTGTTTTTATTGTAAATCCTCTCTGGCGGCGCAGGTGCTAAAGCTTGCGTCGTATGAGCATTGTTACACCCCGCGAGGGTTGGTAAACTCATCACCAGTAAAGTTAGTTTAAGTAACTCCTTTTTATATCTTTTTACCGTTTTAGTCCGCGGGATGAAAATCATTTTTTCCATCAGACTATATTTCATAGCTTCATACTACCATGAAACCTATGCTCAGTGCGAGTTTTAGAAGAAAAAATGTTGCTGCGATGCGTTAAGTTATTTTATCTGTTAATGATTCTAAATATAATTGTCATAGCAGGAATGCCTATTGCTCCTGTTGTTAAGGCCCATAAAATATACGGGTTGATAGGGTCTGCGTAGTCAAACAACAAAAAGACCACATAACCCATTTTGGGGGAAATTAAGGCCAGTGTAACAAAGCTGACGCCGCTCACAAGTAATAACTTGTCACGAAAATCCTTCCAGATAGAAGCCATAATATAAGAAGAGCCCAAGCCTATAATACCTATAATAATAGGGTCCATTGAGTTTATCTTCTGTGAGATTATAAAGGCTGAAAAGCCGATTATTAAACCAAGCGATATCATATACCATTTAATGGCCAGTAAGAATGATTCGGACATTACTTTTGCCTAACTCTAAATATTATTATTAATTATATAATTTACATGACGATCGAAAATAAATCCAGAGTGTCTTGAGTCAGGTTAAATAAAAAAATTGATGAATACCTCTAAAATTTGAAACAATATCGAAGCGATAGTTATGGACAGAATGACATAATAGGATTTAACATAATAGTATAAGGGTGTATTTTATACCCGTGTTTAAAACTTTCGAATTAGCCATTGATGAAAATAATTTTATCGGTAGGCAGTGTTTGAGAAACAGTTAATACTCATATGGAAGGGGTTAAGTTATGTCTTTAGAAGTAGAAACAATAGTTGCTGTATCAGTTATGATGGCAGTATTCTCAGCGGTAGCTGCTGTGGGAACCAGTATTGTTCTTGGTGCAGGTTTTGAGCGGCTGCGCAGCGGTTTTGAGGTTGTTAAAAAGCAAACAGGCTTTTTCAGCGATGCTTTGCATAAGATCGAACAAAAGGTAGAAGAAGTTGATGCTCAAACAGCCAGCTTCACACAGTCTATATCTTTGATGGAGTCTAAAGTTAACAATGTTGGTGATCAGGCCAATGCGTTTAGTGAAAGCATGCAAAAGCTTGAGCGTAAGGTTGAAGTTGTAGATAGTCAGGCTGGGTTCTTTGGTGATGCTATCCATCGTTTGGAAGAAAAAATCGAGAAAACATCTGCTCATGAGGAAATGATAGCTGAAAGACTAGAGCAAAATGCTGATGCCGAATTAATCAGCGTTGGTAAAACAGAGGCTTTAGTATCTCACGCAGAAGAACTTTTGAGCCAAATGGGTATTATGGCTGATAAAATGTCAGATAAGAAGCAGACCGAATATCTGCTTCATTATGGACAAGGCCAGGATGGTATCCATTACAACTAAGCATAAGTAAAAAGTAGAAAACAGAAAGCCAGTAAAAGAGCCGGAGGGTAACCTCCGGCTCAACTGTTTTTGCAAAGCATACTCTAGACACATGAATGCGAATTGCGTACAAAGAAGAGTAGGGGATTTGTATTTTCTCTAAATATGATATTCGGAGGCATATTTGTCACTTTCTATATTGCTTTGGCTTTTTATTTCAACCTTTCTTTTAGGGTTTTGGCTCTGGACGTCTTATGTCCTTTATAAGCAAAAACGAGCATGGAAAATTTATGCTGAAAAAAGAAAGCTGCGTTATGATGGAAACGGATTATATGAATCGCCAAGTTTTTCTGGGTCTTTGAGTGAACATAAGATTCTAGCCTTTACAAGCGACCACTCTGAATATGATGCTCGATCACAAAGACGTTTAACCAGCATAGAAGTTACCCTGAATTCTGCTTTACCATTAGGCACGGCAATAGCCAGTGGAGGCATGGTACCTTATATAGAGACAGTAAAATTGGCGCAGGAGTTCAAGCCAGACGCAAAAGGTTGGGATGATTCCTATATCATAAGAACGGCTGATAAAAGCATAGTTTCGGTTTATCTTAATGAAAAGCGTCTCAAAACTTTACTGGACCTGATGAAGACGCCAAGAGTGTGGATTGTCCTTATCTTTTATGATGGGGGAGGCTTACTAAGATTGGATACGCCAGCGCCATTATCCGACCCAAAGGAGCTGGATAAAATGGTAAAAATGCTTCTAGCCGCTGCAGAAGATTTTGAACTTGGTAAAGGTGAATACACTATTCTTCGTAAAAAAAGTAAGGAATTAAAGTCTTCAACAGCAACATTGGATGTTGATGATGATCTATCTGCGCCATCTTACGAGCTTGAACTTGAAGATGAAGGAATAAAGGAGACCGTGAAAGGTGTTGAAGGTAGAAAGAGTGCAAAAAAAGGTAAGTCACAAGTAAAGTCAGATTCGGCTAATAAAGGCTAAGTTACCTTTCTGCACGTACACCCCATTATTCTTTGAAATTAAATCCTGAAATTTTAAATTCAAATCGCTTAAATTCGAGGTCATTATAGTGCTGATTGCGGTCCGAAATATTAAATGTACAAAACGTTTCATTTTTATTATATTTTCTTTTTAAAACAATAAGTTCTTCTCTGTCTTTGTCGTAAAACTTATAAGCGCCCCTTATTAAAGTGGGTTGATTCGTACGCCATTTCAAAAACATCCTCGTGAAATTTAAAACGCTGTCAGGGGTAGTACTCTGCGTTTCCATATTTAGCCCTAAATGTGATTCGGCCAAAGGCAGCCAAGGCTGTTTTTGGGAAAATCCTGCATAAAGATTTTGATCGGATAGATTTGACCACGGCATTGGTGTGCGGCATCCATCCCGCCCTTGCCATTCAGGCCATGTTTCCTTTGCCCACGGGTCCTGTAAATCCTCAAAGGCAATTTGAGCTTCCGGTAACCCTAATTCTTCTCCTTGATATAAAAATACTGTACCGGGCAAGCAACCAAGTAAAGCAATCAGCATTTTTGAAAAATCAGGATCATGTTCGTAAGGTTTAAACCAGCGACTAGCCACGCGTACAACATCATGATTTGAAAATGCCCAGCTTGGCCAACCGGTTTCCTCAAAATTCAATTCTGATTGACCTGTATGCCCCAGATAAGACTCTACCGGATCAATAATCATATTGGATTTTAAGGTTTTGTGCGTGCCTGACATCATATGCGTGTTGTAACAGGTATGAAGTCGTTTATTCCCGCATGTATATTCCTGTGAGCGTTTAATCGGCTGGTCATCACCTATTTCCCCCACCAGCATGCGGGCTTCGTATTGATCCGTTAACGCCCTGATCTCTTCTATGAATTCTACATTTTCTGGCTGGGATTTATCGTATATATGTTGCTGACGGGAATAGGGGACATCAGCTTCAAATTGTGTGGCATAGCTTGCCCCGCTCGTCCGTTCCGGATTATTCCGTAATTCGCGGTCATGGAAATAAAAATTCACAACATCCAGCCGGAATCCATCTACACCTCTGTCTAGCCAGAACCTACAAATATCCAACATTTCTTTCTGTACGTCTTTATTGTGAAAGTTAAGATCAGGCTGCTCTTTCAGAAAATTATGGAGGTAATATTGTTTTCGCTTCTCATCATATTCCCATGCACTGCCGCCAAAAACAGAGACCCAGTTATTAGGGGGATGGTTTTCTCCGTCAATGATTTTCGGATCAGCCCAGACATACCAATCGGCCCTGTCATTGTGTTTATCTGTGCGGCTTTTAATAAACCACGGATGCTGGTCCGAAGAATGAGATAAAACCAGATCAATAATGATCTTAAGGCCCAGATTATGCGCTTTGGTAAGCATCTCGTCAAAGTCATCAAGGCTGCCGAATATCGGGTCGATATCTCGGTAATCAGAAACATCATAGCCAAAATCTTTCATCGGTGATTTAAAGAAAGGCGAAATCCAGATAGCATCAACCCCGAGTGAAGCAATATAATCCAATCGTTGGATAATGCCTTTCAGATCGCCTATGCCGTCATTATTTGTGTCTTGAAAGCTGCGCGGATAAATCTGGTAAATAACCGCGCCGCGCCACCAATCTTCATCAAGAACTCTTGTCATTGACCCTCTAAACAAGAAATACGCCTAATATTTATTATAGGCGCATTTACAATCATTTAAATAGATTAAAATTATTCTGCTGCTTCCGAACTCTCTCCAGCTATTTTCAAAGAAATAATATTATCCGGATTAGCAGGCGGCTCACCTACGGCGACGGCATCAATATATTCCATGCCTGAAGTGACTTGCCCGAAAACGGTATATTGTCCTCTCAGGAAACTACAGCCTGTATCTGTGAAGCAGATAAAGAACTGTGAATTTGCACTATCCGGAGAGCCACCTCTGGCCATTCCGACAGTTCCGCGCTTATATTCATATTGACTGAATTCTGCAGGCAAATCATCATATTTTGATCCACCCATACCAGTTCCCGTAGGATCACCGGTTTGAGCCATAAAGCCAGTGATAACGCGGTGGAATACAACGCCATCATAAAAGCCTTCGGCTGTCAGTTGCTTGATGCGCTCAACATGCTTGGGGGCAATATCGGGAAGTAACTCGATTACGACGGTGCCGCCACTTGAAACTTCCATGTTTAGAGTATTTTCTTCTCCGGCCTGAGTATCTTGCGCAGCTGTTGTCATAATGAATAGACCTCCTAGTAAAATCAAAAACTTCTTCATTATCATCTTCTTATTTTCCTCCTAGAAACCCATATAATGGGCTGTGGTTACAGATGAATTACTGATCTAATGTGGTCGCATATTAAAAAATGGATTGCAAGGGCAATAATAAACCGGATTACATTGTTTCCGATTTTTTCTTGATTAACTTTTTCATTGCATCGGAAATTTCACTAATGGTAATAGCATTATTGTGATGATCGACCATTTCTTTGATAGTGGGGCTGCATTTCCCGCATTTTTGCTCAGGAGCGCCTGAACAGGCTTTGTGAACCTCATTCACAGTTGTCTTATTCTCGATACAGCAAAGATGTTCTGAGATATTATGATCGGTAACGCCGTAGCAAAGGCAGACATACATAGGGAATATCCATGTTTTATTTTTTACTGATAATCATTATCATATAGCTTTTGGTAATGCAAGTCATTGTCATTTGCTATAAAAATTTGCCCGATGATTTTTTTATGATATGTTTCCGTTTATGAAGACTAAGATTTTTCTATTATTGGTATTATTTTCCGAAGTGTTCATTTTTTCAGGTGGGCGGGCTTTGGCAAAAGAAGATAGTCACAAAATATACCCTCTGCGTCCTTCGAGAATTGCGGATTACATAGAATTCACGAAAGGACAAAAAAGAGTTTTGGCTATCTATGTTTCATGGTGTCCGTATTGCCGGAACAAAATGCCTGATTTTATAAAGATGGAACGCATGAAGAAAGGCTCGGTTATTGCTGTGTCGGAGGATCAGAATTACGCGGATCTATCAAAATATATCAAAACATTGAAGGATATTCCCTATAAGGTTATCCTAAGCAATCCTAAAGGCAAGGATACGTTAGAGAATGCCTTGAGTCGGTATGGAATTCAGAAATGGAATAGCTATCCGACGGTTATTTTGCTAGATGAAAATAACAAAGTTGTTAGCCAGGGGAATTTGTCTTCAAACCAAATTGAACGGTTTCTTTTTCCCAAAAGATAATTTGACAATGGATTCCATTTTTTGAGATTGTCAATATGAAAATAGTTTTTTCATGCGGAGGCCTTAGTGTCGGAAAATTCAATTAATCTTGTTAATCCAGAAGCCATTTCGGACTATCTGCACAAATTTTCGCGTAAAACTCAAAATGCCGAACTGGTTAGAATCTATCTGTAGATGGCAATTTATATTTTAAGACAGAGCAAAAGAATTTATTAAAGCCCTGCACCAAAATCATCGGGCGTATCTTTGAATATTTTCAAGAAGATGATAATGATCAGGTAAAGATTGTCATTCATAAATCCGAGTTAGGGAGGGTGGTTGAAGAAAATTGGTGTATCCATAACAAGAGGGACCCGAACCTTGGGATGTGGTATCATCGTGAAGACGGGCCAGCTATAATAAATTATGATGCACGAACCCAAAAAGTGATAGCCGAAAAATGGTTTAGAAATGACAAGCTGCACCGAAGTGATGGGGGGCCAGCCGTTCAGACTTGGGATTCAATTACCGGAAAACCAATGGGTCGCCACTGGTTCAGTAATGGTTATAAGGTCGACGAGCATTTCTTTAAAGTATCGGCTTAAACTTTTAACCTTCTGCATCTAACGGGCTTTGGGAATTAAGCTGTATATAGTTTTGAACGCCCATATCTTCGATCATTTTGAGTTGCGTCTCCAGATAGTCAATATGGCCCTCTTCCTCGCCTAGAATTTTGGCAAATAAATCGCGAGAAACATAGTCTTTGGCCTCTTCTGCATAGGCCACAGCTTCACGGTAATGGGCCGCACCATCCAATTCCAGCTTCATGTCGCATTCCATGATCTCTTTGACATTTTGCCCGATATAGAGCTTGCCTAAATCCTGCAAATTCGGCAGACCTTCAAGGAAAAGTATACGTTTGATAAGCTCATCGGCGTGATGCATTTCCTCAAGGGATTCATTGTATTCATGCTTGGCCAGTTTGGTCATACCCCAATCATCCATAATGCGCGAATGCAGAAAATACTGGTTGATCGCTGTCAATTCCTTCTTAAGCGCCTCATTGAGGTATCCGATAATTTTCTTGTCGCCTTTCATAACAGTTCTCCTGAGTGTTTTAAGGGTTAATCTTCTAATGCACGATCCAGTATCGCCGGGATATTCTTCGTGTAGGCTGCATAGTCGAAAATACTATCTAATGATGATTTGTCAAGTTTTTCAGTGACTTGTGAATCATTCTCAAGCGCAGCCCGAAGTTCAAGAGTGCCCTTTCCTGTGCTGCGGTCTTCCCAGACTTTCATAGCATTTCGCTGGACAATCCTGTATGCATCTTCCCGCGAAATGCCGGCTTGCGTGAGAGCCAGCATCGTACGCTGGGAAAAGACAAGTCCGCCTGTCATCTCTAAATTATGTTTCATACGTTCGGGATAAACCAAGAGTTTATCAATTAAGCCGGCCAGACGGTTAAGTGCATAATCCGCAGCGATTAAGGCATCAGGCAAGATCGTACGTTCTACAGCAGAATGAGAAATATCCCGTTCATGCCACAGCGCCACATTCTCAAGGGCCGGAATAACCGCAGAACGGATAATGCGCGCCTGGCCTGTCAAATTCTCAGATCCGATAGGGTTGCGCTTATGGGGCATCGCGGAAGAGCCTTTCTGATTCTTGTCAAAATATTCTTCGGCTTCGCGCACTTCGGTACGTTGTAAATGGCGGATTTCTATGGCAATATTTTCAATCGAAGAGGCAATAACGCCAAGCGTGGCAAAAAACATCGCATGACGGTCGCGCGGAATTACCTGTGTGGCAACTGTTTCAGGCTTTAATCCAAGTTTTTCTGCAACATGAGTTTCAATCGCCGGATCAGCTGTGGCGTATGTTCCGACCGCGCCGGAAATTGTTATTGTACTAATCTCTTCCTTGGCAGCGATCATGCGCTGCTTGGCACGTTTAAAAGCCGCGTAATGTCCGGCAAGTTTAAGGCCAAAGGTTGTTGGCTCACCGTGAATACCATGAGAACGCCCTATGCACAGCGTATCTTTATGCTCTAAGGCACGTTTTTTAAGCGCTGCCAGAACTTTATCCAGATCTTCGATAATGAGATCAGCTGCTTGAGTGAGCATGACGGCAAAGCTCGTATCAATAACATCGGAGGAGGTCATACCTTGGTGTACGTATCGGGAATCTTCTCCGACAAATTCGGCTACTGATGTCAGGAAGGCAATAACATCATGTTTGACCTCGGCCTCGATCTCGTTAATGCGCTCGACATCGAAATTGCCTTTCTTACGCAAAGCCTTTGCCGCGCTCTCCGGTACAACGCCCATATCCGCCATTTTCTCCAGTGCCAGAGTTTCAACCTCCAGCCAGATGCGGAATTTGTTTTCCTGTTCAAATATATTAGCCATTTCAGGGCGGCTATAGCGGGGTATCATATTCTTTCCTTCTTTATTATTATGCGCAAAATCTAGGCGATTTTCAGGGCGGGATCAAGGCATGAAATTATTATAAGCTTGTCATGATTCTTGAGGGCGCTTATAGTTATGTTATGAAAAAACGAATGTTCGATATAGCATTTGCAATAAGTGGGCTGGTAGTCATGGGGCTGCCAATGACTGTACTTTATGCTCTGAACAAATTTAAGTTGGACGGAGAAAGTCCATTTTTTACCATAACTCGCTTAGGTAAAGATGGAAAACCGTTCGAGATGTATAAATTCCGGTCAATGAAAACACTTTATAATAATGAAGGAAAAATACTGCCAGAAACAGAGCGGGTTACTTCTTTTGGACAATTTATGCGTAAACGTGGGCTGGATGAATTGCCGCAATTATTTAATATTCTTAAAGGAGATATGAGTGTTGTCGGTCCAAGACCATGGACCGCTAGACCTACAAGGAAAAGAAATGTACTGAAAGATTATACCATACTGAATGTTCGGCCTGGCTTAACAGGGGTTTGTGCTGTTGAAAAAATAATGCGTGGGTATGAATTGAGCGGGTTGGAACGTGAAAAATTAGAGTCTGAATACGCAAGACAACCAGAGTCATTAAGTAGGGACTTTGCATTAATAGTAAAAACAATGCCTGTATTATGGTCTGGTAATAGCCCGCAAAAATATGAGCAAGAGGCTAGAGACCGTGGCGATATCGAAGAAATGCGGCCAGATCAACGACTTTAAATATCTCTTGCCCCATTTACTACATATTTTTTGTTTCTTATACTTATGACAGGGGGGCGGTTATACTCTTCGAAAAAGTCATAGCCTGCTTTGAGGTCTCTCCAGAAGGGCTGCCAGGGCGAGCCATTACGCAACATCATATTTTCATGTGTCATGCGAAACGGAAAGATATGCACAGGTACACTTTCTATACCGTGCTTGAAATTTTGTTCCACAAGCAAGTAAATCTCACCTATATTTTGATCTGTCATCGCAAGACAACCCTGTGACACACAAGAGCCATGGACCATCAGCAGCGAGCCTGTACGTTTATGGGCTTTATCATAGGCATTGGGAAATCCGATATTAAAAGACAGATAGTATTTGCTGTTCGGGTTCATGCGATCTTCCGTGACATCGTAAAATCCTTCCGGTGTTTGTAAATCACCTTCTTTGAGTTTTGGCCCAAGAACTCCGGATTTATTGCATATTGGGTAAGTTTTAAATAGCTTGTACGTGCCTGTATAAGGGTTCTGCGCCCATACCTCCATCTCCATTTCACTTTTGAAAGCTCGAATATAGAGTTGCGAGCCCAGAGTTAGCCCCTTAAGAGCCATTTCTGTCCGAATCGTCGAGAAGTTTTTCTTGCGAGCGTGCTCAAGAGTCGCAGAATAATAGGGTTTGCCTTTTGTACGTTTATACTGGGGTTCACTCATACAGGCACTGAGAGAAAGAACAGCAATTATAAGCGCTGTAAGAGAAGTAAGTCTAAGCATCGTCTACATTAACCCCTCACTCTTAAAAGATGTATGCCCGTTTCTTGCAATAATCACGTGATCGTGGATTGTTATATTGAACGGGCGTCCGGCCTCTATAATGGATTGCGTCATCTCGATGTCGGCTTGTGATGGTTTGGGGTCGCCGCTTGGATGATTATGCATCAGGATAATCGCCGTAGCGCCAAGCTCAAGACTGCGTTTCATAATCTCGCGTGGATAGGCAGGTGTATGGTCAACCGTGCCTGATCCTTGAACTTCATCGGCCAGAAGCTCATTTTTTTTGTTTAAAAATAATATGCGGAAATGTTCCTTTTTTTCATGTGCCATAGTCGTGTGACAATATTCCAGCAATCGTGCCCATGAATTGAGTATAGGTTTGCCCATCAAATCCTGCTTCATTGCGCGGTGGGATATTGCCGTTGCGGTTTTGATCGCTGTGGCTACGTTGTCACTCATCCCGTCACATTGGGATAGAGCATGATGCGAGGCATGCATTACCTCGGTTAGGGAACCGAATTTCTGCAGTAGCTGTTTGGCTAGGGG
>JAOUOR010000101.1 GCA_029880245.1 Alphaproteobacteria bacterium
CACAAACTTTTGAAACGATCTTTGATGATTTCGAGCAATGGCTGGAAACAGGTGTTGAGACTATTTCAAATGGTAATAAAATCATTATTTTTGGTAATGGCGGCAGCGCCGCCGATGCGCAGCATATTGCTGCCGAGATGTCGGTAAAGTTAAAGCAGGATCGCGCCCCTATTCCGGCTATTTCTTTGTCTATGGATGCTTCTGCTATTACGGCTTGCGGCAATGATTATGGGTTTGAATATATTTTTTCCCGCCAGATTGAGGCTCTGGGCCGCAAAGGCGACATGGCTGTAGGGATCAGCACTTCAGGTAATAGTGCCAATGTACTAAAGGCTTTGACCTCTGCTCGAACAATAGGGATGAAAACCATTGGATTGTGTGGGTCCCACGGTGGTAAAATGCCCGAACATTGCGATATTATTCTCAAAATTCCTTCTGATAATACGGCCCGAATTCAAGAAATGCACATCACAATGGGGCATATTTTTGTTGGCGCGCTCGAGAAAAAACTCGGACTGGTCTAAAAAGCCTTGAGGAAAAGTCCCTTCTGGCATACACTTCCCGCGTTTAAAAACATTATGTGTGAAATTAAGTTACGGGAACATTTATGTCTGCGCCGCAATCTGTCGAAAAACTGAGCTTTGAAGACGCTCTGCAGGAACTAGAAACCATTGTAAGAAAGCTGGAAACCGGCGAGGCTCTGCTTGAGGATTCGATTACAGCTTATGAGCGAGGCGTAAAACTTAAAAAACATTGCGAAACCAAGCTGCGAGATGCTCAGGAAAAAATTGAAAAAATTTCTATTGACCAGAATGGTAAAATATCAACACAACCCCTTGATACAGAAAGTTAATAAGAATGGCTCCATCCCCTAGAGATGCAGACCCAATTCTGCAAAATGAAATGGACAATGTTAGCAAAGCCATCAATAAAACGATTGGGCTTTTGCTACCGGAAACAGATTTTGCAGAAAACCAGCTTTATGATGCCATGCGCCATGGAACTCTTGGTGGTGGCAAACGTCTTCGCCCATTTTTGGTCATGCATTCTGCTGCTCTGTTCAATGTTGCCCCTGCCAGGGCACGCCGCGTGGCTGCAGCGCTTGAATTCGTGCATTGCTATTCCCTGATTCATGATGATTTACCGGCAATGGATGATGCAGCTCTAAGACGTGGAAAACCCACTACGCATAAGAAATATGATGAGGCTACGGCTATTTTGGCTGGCGATGCTTTACTGACATTAGCCTTTGAAATTTTGAGCGAATCTGAAACCCATGAAGACCCCCGTGTGCGTTGTGAGCTGATTAAAGCTCTGGCTAAAGCCTCAGGCGGACATGGTATGGTCGGCGGACAAATGCTTGATCTGATCGCAGAAAAGGAAGATTTTGATCTTGGAACAATCTCTCGCATGCAGCGCATGAAAACAGGCATGCTCATGGCTTTTGCCTGTGAAGCGGGCTCAATACTCGGCAAATCCGGAGAACCACAAAGACGGGCTTTGCGTAGCTATGCGTTTGACCTTGGCCTTGCCTTTCAAGTCACAGATGACATTCTTGATGTTGAGGCTGATCCGCAAGATACAGGTAAAGATACCGGAAAAGACTCACAGGCCGGAAAAGCAACTTTTGTCTCTGCCATGGGGAAAGCACAGGCGCAGGAAAGAGCTGAAATGCTGGTTAAACAGGCTGTGTCGCATTTGCATGTTTTTGGCGGGCGTGCCCAAATGCTTAAGGATCTGGCCTTTTATGTGTTGGGACGCCGAGTTTAAGAATTATACAAAATCTTTGTAAAAAAATGTTTTGCGCATCTCTATGCTTTGCTTTAAAACAGGCGAATTATGGCAGCAGAGTCACAAAAAAAAGAACAGAAGACTTTTCAAAACATATCGACAAAATGCTTGCTCGATAGTGTTTTGTTTCCTGCCGATCTGAAATCTTTTTCTGATGAGAACCTAAAGCAAATTAGCAATGAACTTCGTCTCGAGATGATTGCACAAGTCTCTAAAACGGGTGGGCATTTAGGTGCGGGTTTGGGCGTTGTAGAACTTACTGTGGCTCTTCATGCCGTATTTGATGCCCCCAATGATAAAATTATCTGGGATGTCGGTCATCAGACTTATCCTCATAAAATACTGACTGGTCGCAAAGACAAAATGCATACATTACGCCAAGGTGGCGGCCTATCCGGTTTTACCAAACGCAGCGAGAGCGAATATGACCCGTTCGGCGCAGCGCACAGCTCAACCTCAATTTCCGCAGGTTTAGGTATGGCTGTTGCGCGCGATCTGTCCAAAGCTTTGGGTGAAGATAGCGATAATCACGTAATCGCTGTGATCGGTGACGGCGCTATGTCAGCAGGAATGGCCTATGAGGCTATGAATAATGCCGGAGCGCAGCTTGTTAACGGTAAAAAGAGCCGTCTGATTGTGATTTTGAATGATAATGAAATGTCGATTGCTCCGCCTGTCGGCGCGATGAGCCGTTATCTGACTAAAATCGTTTCTTCCAAACCCTATATTAGTGCACGTGAGATTGGCAAGAAAGTCACCGACATTCTCCCTACTCCAATCCGTCACGCCGTAAAACGCGCCGAAGAAACAGCCCGTATGTCTATGGGCAGCGGTACTTTATTCGAAGAGCTTGGTTTTTATTATATCGGTCCGATTGATGGACATAATCTTGATCATCTCTTGCCGATATTGCGCAATGTGCGTGATAATCACCATGAAGGTCCGATCCTGATCCATGCAATTACGCAAAAAGGCAAAGGCTATCTTCCGGCAGAAAACGCCGCAGATAAAATGCACGGCGTCAAGAAATTTGATCTGATTACTGGCTCGCAAGCTAAAGGTAAAGTCGGTGCGCCAAGCTATACCAGTGTTTATGCCCAAAGCCTAATCAAGCAAGCCCAAAATGATCCAAAAATCGTTGCGGTTACCGCCGCTATGCCTTCTGGCACAGGGCTGGATAAGTTTGAGCAGGAATTCCCGCAACGGTGCTTTGATGTTGGAATTGCAGAGCAGCATGCTGTGACTTTTGCCGCAGGGATGGCTACAGAAGGATATAAGCCTTTCGTGACAATATATTCAACCTTCCTGCAACGAGCTTATGATCAAGTCATTCATGATGTGGCTATTCAGAATTTACCTGTGCGTTTTGCTATGGACCGCTCCGGACTGGTCGGAGCAGATGGCCAAACTCATGCGGGTGCATTCGATATTGCCTATCTTGGTTGCCTGCCGAATTTTGTAATCATGGCCCCTGCCAACGAGGCCGAGCTTACGCATATGGTTGCGACAGCTGCCAATTATGATGACGGACCGATTGCTCTTCGTTATCCCCGAGGGGAAGGAACAGGAATAGACATTCCGGAGAAAGCCGAAATCCTGAAGATTGGGAAGGGCCGGATTGTTCAAAAAGGAAAGAAAGTGGCTTTACTAAGCCTTGGTACGCGCCTTGAAGAATGCCAGAAGGCCTCTGATATCCTTAAGGGTAAGCTTGATGTCACACCGACTATTGCCGATGCACGTTTTGCTAAACCATTAGATGAGGCTATGATTAAAAAACTGGCTCAAGAACATGACATTCTAATCACAGTTGAAGAAGGTTCAAGGGGTGGGTTTGGTGCTTTTGTACTTCATTACCTGTCTGAAGAAGGCCTGTTGGATAAAGGGATTAAGGTAAGAACACTCTGTCTGCCCGATGAGTTTATAGATCAGGATAATCCCTATGCTCAATATGAGCGAGCGGGATTAAATGCCCAGCAAATTGCAGCCACAGTCTCGGCTTTGCTATAAAATCTTACGGGACATTTTAGCGCTTTTTATTCTAAACAAGTTGATAACGAGCCTGTTCCACCTTAATATTTGTCTCATGCCCATAAGAAAGCCAACAATTGTGATATTTGATATGGATGGCACAGCCGTGCGCCATGTGAATCCACGTTTACTCCATATTCTGGAATTTTTGGATAATCTATCCTACAAGACCGGGAAGGTTTTTGCCTGGATATTCAAGCGCAAGGGTAAGGGACCAATTGTCCCCCCCCATCACAAACCAAGAAAACAACCGCGCCTTCTGGTCCATCGCGCAATTCATAAATTTCGTAGAAAACCAGTAGAACAAATTGTTGAACCCTGCCCGGGCCTATATGACGTTCTGGAATTTTTTGAGAGGAATACTATCCCGCTATCATTGGTCAGCAATGGTCTTGGCAAGGGTTACGGACATGACATCCTGAAGAAATTTAATCTGGGGAAGTACTTTAAAGCCACTGTTTTCAGAGAAGATATAGTCAATTCCAAACCTCATCCTGAGCCCCTTTTGACGGCATTGCGGAGAATGGATATTGATCCTGATGAAAACGATGTCATCTGGTATATTGGAGATCGGCGCAAAGACGTTACAGCAGCTCTAGCAGCGTCGGAATATTGCAAGGGAACTTTTATTCCCGTAGCTTTCGGTTTGAATGCTGCGACAGCTATTCTTGAAAAAAATATTGGCCCTCAACATATCGTTATGTCTTTTCATGATATGTACGATCATTTACAGGAAATATTTGACCAAGATCCTGAAGGAAATGGCTCCAGCAGAAAACCCGCTACGATCTGATTGTTTTTATATATCGCCTGTTTTGAGATATTTTTTCCTCCTCGTCATCCCCGCGCCTTGCCGAAGCTTTAGCGAAGGCAGGCTTATACAGCGGGGATCCAGTAAAGCGTGCAAGCAAAGCTTGCACACATATTGCGCTGGATTCCCGAACAGCGTTCAGCTTTGCTTCACTTGTCGGGAATGACGAATATTGCATCTTAAAAAAGTATAGTTGTTATTGAACCTTAATTGGCTGATAGACGGTGTATTCGTCAGGATGC
>JAOUOR010000049.1 GCA_029880245.1 Alphaproteobacteria bacterium
TAATTTCACAAAAAAAAGAAGTGATGGGACAAGCCTATATAGTGAATGGCTGGATGACTATAATAAACTTTTAAAGCAAGCTAATCGTAAGTCTTTTGTATCACATAATATTAGAATATACGGAGAATTACCTATTTGGGTTGCTATTGAGATATTTACTTTTGGTACAATGTCCAAGCTGTATTCAGGACTACAAATTAAAGACAAGATTAAGATTGAATCACAGTTTGGGCTAAATAACGGAACAGAGTTTCAAACATGGTTGCGTGGCCTAAACTTTATACGTAATACGGCGGCGCATCATAGTAGGCTTTGGAATTGTAATGTAATGGATACTGCTAGTATTCCATTGTCTAATGTTAAATTGCGGCAATTAAAAACCTCTAGGCCGTTCCTATATTTTTGTTTGATGCAAATAATTTTGAAAAAAATTTGCCCACATACCGATTGGACGAATCAATTTTTTGCTGCAATGGATGAATTTCCGCATCCCCAAAATGCTGCTATTTCGATTGAGGATATGGGGGTTGTAACTGGCTGGAAAGATTGGAATATTTGGAAATAAGAATTGTATTAAAAAGAAATCCCCCGCGTACACCTTCGTGAAGAGGCGGGGGACATATTAGATACAAATATACATTGTATTCTTTAAAAAGCAATTAAAAAATAAATTATGAAAAATAAAAAATGAACACACAAACGGAACAACAGCTTGAAAATGCGCTAATTGCCCAGCTTATAACATTGGGTTGGGAAAAGGTTGTAATTTCCAATGAGGATGATTTGCTGGTTAATCTCAAACGCCAGCTTGAAAAGCACAATAAGGTTTTATTTTCTGATTATGAGTTTAAGCAGATTTTAAACAAGCTTGCGCGTGGAAATATTTTTGAGAAAGCCAAAATTCTGCGCGATAAGGTTGATTATACCAAAGATGATGGAACAACGGGCTATATCGAGCTGATTAACCAAGTCCAATGGTGCAAGAATGAATATCAGGTCACGCATCAAATTACGATGGTCGGCAAATATACCAATCGCTATGACGTGACACTTTTGGTTAATGGTTTACCGCTTTGCCAGATCGAGCTAAAACGGCGCGGCCTAGAAATGAAAGAGGCATTTAACCAAACAAACCGTTATCATAGGCACAGTTTTGCGGCGGGCTATGGATTATTTGGATATATTCAACTCTTCATAATAAGCAACGGTGTGAATACAAAATACTATGCAAATAATCCGGTAAATAAGCGGGATTTCAAACAGACATTTTTCTGGGCAGATAAAAAGAATAACAAAATTGCGCAGCTTAGTAAGTTTGCAGAAGTATTTCTTGAGAAATGCCAGCTTTCTAAATTGATTACAAAATATATTGTTATGAATGAAAGCCATCAAATGCTTATGGCTTTGCGCCCTTATCAATATTATGCGGTTGAGGCAATTGTAGCGCAGGTAAGGGATACCGATAAGAACGGTTATATCTGGCACACTACAGGCTCAGGAAAAACGCTTACTTCTTTTAAGGCGGCGCAAATACTAACGCAGAATCCTAAAGTCCATAAAGTAGTCTTTGTTGTTGATCGTAAAGACCTTGATTACCAGACCATAGCAGAGTTTAACGCTTTTCAGGAAGGCAGTGTTGATGCAACAAACAATACGGGAAAGCTAGTAGAACAATTTGGCAATGATACGCCTCTAATTGTTACCACGCTGCAAAAATTGAATACTGCGATTAGTAAAGAGCGCCATCTTAGAACAATGGAAAAACTCAAAGATAAAAAGATGGTGTTTATTTTCGATGAGTGCCATCGCAGCCAGTTTGGTGATACGCATAAGCGGATTAAAGACTATTTTGACAATGTGCAAATGTTTGGTTTTACCGGAACGCCGATATTTAAGGATAATGCTGCAAAAAATGCGCATGGTAAGCGAACAACGGCGGACTTGTTCGGTAAGCCTGCCTTACATAAATATGTTATCACTGACGCTATTCGAGATGAAAATGTTCTGAAATTTTCCGTTGAATATATCCGCACCTTCAAAAAGAAGAATGAAGTTGTTGATATTGAAGTTGAGGCGATTGATACGGCGGAGGTCATGGAAGCGCCGGAGCGTTTGGAAAAAATTACCGATTATATTATTGCTAACCATGACAGAAAAACGCATAGCCGAGAATTTACGGCAATGTTTTGTGTGTCCAACGTAAAAACTCTTATGGCCTATTATGAGCTGTTTCGCGCTAAAAAAGATGCTGGAGAACACAGTTTAAAAATAGCAACTATCTTTTCATATCAGGCTAATGAGGAAGATGCGGACGCCGATGGTATGGGAACAGGCGATGATATGCCTGACGATAATGCGCCAGTAAATAAGCATAGTCGTGAAAAGCTGGATGAGTATATTGCTGATTACAACAAGATGTTTAGTACAAACTATTCTACTAAAGACAGTAAGCTTTTCTATGCTTATTACAAGGATATTGGAAAGCGTGTTAAGAATAAGGAAATTGATATTCTTCTGGTCGTGAATATGTTCCTGACAGGCTTTGACAGTAAGCCACTAAATACAATTTACGTTGATAAAAACTTGAAATATCATGGCCTCTTGCAAGCCTATTCACGTACAAACCGAACGATGGGGCAAAAGAAATCACAAGGCAATGTCGTTTGTTTTAGAAATTTAAAGCCAGCAACGGACAAGGCCATTGAGCTTTTTGCCAATAAAGATGCTCAAGAAGAAATTATTCTAGCCCCTTATGAGGATTACGTCAGGAAGTTCGGGCAGGCAGTGGCTAATCTTCTAGCTATTACGCCTGATGTTTCTAGTGTTGATGGTCTTTTGACAGAGGAAGATGAGGCTAAATTTATTCAGGCTTTCCGTGAAGTTATCCGTATTAAGAACGTGCTTGATTGCTTTACGCAGTTTACTTTCGATGATCTGCCTATGAATGAGCAGCTCTTTTCTGATTTTCGGAGTAAGTATCTTGATCTTTACGACAAAGTACGAAGAGAGAAAGAAAAGGAAAAGGTTTCAATTCTTGATGATATTGATTTCGAGGTTGAACTTATTAGCCGTGATAAAATCAATGTAAGCTATATCATTAACCTGCTTCGTAACATGAAGGATAAAAAACCGGAAGAGCAGGAAAAAGCACGCAAAACCATCATGGATATTCTGGACACAGAAACCCAGCTCAGAAGCAAAAAAGAACTTATCGAGAAATTTATTTCTCAACATTTCGCAGATATGCCAGCAAGCGCCGATGTGAGTGATGAATTTGATACTTACTGGACAGAAGAAAAGCGTAAGGCTCTTATGGCCATGAGTGAAGAAGAAGGGCTTGACTCCGAAGGGTTGGAAAAGGTTCTTGGCAACTACCTGTTTACTGAAAAATTGCCTTTGCGTGATGAGGTAATTGAAATCATGGAAAAACGCCCATCTCTAAGGGAGCGTAGTACCGTGGCAGAGCGTATAATAAGCAAAATACGCAATTTTGTTGAGACGTTTATAGACGGGATAGATTAGCCGGATATGGCTTTTACATTGCTCGATTCAACAATATCTAAATCAGGGAAATTCTGGCGTATCGTATCGGCAATATAATTGGGCGTTAGGTGCGCATAATGTTTTTCACAAATGCGTGTATCAGCATGGCCAAGTTGTGCAGCAATAACGGCTAAAGGCGTACCTTGCAAAGCAAGCTGGCTGGCATGGGTATGGCGCAAAATATGGAAGCTAACCACCGGATTTATTTTTGCAATAGTACAAGCATCTTTTAATCTTCGTGTTTGGTGAGAACGTCCCCACTGTGTTCCGTCATTTCGTGTAAAAATATATTCGCTACTGGTTTTTCCCACTACTGATTGCTGAAAGAAAACCTTACCTTGATTTTCAAGTGTAACATGGCGAGGCTTGCCGCTTTTGCTATCAGCAATAAAAAGTGTGCCTGATTCATCATTAAAATCTTGCACACGTAAATTTACCAATTCCCCGTATCTGCATCCTGTTAATAATCCGGCTTGCACCATTGTACGAAAATCAGGTTCGCACGCATTAACAAGACGTTTGCATTCGGCTGGCGTGAGAAAACGAATTTTAGCATTTTCAACATTTCTAAATGGCTTTACTCTGCGCCATGCATCATCACTGGAAACTTTACCTTCATAATAAGCCTTGTTTAATGCCGCTTTTAGGATTGTCAAAATGCGATTGGCCGAGCTTTTGCGTTTGCGAATATAATCTTTCTCTTTTTCGCTAAGATTTTTGTGCGATATTTTACCTTTTTGGCTACGTTGCCTAGGCTTCTCTTCTGTTAGTTTTTGATGCCAGTCCGATATTTGCTTTGAGGCAAGCTTGGAAATTTCAAAATGCCCTAACTTTGGCCTAATGTAAGCTTGAATGCTGTATTCTGCCCTTTCCGCAGATTTCCCATGCGAATGCAAATAACGCAAATAGTCATCCAAAGCCTGATTAACTGTAAGCTTTGCAATTCCAATGCCCTTTTCTTCCTTTTTAAGAGCTTCAAACCATTTACGTGCTTGCTCTTGTGCTTGAGAAAAGTTGAAAATTGTAACACCGTCCGCGTCCTGTATATCGTCAGCTTTGCCAAGATGGTTAAAGCGATATTTTCTATCTTCCAAGCGTGCGCGTGCAATCCATGATCCACCGCCATCTTTATGTTTGCGATAGCCAATATGAAAGCCTCTATCAATGCTTTTCCAATGGGGTTCTCTTTGGGCTTTAAGGGGTTGCCGTGCTGTTCTGGATTCCAGCTTCTTATCTTTGACGGTTTTTGCCATGATTAACTCCGTACGTAACTTGTACGTAATATATGGGGTAAAATTGCATAGGGCAACATAAAACCGAAATATATCTATATTATTGTTTTAATTATAAAATAATTAGTTTTATATAGTCCGATAAAGTCTATGTTTTTACCCTTTCACGGCGGCAACACGGGTTCGAATCCCGTACGGCCAATTTTGATAAGATGCCAAATCTGCGAACAGGTTAAATGGCGTATTCAAGGCATAGCGCAGCTTTCCACCTTCCAATTCCAAGTTCGAAAATACGTATCCCATTAACTGGCGTTTTTCATCAAGATTCGAACTGAATAGCCCCTATGGATCTAGACACCTTACTGTTGAAGCTCCTGATAATATGCCTGAAGGGTTGGGAACCTGAAGGTCGGGGGTTCAAGTCCCTCCGGGCCCACCACAAACCCGTATAGTCATTGAGAATTGGACAAAACTATATTATCCTGATAAATTATTAGACATAATGATAGAAAATATTATATGCTCGGTTCCGTAAGAATCAGGGTACAGGGAAAATATCGAGAGATCGTAACATGGAAAAAAAAGATAATAACAATGGGGGAAAATTATTTGGTATCGGAGCTTTGGTAGGAGCGCTGGTCCTCTTCTTAAGTATATTTAAACCCAATGAGGTCGGATATGGCTCAAGCATCGGTACGGGCGGAAAAGACGACGTTTTTGCAGTTTTACCAGAAAAAAAGCCATCCCGAGCGGATGAAAATAATGGTCAATCTCCGGTCATTAAAAACACCGATAAAAAGACGCCAAATAAGGTGGAGGTTCTTGTAGCACAGACAGAGAAACCAATAAGAGAAAAGATTAAACAGTCTCTGCCTCTGCAACATAAAGGAGACCTTCCGGAAGGGAATAAAGAAGAACTGGAGAGGAGCGGTGGCGAGACTAAGCGGCTCGCATCAGGTATAGACGCTGACCTAATAAGAAAGTGGAAGGAAAAGGAGCGTGAAGACGCGGAAAGAAGAAAAGATGAAAAATTTATGGAATTGATAGTAGCTAGCAGAACAATATCAACAGACCCTGATACCGGAGAGCTTTCTCCTCCCCCAGAAAATGATCCGGACGAAACTGCATTAGCAAGTAACGCGGAAGAAGATGCTACAGATGCTCCTCATCCAGAAGAGAAAGAAGGAGAGGAACGGATTTCTCTTTCACAAAAATTGGAAAATGCTCTGAACGACACTAAGCTGCTAGCGGGGTTAGAAAAAATAGAGGATGGTCCAGCTCCCGTAAACGGTGATGGTTCTATATGCAATCTTGAAGGAATCACCGATGATACACAAAAATATGTTGATGGAAGATACCGGCACGAATCCAGTAATGAGGACGGCCTCCGGTGTGTAATATATACTTTAGATAAGAAAGGTAAGGTACCAAGCGATCCCGAAGACGGAACTGCGGCGATGCAGTGGTTTAGAGATGGGAAGCTTACATATGAGCAGCACTACAAAAATGGTGAGTTTAAAGGAAGCGAAGTATATTTATCGTTGTAAGCATCCTAGATTGTGTTTTTTTCATAAAAACATCACCTGCCCCGCAATATCATAGTTTTCTAAAAATCAAACGCTTGGGAATGGGCATACTCCCGTGTTTTTCTAAAAATCAAACGCTTTTTTAACACTTCTATGTTCAAATAAGCGCATGACACAGCCGGTTCTCATTGTTGAAGATGATCGTGTGCAGCGTGAAATGCTGGCAACCTTTTTACGTAGAAAGCTGGATTTCCAATCCCGTGAAGCGTCTCAGGGCCGTGAAGCCTTGGATATTTTAGAAACCGATCAAGGGCGGGATATCAAGCTTGTCATTCTCGATTTGAATATGCCTGTTATGGGCGGGCTGGAAACGCTCGAGATTATTCGCCAAAAACATCCTGCCGTTCCAGTCATTATGCTTACAGGCAGCAAGGATATTGAAGATGCCATTCAGGCCATGAAACTTGGTGCGACTGATTTTATTACAAAACCCTATGAGGGTGAGCGGATGATGGTAACGATCCGCAATGCCCTAAAGATCTGTACGCTTTCCAAGGAAGTATCGCGTCTTAAAAATGAAAAGGAAGGGACCTTTACCTTTGAGAATTTAATCGGTTATGACGGCGGGCTAGCTTCTATTGTGAATATCGGGCGCAAGGCCGCGTCTTCCGATATTCCCGTTTTGATTACAGGCGATACCGGAACCGGTAAGGAAGTTTTTGCCAAAGCCATTCACGGTGAAAGCATGCGCGGCGGTAAACCTTTTATCGCGGTGAATTGCGGCGCTATCCCCTCACAACTTGTTGAAAGCACGCTTTTCGGTCACGAGAAGGGGGCGTTTACTGGCGCGACAGAAAAAGTTATCGGTAAGTTCAGGGAAGCTGCGGGCGGTACGATCTTTCTGGATGAAGTCGGGGAATTGCCGCTTGAAACGCAAGTCAAATTACTGCGCGTGTTACAACAAAAAGAAGTGGAGCCTGTTGGCGCCGGAAAGCCTGTCCCCGTTGATGTGCGGGTTATATCAGCTACAAACCGTGACTTGCAAAAAGAAGTTGATACTGGAAATTTCAGGGAAGATTTATTCTTCCGCCTGAATGTTTTGCAAATTAAATTATCTCCTTTACGGGAAAGAAGACAGGATATTCTTGCGCTTGCAAGCCACTTTATTGATCGTTTCTGCGCCATTGAAGGCGGCATTCCCAAAGGCATATCAAAAGCCATGGAAAAGAAACTCATAAATCATGACTGGCCCGGCAATGTTCGCCAGCTTGAAAATGTCATCAACCGCGCCATGGTCATCAGTGATACGAATATTCTGGATATAGAGGATATAATGGGGCTGGTTTCCTTAAGGCCGGAAAGCCAATTGACAGCCGCAGCTTTGCCTCAGCACAAAGACATTTGTATCCTTTCAGATGATGGAAAATTTAAAACTGTTCAGGACGTCGAGCAGGAAATGATGCAGCGCGCTCTTGATCATTTCGAGCATAACATCACCCAAGCGGCAAAAGCTCTGGGTATGGCCAAGTCGACTTTTTACAAGAAAATGGCAGAATTTTAAATTTGAGTTCTTTGGAAAATGGTGCCGCAACACGGACTCGAACCGCGGACCTGATGATTACAAATTTGATTATGTCTAATTCTGTGTGATTGAATATCATTCAGTTTTAAGCCATATCCTGCGCCCCAACATTACGCTCGATTAGGTTTTGAACCACTATCAAAAAGCACCTTATTCAATATCACGCAAGCCCTAACAATTTCCTTCGACATTTTTATAGCCTTTTTACTTACATAGACACTATTCCCCCCAAAGAACAATATTTCCTCTGGAGGGAGTGGTTTGATTTATACAGCAACTAATACCTCATTGTTCAGGCCAAGAGTATCGGCTGTCAATTCCGTCAGACGACGCGCGCCTGTGAAAGACGCCCAGGCAAGGATACGGATAATGTCTTCCTCCTGTGCGCCATAGGATAAAACATCATCCATCAATGTTTCATCGAAATGGTAGGATCCTTTTGCCATCACAAGCGCTAGCCGAGCATGTGCCCTATCCTTGCCTTCAAGGCCTTCTATTTCCTCTTCAACCCATCGACGACTCAAAGGCATGCGCTTGCAATCCCATTTCTGGAGGCTGCTTTCCACAAGCTCACGAATTTCAGGGGAGACTGTCTTCACGACTTCCCTATCAATAGCCGCCGCCCAGCGGGAAATCGCATCAGCAATACGCTGATTAGGGGCAGACCAGTATAGATCATCCGGCAAAGATGCTTTAGGAAGCAAGTTCAGAGATGTTCCCGGCTCAAGGATCTGCCGCGTCGTCACATGTAATTCGCGACCGAACATTTTAAGCATGAAATCCTTTATCTTTTGTAGTCCAAAAGGGGGAATGACAGGTGAGCCATCCATCACAACATGGCTGTAGCGATTAACATAGCTTGACATCAGGAGCGCACCCAGAACTTCCGGTATTTGCTCTTGTGTGAAAGGCAGGCGAAAAACACCTTCTTTGTTCACCAGCGTTGCATCACGTACCCACAAGAGTTTCTTGCGGAGCGACTCATCTTTAATTGCATCTTCGTTCTCAAACATGATGTTAGATGCAGCATCTTTTTCCCCGCCGCCGTGAACGAGACTAACAAACATGTCAGCACAGTAGGGGCAATCATTAAGATAAGAAAGCGTACCGCCAATAGCTTCTTTGACTGTGCGCTCCTCCTTATCTGTTACAAGAAGGATTTCCCTTCCTGCGCTCCACATACCAGCCATCAATTCAGGGACTTTTGATTGGCTTGTGATGGTTCCGTTAATAAAAAAGTCTTTTTGGACCTGATCATAAACGTCTTTGACCAGACCGGTTGCTTTCTTAATGGGAACATTTTCGACATAACGCATTGTTTGTACAGACATGTAATCAAACAGTCTATATTTTATAGTTTCGGGTAACATAGTTCTTTTCCTTATATCTGAGTTAAAAATCAGTGGTTTTAATCACCATATATTCTCATATTAAGGTGCTGATTTATCCGCAGATAGTTCAGAATCTGAAGTTGATAATAGTGGTGAAAGGTTTTATACTGGTGGCATGAGTAGAAAATACGGTCAGTATTGCCCTATTGCAAAAGCCGCCGAGGTCATTGGCGAGCGCTGGACGTTATTAATTTTGCGTGAAATCATGCTTGGGAGCTGCCGTTTTAACGAGATTAAAAGAGGAATTCCATTAATTTCAACAGCCCTTCTATCAAAGCGATTAGGAGATTTAGAATTTGCTGGGGTTATCAAGAAAGTAAAAATAGAAAGCTCAAAAAGTTATGAATACCACATGACAAAAATAGGGAAGCAGGTACAGCCCATCATTGTTAATCTTGGATTATGGGGGCAACACTGGCTTGAAGATAAGCTGGGAAAAAAAGATTTAGATATGGGTGCCTTGATGTGGGATGTCAGGCGACGCATTAACGCAGAAAATTTGCCTGATGGCCGTACGGTTTTGCATTTTGAGTTTCCGGATGCGCCAAAGATAATGAGGATGTGGTGGATTGTTGTTGAACATGAGAGTGTTGACTTGTGCTATAGCGACCCCGGATATGAAGTCGATCTTTATGTCTCAACAGATAAAACAAGCATGGCCCATATATGGCTGGGAAAATTGGATTTAAAAAAAGCCATTAGGGATAATACGTTCGAGTTGATCGGAGATCGTGGTTTAATAAAGACGATAGAGTCCTGGTTTCTGCTCAGCAAATTAGTTGAAATTACAAAGAGTAATAAATCTACACAGTAAAAATTAAAAAAGGAGAGAAACATGGTAAATCCAGCACAAAAAGCAGAGTCTTCTCATACAGAGTTTACAGGTTCTATTCCCGAAACTTATGACACTTATCTTGGTCCTTATTTGTTTGAATTTTCAGGCTATGATCTTGCAAATCGCGTAAAGAACAGAATCCCTGAAGACGGCAAGGTTTTAGAAATTGCCTGCGGAACGGGGATTTCGACTTATTACCTTAGGCAAGCATTACCGGAAACTGTCTCAATTACAGCCACTGATTTAAACCCAGCTATGTTGGGTTTTGCAAAGAGTAAACGTGGTGACCTAGCAAACGTAACTTTTGGAGAAGCCGATGCATTATCCCTTTCTTTTGAGGATAATGGTTTTGATGCTGTTATATGCCAGTTTGGCATTATGTTTTTTCCAGATAAGGCTGCAGGGCTAGCTGAAATGGTACGCGTTTTGAAACCTGGAGGGATGCTAGCTTTTAATGTTTGGGATTCAATGGAAAACAATAAGGCAGTAAAGATTGCCCATGAAACTATTTCCAAATTTTTTGAGAGCGATCCGCCACAATTTTTACACATCCCATTCGGATTTTACGATATTGATCATATCAGAGGCTTGATGGCTAAGATTCAACTGGACAATATTGAATCTCATATTGTTTCAGAAAAATCAGAAGGTTTTGAAGCTTCCAATATTGCCAAAGGGGCTGTTGAAGGCAACCCAGGTGTCCTAGAAATCAATGAAAGGGCTAATGCCGACGCCGGGGAGATAACAAAAGCCGTTACAGAGGCACTCGAAGCTGAATACGGCCCTTCGCCCATTACAACTGAGCTACAAGAAATTGTGTTTATAGCTACAAAACTCATAGGATAGGATATCCTGTGGGTTTCATCTTGTCTTGTTTATGGCAATCGGTATTTTCTACTCAATTCAGTAACAAAATCGTTCAAAAGGCCTAGAAAATGGTGCCGCAACACGGACTCGAACCGCGGACCTGATGATTACAAATCAACTGCTCTACCAACTGAGCTATTGCGGCGTACCAGATCTCTAATGCTGGACGTTTTACGCTGAATTAATTTTCGGGTAAAGCTTTCCAGAGCAAAATCCTCTAAAGGAAATTAAGATTAATGTCCAGTATATTTTTGTCCTTAAGGCATCCTTTTTGTAGATTGAACTTAAAAATATTCATGTTTTGGAGAATAGCACTTGGTTTTTTCTTAGGTTTTCTGGTAAGTTACGTTTTAAATTGTGGTTGAATTATGAAATAAAAATGGAATTGTGCCTTGGCAAACGGACAACAATCAAATGATACACTCCATGACAATGCTATAGGTTGGGGCATTCTGCTCTTTGTTATTGGTGTCCTGGTGTGGCTTTTCTGGTTATATTTTCACGTTGAAGTACGTGATATGGTGCGCTGGATAAGATATGCGGAAATGTGGCTCATCTCTTTCTTTTTGCCAGATGATTATACATTTTCTTTTTTGGGGAGCGAATATAATTTTCATGACCACATGAATGGTTATGAGTATCGAAAACCTGATGGAGAAACAGGCTTCAGACCGGGAGTCGCTGATTACGAAGCCAGAAAACTTAACTATGGCCATCTCTCAAAATTCAGCGCCATGACGATGCAGCCTCTGCGCCTGCCTCTTGTTGGACTTCTTGGGCTTGCTGCGGTTTGGTGTATAACGAATGGTCCCCGCACTTTGTACCGCAGAAAATTGGGGCTGGAAGAATTGATCGGCGTTCAATCCAATAATTTTCAAGTCATTGCGCCTTTTGCCAAGTTCAATCCGTCAACACAGCCACCGCGCCCCCCCGGATCCCCCGTTCCGGCAGAATTACCGCTTTTTGCCGAAGCGTTAGGGCCTGAGGAATGGCTGGCTTATAATAGCATCAATCCAAAGGATGGACGATTAGAGGAAAGTGAAGACGAGATTAAGGCCGCTTTCCAAAGACAACTGGGGCCACGGTGGAGAGGGCCGCATGCTTTGGAAGATTACAAAAAAGTATTGCTTGCCGCTTTTTGCCTTAAGGCGTCCAGAAAACGCGCGCCCGCAGATGAGATGCTCGGACGCTTGGCCAGATGCTGGAGTTTTAAAGGCGGGATGGAGCTAAAAAAAGATCCGACATTATTGAAACAGGCAAAATCTATTTTAAATGATAAGAATTTGGCAAGATCATTATTGGCACAGGCTAACAGACATGCCTTTGAGACAACGGCCCTCCTTAGAGCCTTATCTTACGCCCGTGAAGAAGGCGGGGTTTTGGCGCCTGCGCAATTTGTGTGGCTGCGCGCCCATGACCGTAACCTTTGGTATCCGCTTAATAATATGGGAAGGCAGTCCTTCCACGTAGAATCTCTGGGGGCAATGTCTCATTACAAGGCCGAACGTATGACACAAAGACCCATACCGGTTCCTAAACTTGATCAAGCTTATGAAACAATTATTGGATATATGAAGTCTTTACAGGCCCGTCCTATACCGGCTCTTGATTACAGTAAATCAAAAAAGCGCGGCGTGAAAAAGGCCGTATAGACACAGTGAAAGTGATACAAAATGGTTAAAGCACAGAAAAAAACTGGAGACACTCAAATGCAAGCAACAAATACAGCTAACGTTGTTGGTGGGAAGCTTATTCTCTCTTTTATTACAGCAAAAACTCCCGTGGTCTGGCAAATGGATTTGAACAAGGCTCAATCTTGCGCTCTTGAAGTTAAAGAAGATACAAAGAAAAAAGAATTTTCTCTATGCCTTAAAGCAGATTCAAAGGATTCAGAAGAAATTGCTGTATTTGAAACAAAAGAGCAGGCAATCGAAGCCTTGATGACAACATCTGCCGCGCTTCAAAATGCGGATAATCAAATAGGCCAGCCTGCAGCAACGGCGACTATTCAACCTAGCGGCATAGTATCTCCTTATCCTGCACATCAAATAACGCCGCAACAACGTAAAAACGAAAACAAAAAAGCGGCAATACTGGCCTTCATACTTGTCATTGTGCTGATTATAATCTGGTCGGTTTCAGTGCCAAGAAATAGCGGGCCTTTGCTCTCTTCAAACCAGCTTGGGAATACCGGCACTCGTGGCTCCGTATCAGGCGAGTCTGCTGCGGGTGTTCCTTTATCGGCTGATGACTTTTTAACCAATCGCTAGCGTAAGAGTAAAATGGCCTTAAATCAGAGAAAATACGAGCATAAACATGAAACCATTCTAAGGGATGTGCGTCCCTTTGGCACACGTGTTGCTGACGGCCTGTCCAGCCGTGATTACTCTTCTATTATCTTTGCCTCTGCTGCGGCTTCTATTTATTACAATGAATGGATGCTGACTTTTGCCGATTTCATCATGATTTTCATGATTATTTATTTTATCTGGCTTTCCTCTCGCAGCAAAGAGCTGGCCTTCAAACTGCCCTTAGGTTCAAAATATCTTGATCCGAATAATGGACGAAATGGAAAAAAGGGTAAGGCTGAAGGAATTTTGTATCTTGGGAATGTAGAAAAAACCAATGAGGAAGTCTGGTTTACAAATTCCGATATCCGCACGCATATTCTTTACCTTGGAACAACCGGCGCAGGAAAAACAGAAGGGCTAAAATCTCTTGTAACCAATGCGTTGTGCTGGGGTTCAGGTTTTGTGTATGTTGATGGTAAGGCCGATACGGATTTGTGGTCATCACTATCTTCTCTGGTGCGTCGCTTTGGCCGCGATGATGATTTGCTTGTGCTAAACTATATGACCGGTAACTCGGATGTGCAGGCCCCTTCTAATACGATGAATCCGTTTTCCTCCGGCTCGGCATCATATCTAACAAACATGCTGGTGAGTTTGATGCCGGAAAGTGGCGGCGATAATGCAATGTGGAAAGAGCGGGCCGTCTCTTTGGTCGGCGCCATGATGCCTATTTTGACGTGGAAGCGGGATAATCAGGAAATTCCTATGTCTGTGCGGACTATTCGTGACAATCTTTCGCTCAATAATGTGATTAAACTGGCTCGCGACGAAGATGTCCCCGAAGTTACAAGAGAAGGTTTGAGAGGCTATCTGGACACTCTCCCCGGTTTTATTCACGATGCCTATGATGATAACGGTAACGTAAAACCGCCCGGGCCGGATACGCCTCAATATAACACTGAAACCGCCAGCCAGCAGCACGGCTTCTTGGCCATGCAGTTTACCCGCTCGCTGCAGTCTTTGGGCGATGATTACGGGTATATCTTTGACACGCAGGCCGCTGATGTAGACATGGTAGATGTGGTTCTTAATCGCCGTATTCTGGTCGTGCTTGTGCCGGCTCTGGAAAAATCCGGAGATGAGGTCGCCAACCTTGGTAAAATCGTTGCGGCTTCTATCAAGGGTATGATGGGTTCTGCCCTTGGTTCGACCGTGGAAGGTTCATCAGAGACAGTGATCGAAAACAAACCTACGCACTCATCTACACCGTTTATGACTGTGTTTGACGAGGTTGGTTACTACGTAGCCGAAGGTATGGCCGTTATGGCCGCGCAGGCCCGTTCTCTTGGTTTCTCGCTGGTTTTTGCGGGGCAGGACTTACCAGCCTTGAAAAAGCGTGTTCGCGAAGAGGCCAATTCTATTACTGCAAACTGTAACATCAAACTGTTTGGTAAGTTAGAAGATCCAACGGAAACCAAGGATTTCTTCGAGAAAACAGTTGGTAGTGCCATGGTGACAGAGGTTTCAGGCTTTCAGATGGCCGGCGGTTCGGAAATGGGAAGCTATTATGATACTAAACAAGCCGGTGTTCAGCTTCGTCCCCGTGCGAGTTATGACTCTTTACGCGGCTTTAAAGAAGGTCAAGCTGTTATTACTTTTGGGGAAACAGTTGTGGATTGCGCCGTATTTTATTCCAATCCGGGCTTTGCCAAGGCCATGCGTGTAACAAGATTTATGTCTCTGCCGCCGCCTGATGATACGATTATAAAACATGCCGGTGCCATTACAAAATTGCGCGATCTTATGGTCAATAAGTCATGGACGGCTATGCGCGCAGATGTAGCTGTGGAAACTGATGATATCATTAATGCCCTGCATGAAGGATTTACCCAGAATAACCGCAAAGGCGTAGACCCTGTGGACGCCGGTATAGCTGCGCTGGTTCAGATTTATGCCCTTGATCATAGCATCCCTGCCCCGACTGAAAGTGCAAGCGATTCATCGGGCGATGACGGTTCTTCCGGTAGTGGCGGTGGACCATCACAACCACAAACGCCGCCGCAATCACCCTCTGGCCAAATGGCAGAGCAACCGACAGAAGAAGATGAGACAGCACCTTTGGCAGCAAAACGCTTGACAGAAAATGCTACGGAAGAA
>JAOUOR010000102.1 GCA_029880245.1 Alphaproteobacteria bacterium
TTTCCAGCTTAAAACAGGGCATTACGGTATCTTTAACGGCCGGCGCTGGCGGGAAGAAGTTATGCCGAGAATTAGAAATTTTATCAGAGCCATGGATAAGAAAAGAGATGCCATTCCAGACATAGATCTGAAAAAAGTGCCTGATGTAGCACCAGAGCGCTTTAATCGTGACAAGCATGGAATTGTTGCTATCCGGCGCTGGCTGAAAGAGCACCAACCCCATAATTTGAAAGAAGGCAAAGTTAAGCACCGAGAAGATAATCCTCTTGCTCCAGCCCCCAAACCAAAAAAATCAGCTAAAAAGAAAAAGACTTCTACTGCTGCCAAGGCAAAAAAGAAGCAAACTACCATAAAAAAGGCAGCCGAGAAGAAAACTGAGATCAAAAGGAAGGAAGCCGCGAAAAAAGTGCAACCTAAGAAAAAAAGCACGACAAAGAAAAAAACCCCTTCACGGGTCAAGAAAAAACCAGTACAATCAATGATTAAACAGGAGAAGACGAATATTGTTTCGTTAGACTCTGTCCGTTCAACGCGAAATCAGACAAAAAAGGAAGCTAACAAGTAGGATTTTTGGTCTTTTTAATAATCCCTCCCATCAAGGACCAATTTTTTACTTTCCTTTATATTTTTGATCTGCGGTATTTTTTTATTAGTGTTATTATTAAAGTCGATTTCTTATGTCTGTTGAAGACCTCCTTATTATAAAGCGTAGCAAAAGAGCAAAACGCGTAGCTTTGCGCCTTGATCCGGTTGAACGCGCGGTCAATCTGGTGGTACCTGAAAAAATGCCCTTAAAAAAGGCTTATTATTTTGCCAAAAATCACGAAGACTGGATTAGGGAAACCCTTGATAACCTTGCACCACCCATTCCTTTTATTGACGGAGCCATGATTCCGGTTTTTGGTCGTATTATGACCCTGCGGATTAGCTATGATAAATCTCTGCTGAGAAATTCCATCTCCACGCATAATCATGTCATTGATGTAAAAACGCCCTCTATGACGCCGGAAATTCCGATCACACGTTACCTTAAAAAGCAAGCGGGCCTGCGTCTGGAAACTCTGGCCAAAGAGAAGGCTGCGCATATCGGAGAGAATATTGCGTCTGTGAGTGTGCGTGATACCAGAACCCGATGGGGAAGTTGCTCTCATGAAAATAAAATATCTTTTTCATGGCGGTTGATATTTGCTCCTATTGAGGCCAGTGATTATGTCGTGGCCCATGAAGTTGCCCATCTTAAACATCTTGATCACAGCAAAGCATTTTGGAATCTCTGCCGGGAGCTTTCCTCGGACTATATTAACGGCCGTTACTGGATGCAAAATCATGGTAATGACCTGATGCGCTACGGTGCTGTCACCCCCTATGACACAGGAAGTGGTTATGTCGATTAATCTGGAGCAATACAAAATCAATTTTTACAATGCCAATCCGGAGATAGCCTGCAAAGTCAGAGAAATATACGATATGACTGATCGTGTTCTTATTATTCTGGATGTTGATGCCGTAGATAATTTTGTTTGCTGTCACTATAATGGAGAAATTATCTGGAGCTTTGAAAATCCTAATAAAAAACCTGCCAGATCCTTTAACCCGAAATATAGAATACTGACCACCGAAGACGGTACAGCCTATAATATTGATCTCACAGGCAGGATTATAGATGCCGCGCGAAAAGGAACATTGATGCGCAAAAACGTATTATCCTCTACATTCAGGAAAAAATCCGGCAGTATTACTGTTACGGCATAAAATCCAGTGCGCCCTGCAAGATATGTTGCGCGGCGAGCTTATCGGTTATGCCTTTTTCTTTGGCTCGCGATTTCTTAATATTCACCGTTTCATTCACAAAGTTATCCACAGATGCTGTGGATAACCTCTCATCCCATAAGGCTATCCATAGTCCTGAATCCGGCTTCAAACTGTCTGATAACTGGCTTGCAAATTCCAGCGCAAAGTCACGTACAGACTGGCATCTCGGTCCCTCACTACCGTCCATATTGATAGGATAACCCAGAACATAACCGCCAACATCATAATCTTTGATAATATCTTCCAGTTGCCTGATATCTTTAGAGAATTTTGTACGCTGGATCGTTTTCAGAGGTGTTGCAATACAATGCGCCGAATCCGATAAGGCCAGACCAATTGTCTTGCGGCCAATATCCATCCCGAGCAGATTTTTTTCCTTAGGGCATTTTTCTGCAATATTTTCCAGTAAATCTAGTATAAAATCAGCTTTCATTGCTCTTGCACGCTACACAAGTCAGTGCTAGAAGAGCAAGGGTTAAAATTTGAATGGGTGTAATATTTCTACCGTCATTCCCCGAATTTTTTTATAAAATTCTAGGGGAATCTATATGGATCGCCCTAGAATTTGTTCACACAAATTCAGGCGATGACGATAAGAGAATTTAAACGCTGTTCATAAGATAAATGGAAATGACTAAATCATGTCACTGGATAAAGAAACCGTCAAAAAAGTAGCACGCCTTGCAAGAATAAGGCTTACCGATGCTGAAGTCGAGAAACTTGGTCCTCAGCTTTCAAATATAATTAACTTCGTCGAACAGCTCGCCGAAGTTGATACGGATAATGTAGAGCCTTTGGCTAATGTTGCTGATATCAATCTGGAACTGCGGGAGGATGTTGTTAATGACGGGAATTGTGTTGATAAGGTTTTGGCCAATGCGCCGGAAAAAACACAAGGCTATTTTGTTGTACCTAAAGTTGTGGAGTAAGTAGATGAACGAAGAAGACGTTGAAAAAACACCTATAGATTTTAATAAGCAGTCGAAAAAAGCGCTTAGAATGTTAGTCATCTGGCTTATTGCCGCTGTAATTGCCGCTTATATGTTCTTTATGCAGCCTGAAACTGCCTCAAAATTTATTGGTATTTCACCTAAAGAAGTATATCTGTACGGATACGGTGCAATAGGTCTCATATTATTTGATTTGTTTTTTATTTTTTCAATATCAAGGGCGAAAAGAATCAAGGAAAAAATATGAGTAATTTGACACACCTTACAATAAAAGACGCTCTCAAAGGATTAGAGAATAAAGACTTTACTGCTCTGGAATTGACACAATCCCATATTGATGCAATGGCGCAGACCAAGAGCCTCAATGCCTATATTACAGAAACGCCGGAGTTGGCTTTGGAGCAAGCCAAAGCCTCGGATGCGCGGCGCGCAAAAGGTGAGGCTGGTGATCTGGACGGCATTCCCCTTGCGATTAAGGATTTATTCTGCACCGAAAATGTTCAAACCACAGCCGCCAGCCATATTCTTGAAGGGTTTAAGCCCCAATATGAATCTACCGTATCACAAAAGCTTCTTGATGCGGGCGCAGTAACGCTTGGCAAAGCCAATCTTGATGAATTTGCTATGGGTTCTTCTAATACGACAAGCTATTACGGCAATGTGATTAACCCATGGAGAAGAAAAAATGATGATAAAGACCTGACACCAGGTGGATCTTCCGGCGGGTCTGCGGCCAGTGTCGCGGCTTATACAGCTATGGGCGCTATAGGAACAGATACTGGCGGCTCAATCCGTCAGCCTGCTTCATTTTGTGGCATTTCCGGTATCAAGCCGACTTATGGGCGCTGTTCACGCTGGGGGGTTGTTGCCTTTGCCTCTTCCCTGGATCAGGCAGGATGCTTTGCACGCACGGTCGAGGATAATGCTCTGCTCCTTCGGACAATGTCAGGCCATGACCCGAAAGACAGCACCTCGGCCAAGAAGGATGTTCCTGATTTTGTTGCTGCTCTTAATGGCGATATAAAAGGCCTGAAAGTCGGCATTCCAAAAGAGTACCGCGTTGATGGCATGCCAGAGGAAATCTTAAAGCTATGGGAGAAAGGGATTGAGTGGCTCAAGTCGGCTGGCGCTCAAATTGTAGATGTTAGCCTGCCCCATACGCATTATGCCCTGCCGACCTATTATATTATCGCCCCTGCCGAAGCCTCTTCTAATCTGGCACGTTATGATGGCGTCCGTTACGGGCATCGTGCGCAAGAATCCGACTTAACGGATATGTATGAGCTTACACGCGCCCAAGGCTTTGGCGATGAGGTCAAACGTCGAATTATGATTGGCACTTATGTACTTTCAGCCGGCTATTATGATGCCTATTATATCAAAGCTCAGAAAGTGCGCCGCCTGATCTCCGAGGATTTCACCAAAGCCTATGAGAAATGCGATGTACTACTTACGCCAACGGCCCCTTCTGCGGCTTTTGCTATTGGTGAAAATGAGGATGATCCAATCAAGATGTATCTGAATGATGTCTTTACCGTACCGGCATCTTTGGCAGGATTGCCGGGGATGTCTGTTCCTGCGGGTAATGATAAAGACGGCCTGCCGCTTGGCTTGCAAATCATCGGACGCCCATGGGAAGAGGAAACAGTATTAAAAGTTGCGCATGTGGTGGAAAATCTGGCACAATTCAAATTGCTTGAATGTGGAGACCTTAAATAAACCCATGACATTATTTATGCGTTATCTATTATTTGTTCTGGTTATTAGTTTTGGCTTTCAAAGCACATTATCTTATGCACAAACATCCGATGATGATATTATCCCGTTAGGGGAAATGCTTAATCCGGATCTCATAAAACCTCCGGTTGATAAAAAGGCACCTGTTACGCCTTCAGATTATGCAAATGCTTATTTCGAAA
>JAOUOR010000103.1 GCA_029880245.1 Alphaproteobacteria bacterium
CACAAAAACGCAATGTCGGAATTGTTTCAAGCGAAGAAGAAGTTGAATCTGCGCCACTTATTGATGCCGGATATTATCTCAAGCGCGCATTGGAGCCTCACGCCAATTTGTCTCTTGGCAATATTCATGAGCTTATAAGTCAAGATCGGAATAACGCCATGATTATTCTGCCTGATGTCGCTGCCATGAGTAGTGACTCCCTTAATGCGCTTGAAGAATGGGTTAAAAAAGGCGGAGTCCTTTTAAGGTTTTCAGGCCCTAAAATGGCTGAAAACATCAATAGCAATCATCTGTTACCTGTTGACTTGCGGGCAGGCGAGCGGGCTTTGGCAGGCTCTTTATCCTGGGACAAGCCACAGAAAATATCACCTTTCCCCGATAACAGCCCGTTTTTTAATATCCCCGTCCCGAGCGATATCATTATCAAGCAACAACTTCTGGCCGACCCAGCGCAAGAGCTAGAGGGGAAAATTTGGGCAACGTTAGAAGATGGAACGCCGCTCATTACCGCCTCGGGACTAGAGCGCGGCATGCTTATCCTGATCCACACATCCGCCACGCCGGATTGGTCGAACTTACCCATATCGGGGCTTTATGTGAGTTTACTTAAGAAGATGAGCCATCTTTCCAGCGAGTCTTTATCCGGAACATTAACTGCAAACTACGAAAATCTTGACCCGTTTCTTGTCATTGACGGACCAACAGGAAATCTTGTTCCGGCCCCGCCTACCGTCAAACCATTACCCGTCAAAGATATACACAAACTTATCCCGAATGCCGAACATCCACCCGGCATATATAGTAAAGGCTCTCAAAGCTTTGCCTTCAATTTGGGGGTAAATTTACCGCCTTTAAAGCCAGTCAAAAACCTGCCTGTCGGGGTGAAGCTAGAATATTATGAATCCGATTATGAGGTTGATCTGATGCCCTATTTCTTATATGCGGCGCTTATCGCATTCTTGATCGACTGGCTTGCCATACTGGTCATATCGGGGCTTTTATCGGGCATAAAGTTTAATATAAGAGTTTCTTCCCTCTTTATCCTTTCCGTTGCACTTATAGCCACAAACCCAGTAAACGCTCAGGAAAACGACGATTTACGCTATGCCAATGGATTTTATCTGGCCTATATCCGAAGCGGAGATCAAAGCCTTGACCAGACCAGTTATAAGGGCCTTGAAAGTCTTGCTAGCGCTTTAAAAACACGTACATCGGTTGAACCTGAAGGCGTCGTCGCCCTTAATCCTTCCACCGATCACCTGAATTTTTTTCCGATTATCTATTGGGCAATATCTCCTGACCAAAAAGCAGTCGATAGCAAAGCTATAGAAAACATCCAGTCTTATCTTGATCACGGCGGCACCATTTTCTTTGACCTGCGGGACCAAAGCACCCGCAAAGACAATCTGGCCAATAGCCCTGCTTCCAAAAAACTAAGAGAATTAACCTCGTCATTAAATATCCCGCCTTTAGAGCCCATCAAAAACGATCATGTTTTAAGCAGATCCTTTTATCTGCTTTCCGATTTTCCTGGCACATATAAAAACGGCACACTCTGGCTCCAGCAAGACAGCACCAATAAGCGTGACGGGGTTTCTCCGGTCATTATCGGGAGTAATGACTGGGCGTCTTCATGGGTTGAAGCCGGACGCAGCCCTCAAAACAGATATACTCGAGGCAATAGCAATCGACAAAGCGAGATGTCGATGCGCTTTGGAATCAATTTGGTGATGTATAGTCTGACTGGCAATTATAAAACCGATCAGGTGCATATCCCGCATATCCTTGAGCGTCTGGGGAAATAAAAAAGTTATGAGCAATTCAGCGCCATCCTTAAGCCTTCATTTTTCACCCGTTCTATCGGTAGAATGGTTTATTCCGGCTCTCGCTGTGGCTTTAATTCTACTGATTTTTTGCCTCTGGCCACAAAAACAATTTCATCTTCTTCGGCTGCTCGGCATTGCACTACTCTTTTTAATTCTGATCAATCCGTCAGTTTTAGAAGAAAAACGCAGGTCAATTAATGATGTTGCGGTTATTGTTGTCGACAAAAGCGCCAGTCAGAAATACGGCAAACGCACGGAAATGACAAATCAAGCCCTTGAGCATCTTAAGGCCGAAGCACAGAAATATCCCGAGCTTGAGCTTAGAATTATAGAAGCGCCTGATGGAAAAGAAGAGGCCCGGGAATCCCTTTTATTCCGCACTTTGGATACTGCCTTGTCAGACACACCCAAATCTTTGAGAGCCGGCGTTATTTTCCTGAGTGACGGGCAAATCCATGATGTGCCGGATAATCCGGAAACCATGAAAGACTACGGTCCGGTCCATACCCTTCTTACCGGTAGTAAAAACGAGAAAGACCGCCGGATAGAAGTGATCAATGCTCCGGCCTATGGTGTAACCGGACAGGAAGTCACCGTTAAATACAAAATTCTGGATACGGAAAATATCAAATCAAATAATGTATCCGTTACACTTACCCAGCATGACGGGCAAACCAAAACATTCTTTGTGCCTGTTGGCAAAGAGCAAAGTTTGAGCATTCCCATTGATCATGCCGGACAGAATATCTTCACCCTTGAGGTCGAGAGCGTAGAAAATGAATTGACGCTCGCCAATAACAAAGCCCCGCTAATTATAAATGGCGTGCGTGACCGCCTCAAGGTTCTGCTGGTTTCAGGCAAGCCTCATACCGGAACAAGAACATGGCGCGATCTTTTGAAATCCGATCCGGGTGTTGATCTGGTGCATTTTACCATTTTGCGCGAACCCCAAAAAATGGATTTCACACCCCAAAACGAGCTGTCTCTTATTGCTTTTCCTATTCGAGAACTCTTTGAAATCAAGCTTTATGATTTTGACCTTATTATCTTTGATCAATATAAGGTCAATAATATTTTACCAGCCAGATATTTCCGCAATATTGCCAATTACGTGAAAGAAGGCGGCGCTTTTCTTGAAGTCAGCGGCGATGTCTACGCCGACAGGCACTCTATCTATCACACGGCTTTGAAGGATATTCTCCCTTCCGAGCCAACAGGAGAAATCTATGACAAGGCGTTCAGGCCAGATCTCACGGATCTGGGCTACAGACATCCGGTAACACGAAATCTGGTCTGGAATAATGTTATTGCAAAAGAAGATAAAAAACCAGTTTGGGGGGAGTGGATAAAACAAATAGATATCAATGTAAGGCGCGGTGATATCCTGATGAAAGGTGTGAAAGGCAAACCTCTTTTGATTCTTGATCGTATCGCCAAAGGGCGCGTAGCTCATATCTCCAGCGAACATATCTGGCTTTGGGCCAGAGGGTATGACGGCGGTGGCCCTCATGCCGAGCTTATGCGCAGGATTGTTCACTGGCTAATGAAAGAGCCTGAACTGGATGAGCATGCTATGAGTGTTTCTGTTCACAAAGATGTAATTACAATCGAAAAAAATATCTTTGAAAAAGATGAAGAAACAATCGCGATGACAACGCCAAACGCTGAATTTAAGACGATTACACTAAAAAAAGAAAATGAATCCTCTCTGGTCATGCGCGCCAAAATAAAGGCGCAGGATATGGGTGTATATGCCTTTGAGGACACACATGGCAGCCGGAAATTCGCACTACTTGGAGACCTCACTGCGCCTGAATTTACCGGTATAATTTCAACAGAAAAAAACATGAAAACCATAGCGCAGGAAACCGGTGGCAAAATTATATGGCTTGAAGATACGCCCAAGCCTTCACTCAAACGCACACGTTCTCAAACCACTATGCACGGGGGGAATGGCTGGCTGGGCCTTAGAAGCAATAATCATCAAGCCGTCACAAGCACAAAAGACACCCCCCTATTCCCGGCATGGTTCCAGCTACTGGCTTTGATAGTGTTTCTTCCCTTTATCTGGTGGCGCGAGGGAAAAGAATAATTGTGGTGTTCATTGAAATTAGAAAATCAATATTCTGGAGCCATAGTAAGAACCGAAGACCCTGTTGTTTCTCTGTTTCCGAGTTCTCTTTGCGCCTGAGCAGCATTATCAAGAGAGTAACGTTGGTTAATTTCGATTTTGATTTTTCCGCTCGCTACCATATCAAGAAAACTATGGGCACTGGCCCGGCGTCTTTCTAGTGATTCAATGTAATCTATAAGCTTTGGGCGAACAATTGCAGGCGATCCTTCAATCTCTAGAAAATTCACCGAAGGAAGAGGTCCCGAAGCATTGCCATAACTTACCAAAAGGCCGCCTCCTGATTTTGGCAGGCATTTGAGCGACATTCCAAAGGTATCTCTACCCACGGAATCATAAATAATCGGAACACCCTCGCCGCCCGTTTTATCCATGACGGCTCTAATGAAATCTTGTTCATTACTTTTTTTATTGAACAAAATAGTGTGAGCGCAGCCATGAGCCTTTGCAAATTCGGCTTTTTCTTCCGTGCTGACAACGCCGATAACATTTGCGCCCATATCCTTGGCCCATTGGCAGGCAATATGACCCACCCCACCTGCTGCAGCATATAACATAACATTTGTGCCGGGCTTAATAAAATTCGTTTCCACCGAAGTAAACGGGTTGTTTAGTATATATTCCGCCGTCATACCTTTATGCAATGAGGCTGCGGCCTGTTCTGCAGATATAGCGTCTGGAATTTTTAGAACATAATTAGCATCGATTACTCGC
>JAOUOR010000050.1 GCA_029880245.1 Alphaproteobacteria bacterium
GGATCAAGGATTATTTAATGGCAAGATCGAGCGCCCCATCGTGGCCATTGTCTGTAACTTTACCAAACCGACAAAAGAGCGCCCTTCCCTGCTGACACATGGTGAGGTAACAACTTTGTTCCATGAAATGGGCCACGCCGTCCATGCATTGCTTTCGGATGTCAAATATAGATCACACGCAGGAACGTCTGTTCTGTGGGATTTTGTGGAATTGCCATCACAGTTACAGGAAAACTGGTGCTTCGAGAAAGAAATGCTGGATGATTTTGCCGAACATTATGAAACAGGCGAAAAAATCCCAGCCGATCTGATTGAGAAACTTCGATCTGCACAAAACTTCATGATAGGCTGGGCAGGTCTTCGTCAGATCAGCCTCGGGACACTGGATATGGCGTGGCATACCTGTGATCCTTCCACTATTGGAGATATTGCCGAGTTTGAAGATGACGCTACGAAGGACACATCTTTGTTCCCGCGTTATGCCGGTCCGGTTTCTACTTCGTTCGGACATATCTTTGCCGGCGGTTACAGCGCCGGTTATTACAGCTATAAATGGGCGGAAGTTCTGGATGCTGACACCTATGAGCTCTTCAAGGAAAAAGGCATATATGATCAAAGCGTGGCACAAAGCTACCGCGAGAATATTCTTTCGCGGGGCGGCAGTGAAAAGCCGGATATATTATATAAACGATTCCGTGGTCGTGATGCCGATCCTGATGCGCTTCTGCGCCGCGAAGGATTGCTGGAAGATAAAAAGGCGGCTTAGAACAGCTCCATAAGCATACATCTTGCAGAACCGCCGCCATATTTCTCCAGAGTTGTCAAATCCGGACAAATTAGGGTCTCGTAATGTTTTCCGATCACCTGTTTTTGTTCCGATGTGAGAGCCTCAAGCGCGGCCTTTGACATGGTTAGCATTTTGACGCCGCCCTTGCCGACAACCTCAAGCGCATTCCCGCAATTAGCCTGTAGCTGCTCCATAGTAAGCTCAATGACCTCATGGGTCTCACGCAAACGGGCCAGAACTTTTTTTCGTAGATTTTTATCCGTGATGCACTCGGCGCAAATACCCGCCATGTTACTACCGATATACATCAAAAAATCCGTGTGATAGACAGGAATTCCCGCATGGCTTTGCGTTTCAAACATAATAAGATCATAGCCCATCAGGTCTGCCCAATCTTGCGCCAGTTCCGGGTCTGTGCGCTTTGATAGCCCTGAATAGGCACGTTTGTTTACATGATCGGCAACGATGCTCGCGGTACTTTCCAGAGCGCGTCCTTCGGCCTCGTAATGGCTCCAATCCGTGACATCGGGATAATACTGGCTAAGCCAGCTTATTATACGATCAGAGCGCTCAGCCGCCCTATTCTCATTGAGCATGGGATACAGGATAAGTTTATTATTATCGTAAGTAGACGCCCAGTTTGGAAAAACCATATCGGGACATTCCGGCTTTCCCAGCAAAGTCGTCACCATCACGCCCTGCTCGACCAGCAAATCGCGGTAATTCCTGAACTCCAGCCTGGCCTTGGTAAGAATTACATCTTTAGACTCAGTCGTGCCTTCCACTTGATAGGCATTGGTCTCCATCGTCTCGGGATTAGCATAAAAGACGCTTGGCTCGATCATAAACAGGTGATTTGTGGATTGATTCATAATTGTGAAACCATATCAAAAAAACAAGGTTTCACTATAGAGGTTTTCCGTTAAAGGATCATAAATAAAGCCGGATTTTACTTCCGGCTTGTTGTAGATATAGTCATTTGATTTTAGTTTCGGACATCGTTGCTTCGCTTCTTACGTATGTTTAAATACGCTGCGGCGCTTGCGCCTTGTCCGGAAACTATCTCAAAGGACTATAGTTATTGTGACGCTGCTTGTTGAGGGGCTAAACCAACCTTTCTTTTGAACAAGTCTATTGCTTGTTCCGTCATCGGGGCTGTGTAGCCTGATTCAATGATCCGTCTATAACGCTTTTCAAGGTGTGAAGCCCCTATATAAAACGTGTCAAAACTTTCTTTGAATTTACTTTTCATACCCTGACGGTGGAATTTAGCTCTAAATCCCGTAGGGTCATCCGTCAGACCGCAGCTTTCCAGAACAACTTCATCAATATCCTCTTCCCAGTTTTTTGACTGAGAATAGTTATCCTTTACTACCTTCTCCAAACGCATATTATTAATTGTATTAAACATGACGTATCCCACACTTCAAAAATGTTTATTACAAATGCTATTAGTATGGGGTTACTATTGCACAAATCCTTAATACAAGGCAAGAATATTGCTTTTTTTCTGAGAGAATATTATTAACATTACCTAAATCTTGTATAATAATGCTTAAATTTGGTATTTCATATTATCCATAAAGAAATTTAGAGTGACGTCTCCTAAACTTTGCTTAGAACATGGACAACGAATCGGCTCTCTTTAAGCTTTGAAACTAGCTCTTTGACATGATTTTTATCACGCGCTTCAATTACGATATCTAATTCGGCTCTTTTCAAAGATACGGTTTGCATCAAACGCTGATGTATAACCTCAATCACATTGGCGCCTGCCTCTCCGATAAGTCTTGAGATATCGGATAACTGCCCCGGTGTATCATCAATCTCAAAACGCAGGCGGGCAATGCGCCCGTCACGAACCAGCCCTCGCATAATCAAGGTCGAGAGAGTTCTTGAATCTATGTTGCCACCACACAGAACCAAGCCGACTTTTTTGCCTTTAAAATGCTTCAGATTTTTTTGAATAACGGCCAGACCTGCGCCAGCAGCACCTTCGGCAACCAGCTTTTCATCACTTAATAGATCAAAAATTGCGTTTTCAATCTCTTCTTCACTTGCTGTATAGATATGATCTACCAGCTTGGCTATAATCTTCATATCTGCCTTGGATGGCTCCTTCACCGCGATACCTTCTGCCAAAGTCGCCGGACCGGCTTTAAACTTACGCTTTTCGATATAAGCTTTTACGGCCTCAAAATTTTCTGCCTGAGCACCGATAATTTCAATATCCGGTTTTATACCTTTTAAAGCCGTCGCCACACCAGCCATCAGGCCGCCACCGCCAATCGGAACAACTACGACATCCAGATCGGGTACTTGCTCTAGCATCTCTATGCCTAACGTACCCTGCCCGCAGACAACTGATTCATCATCAAAAGGATGGATAAAGGTTAAATCCCGTTCTTTAGCCAAACGTAATGTTTCACCAACTGATTCATCGAAATTATTGCCATAAAGAACGACTTTGGCACCAAAATCCTCTGTTTTTTGAATTTTATTGAAAGGTGTACCATTGGGCATCACTATCACGGAAGGAATTCCAAGGCGCGTAGCATGATACGCCACGCCCTGTGCATGGTTGCCCGCACTACAGGCTATGACGCCTTTTTTTCGCTGCTCCTCGTTAAGCGTTAAAAGCTTGTTCAGAGCACCGCGCGCTTTAAAAGCACTCGTATGCTGTAAATTCTCAAGTTTAAGATAAAGATCAATACCCAAATGCAGAGAAATACGAGCCGCCTTAACTGTGGGTGTTCTAATCACCGCATCTTTAATTTTTTCGTGCGCTGCCTTAACGGATTCAAAGTTAACTGCCATAGCTCTTTAGCCCTGCTTATTCCCTTATTAAAAAAGAACAGCACTGTAAAACTTTATATATCAAATATCAACGGGATTAATTAATGATGGTGAACGCCTTCGATAAGAGTCTGGATATAAAACAGATTTTTATCCGTCACTTCTACGCCGCAGGCTTTGTAGTATTTTGCGTATTTTGGGATGTCTAACCCTATCAGGGCATTTTGATTTTCATCAACCTTTTTAACCATTTTGCGCAAATCACCCTTATTTTTGACATCTCCCGCCTGACTTTTCAGCATATTCCCAACCTCAAAAAATGTATCAATTCCTTTGTTAATTTCGGCAAGCTTTTTCCTGTGAGAAGGTAAACATTCCACCTTTTCTTCTTGTTCGGGCTCATCTTCATAAATTTTGTAGCCATCTTTATGATAACCCGGCCAAGGCCAGCTTTCCAAATCTTGTTTATCCGATTGGCCTGCGCCCGACAAAGCCGTTAAAGGCGGCGGGGATTGAGAGCCTCCGGAGCTTTTCTTTTTCTTTGCTGAATTAAACAAGGCGTTTTCCGTAGAAACAGGCTTTGTTTTTTCAATCGCACTCACAGGCACAACGGAATATACATACGCACATAGTACCAACATACCTACGAATATAACAACCTTGGTCGCTTTATACATGACTTTAAACCAATCCTAATCTGCTAAAAGTATACCCTAACTTCATATAAAAAGTAAAATCTTACACAGCAAAACACATCAAATTAATTTTAATGAAAGACCTTAGTCTCATATTCTGGTATAGTTACTTCCAGATGGTTTATGAGTCTACATTAGATTATTCAATGTTTTATGCTCACACAGATGATGCTCTACCGTCTCTTTCCCTTATTTTCAAAAGCTTTATTCAAAAGCAAATCCTCCCCCACATTTATGCTGTGTTCCAACCAGACAAAGGAGAATTGTCATGTCCAAAAAAAGCCGCAAAAACCGCAGTTATACTGAAAAAGACGATAATATCCATCCTTTTAAGAACAAGAGCAGTAGCTGGCACCCGCTAGATTCAGAAATAGACGGTAGCCGCGATAAGAAATATAGGAAAAACATAAAGCCCAGATCGGAAGGACAGGCTGAATTATTGTCTGCCATTGAGAATTACAGCCTGACTATGGCTATAGGACCTGCCGGAACAGGGAAAACCTATCTGGCGATCTCTTCCGCCGTCAAAGCCCTTGAAGAAGGGCAAATAGAGCGCATCATTTTATCCCGCCCCGCAATGGAAGCCGGAGAATCTCTTGGCTATCTGCCCGGTGATATGCAGGAAAAAATGGCGCCCTACCTGCGCCCGCTTTATGATGCGCTAGGCGACCGGATGGGCGGTAAGCGTGTCCGCCAGCTTATTGAAGACGGCATTATAGAGATTGCCCCCATCGGCTTTATGCGTGGACGCACGCTCAACAATGCCTTTGTCGTCATTGACGAAGCCCAGAACTGTACATATGGACAGCTTAAAATGATTGTCTCGCGACTTGGCTGGCACTCAACCATGGTCATTACAGGTGATCCTGATCAGTCAGATTTACTTGATGGATTATCCGGTCTTCCCGAAATATCAAACCGCCTTAGTGTTCTCAAGAATGTTGCAGTGTGCCGATTAAATAAAACAGATATTGTGCGCCATCCTCTGGTTTCAGAAATGCTGGAGGTCTTGTCAGATAAAGTAAATGCCTGAGCCATACTGCAATTTATTGACTTGACAAAAATAGGAATTATGTCACCATTATATACTTCGCAAACCAAACTGATTAAAAAACAAAAAACCCGTTATTTTTCGGGCTTTTCTTTTGATTGAACGACCTTTTTCAGCTTGTCTTTAAAAGCCTTTTCATCATCATCGCATCCAAGTTCCTTTGCAAGTTCCTTGAACTTAGTCACCTGTTTCTTCTTCTGTGTTTTCATTATTATCATTTTCCCAATCAAATAGAGTTGCTGGCGGTTTTTCTGGAACTTCTAACTCATGAACACCAATAACCGTAATTCCCTTCTTTTCTGCTAATTTTTTTAAATCTTGGTCATTGGCATAAATGGTAGTTATCCTATTTGCTAGAGCAATTCCAATAATTTGTCTGTCAAATTTTACCTTTGCCCAAGTTGCAGTACTTCCGCTTTTCTTATCTCCGCTTTTTAAAGCTTCTGCTGTTAGAAGTGATACTTCAACTGCGGCCCGAGTATCAAACGGTTCAATTTTTAATGCAGAAGACTTATTAATTTTACTTATGTAGGCGGGTGCTGCACCATCAGCTCTAACCAATGCTTCTGCCAGTACCGGAGTAGGAATAATGATTTTCTCTTTGTTTTTCTGTAGGCTCTCAGCCAAATGATTTATACGGGCTTCGCATTCCGTAACCACTTTTCCGGTTTCAGGATTGTTCGGTGCAGGCAAATTATCCTGCAACAAAAATAAAAGAAAATTGGCATCAAAAATAACCATTAATCATCGCCACGAATGTTTTCTAATTCTTTCCACGGATCAGATATTTTGGACCATCCACTTCCTTCCACACTACGTAAATCGTCTATGGTTTCAGTCAAAGATTGTTCGTCCAAAACTTTGTAATCTGTGATGGTAAAGGATTCCATAACCCATATACCATCTTCATTTCTTGTCCATTTTCCTATGCCAGAAAAGCGCATTTCTGGGCCAAAAATATGAGGACCTAATTCTTTTGCAAGCGGCCTTTTTGCTCTGCAATTAGCTTCCAAACCCTCTCTTGTTTCAAGAGTAACTGTAACTGTTTGGTTTTTGCCGCCAATACGAATCACAACTCCGTCTATAGTACCACTTTCTGTAACAGGTCCAAATATTGGAATTACAGGCTCATTAATGCCAGGAAAAGCTATTATTTCTGCGCTACCGTCTTTAATAATAGCATCGCCATTATCTTCTTTAAGTTTTTTATTTATTGCTTTGAAAGCATTTAAAGCATCGGTTGGTCCGTCATTATTATGGACCAAGCGTATGCGTTCACGGACCTTTGGTTCAGCCTCATGTTCAATAACATATTGAATGCCTGTACTAGCAGGAACAAGTTCTTCAAAATGGATGCTTTGCTTTTCCCCCAAAAGCGTAGCAAGCTCTGCCATATACTCCGCCAAACGCGCCATAGGCATAGTTTTGGGCGTGTAAGCATTTATTTTAAATATAAATCTTTTATCATCACCCATGACGGAATCTCCTTTCCTGTAACGGGATTTTAAACCATTGATGAGTCCCTGTACATAATTCTCTTTCCAACGATACCTGCTAAAGCTTTCTCAGTTCTTAACGCGTCATCACTTTCACGATTGTTATACCGAAAATCAAACTCGCTAAGGTATCGCTGTAAATGTTTCTCACTACAATGTTGGTAAACGCCACGCATACCGCGCTTGAATATACTGAAATAGTTTTCACATTTGTTTGTGTGAACACCATCACGGTAATATTCGCCCGCAGTGTGCTTAACAGTTTCATGCTTTGCAAATTCCTTGCCAACTTTCGTGTATAAGCGGCTTTCGTCTGTGTGCAATTCTGTTTCTGGTTTTACGTTGTCTTTAAGAATTTGACGCACTATAGCGGCATCGGCACGATCTACATGGAAAGTGCGGGATTTACCACCAGAAACAAGTGTTATAACGGCTAATTTTGCCGCGGCCTTTCCAGACTTGATAAAAGGCTGTCCAGAAGTTTTAACAGTAGGAGGATTAGCCTTCTTGCCGAAATAGGTTTCATCGGCTTGAACGATTTGGCCTTCGCCGCCAATCGGAGGAAGTGTGCCTTCTTCCATAGCCACGCGGATTCTGTGACACATAAACCAAGCGGTTTTATATGTGATTTCCAATGTTCTGTGTAACTGGTGCGCACTTATACCCTTCTTACTAGAACAGATCAGGTAAACAGCTTGCATCCATTTATGCAAAGGTATATGACTGCTTTCAAATACAGTACCTACCTTGACGGTAAACTGTTTTTTGCAATCACGGCATTTCTTCAAACCAACACGAGTTTTGCCCAAGTCATAAGGCTTGGTGCAGCTACCGCATTTGGGGCATACTGGGCCTTCTGGCCAAATAATGCTTTCCAGATATTTAAATGCGTATTTTTCGCTAGTAAAATGTCTTTTGTTTAACAAACTCATGTCTTAACTCCTTATAATTACACTATAAGGAGTCTATTTTGGTTTGTAAAGTATATAATCGTGAATTATGTCCTAATATGGCGGCATGTTTATCAACCAAAAACACCCATCCGCGTCATTCCCGACAAGTGAAGCAAAGCTGAACGCGGGGGTGACGAAAAGTTTTTAAAATGCGAAAACGAACTATACAAAATTAGGAATGAAAGAAATATTTCCTCCCAAACGAACTAAAAGAATATTATTTAAAAACAATGGCTTGCGTTTTTTATTTTTTATTTGACGAACGAACTGAAGAGGCCGGAAGAGATAGGTTATGGTCTAAATTTCGCAATTTCTTAAGGGCTTTTATGCTAGGATATAAGCCGGGAACATCAAAAAAAGGATACTACCAAACATGCCTCAATACGAACCACCGCTTAAGGATATAAGCTTTATTTTGAACGATGTACTAGATATCGAACAGCTTTCAGGTCTTGAAGGCTATGAAGATGTTTCAGCAGAATTGGTGGATCAGATTATAGAAGAAGGCGGGAAAATCTGTAAAGAGGTACTTTTTCCCTTAAACCAAAGCGGTGATAAAGAAGGCTGCATATTTGATAATGGAGACGTTAAAACTCCGAGCGGATTTAAAGAAGCTTATGATACTTTTGCTGAAAATGGCTGGTGCGGTCTTTCGAGTGATCCCGAATATGGCGGAATGGGCATGCCAGTTGTTGTCAATACTGTTATGCAGGAAATGATCTGTAGCGCTAATTTCTCCTTTGGAATGTATCCGGGCCTGTCTCAAGGATGCTACGAGGCCCTGCACCAATTTGGTACAGATGAGCAAAAGCAGACCTATCTGCCAAAACTGGTTGAAGGTGTGTGGTCGGGAACGATGTGCCTGACCGAGCCGCATTGCGGGACCGATCTTGGCCTTATCAAAACCAGGGCAGAAAACGGCAAGGATGGCACATATAAGATCACTGGTACGAAAATCTTTATTTCCGCCGGTGAGCATGATTTAACCGAGAATATTGTGCATCTGGTTTTGGCAAGATTGCCTGACGCGCCTGAAGGCGTGAAAGGGATTTCCCTTTTTGTTGTCCCGAAATTCCTACCCGAAGGTGATGGAGTTGGTGCGCGCAATGGTGTGGCATGCGGCTCGATCGAGCATAAAATGGGCATCCATGCAAATTCAACTTGTGTTATGAATTTTGATGAAGCTTATGGTGAATTAGTCGGAGAGCCGCATAAAGGCCTCAAGGCTATGTTCATTATGATGAATGCTGCGCGTCTTGGCGTAGCGATGCAGGGGCTAGGCATTGCAGAGATTGCCTATCAAAATGCGGTTGTCTATGCCAAAGACCGCCTGCAAATGCGTAGCCTGACTGGAACAAAAGCCCCTGACAAGCCCGCCGATCCGATTATTGTACACCCAGATGTCAGACGCATGTTGCTCAAATCCAAATCCATTATTGAGGGTTGTCGTGCTCTGGCCTACTGGACTGGGCTTTCCCTTGATTTGTCTGAAAAGCATACTGATTCTACAAAAGCCAAAGAAGCTGACGATCTGGTTGCCTTGCTGACCCCGATTATCAAAGCCTATCAGACGGATATGGGCAGCGAAATCGCCAATGACTGCATGCAATGTTACGGGGGGCATGGCTATATCCGTGAATGGGGCATGGAGCAATATGTACGTGATGCCCGCATTGCGCAAATATATGAAGGGACAAACGGCATTCAGGCGCTGGACCTTATCGGCCGGAAAATGCCCCAAGGTTTTGGGCGTTTACTGCGCCGCTTCTTTCATCCTGTTTATAATTTCATCAATGAACATCAAACCAATGAAGCCATGCAGGAATTTATCTTTCCCCTTGCCAAAGCTTTTGCAAAGCTCCAACAGAGCACAGCGATGGTTGCACAAAAAGGTCTTAAGAACCCGGATGAAGCAGGCGCTGCGAGCGTGGATTATTTGCGGCAATTTGCATTGGTGGCTCTTGCCTTTATTTGGTGTAAAATGGTGCTCACAGCACAAATAAAGTTAAAATCCGGCGAAGGTGACAAAGATTTCTATGAGACTAATAAAAACAGCACAATTTTTTATGGCCAGAGTTTTGCCTGAATCAGATGCACGTTTTAAAATGGTGCTGGCAGGTGCTGACACGCTCATGGCTATGGATGAGGCCGCATTTTAGGGCTATTCCCATGGCGTCATTCCTGCGAAAGCGGGAATCAGGTTTCATGTATTTTAGATCCCTGCTTTCGCAGGGATGACATCATAGGTTTTTCTTATCAATCTTGTTTATACTGCAATACTGTAATCTTGATATCGCCATAGGTTTTTTCATCATCAATGCAGCAATGTTCCGGCATGTCGATCTTTGCCATCTTTTCAGTTTCACACATGATCCACGCCTGCCGGGAAAGCCATTTTCCTTTAAACAAAGCATTGAGCCCCTCATTCACCAAATCCTTATGATATGGCGGGTCAAGAAAAAGGAGGTCAAAAGGACTAATATGTTCCGGCCTCGGCCCTAATTTGGTCGAATCTTTCAGCCAAAATTCAATTTCTCCATTAAACGCCAACGCTTGTGCGTTTGCCTTAGCACTTTCCAAAGATGCTCTATGCTTATCTACAAAAACACAAGATTTTGCTCCGCGAGATAGTGCTTCCAGCCCTAATGCTCCACTACCGCAAAACGCGTCCAATACATGTGCATTTTCTATTGCTCCACGACTGTGCAGCATATTAAACACCGCACCCCTGATTTTATCACTTGTGGGGCGAATATCCCTGCCCTTTGGCACATTCAAGCGCCGTCCCTTATATTTTCCTGCTATAATTCTCATTACTTATTCTTGAAATATCCCTGAATTTGTTGGCTCAAGATATGGGGCTTTACCTCCAACACTTGTCCGCGTGGAATGTTACCTAAAGAAAACGGCCCGTAATCTGTGCGGATCAAACGAGTAACCCTAAGCCCCAGCGCCTCCATAATTTTCCTGATCTCACGGTTTTTTCCCTCCCGTATTGCTACTGTAAGCCATGTATTTTTAGTAATTTTGCTTCCCCCTTCCGGCAGATCATCAATAGAGGCCTCTATTGATTTATACTGTATGCCGCCCACCTTGATACCGTTTTTTAAACGCTCCAGCTTTTTAGGATCGACATTGCCATGCACCCGCACACGATAGCGCCGTTTCCAGCCCGTTTCAGGCAATTCAAGATACCGCGACAGCCCTCCATCATTGGTCAGTAGCAAAAGCCCCTCTGTGTTCAAATCCAGCCGCCCTATGCTAATCACACGAGGCAAATCATCGGGCAAATTATCAAAAACTGTGTCCCTGTCCTTCTCATCCTTATGAGACGTCACCAATCCAGCGGGCTTATGATAGAGAAATAATCTGGTTTCCTCCTTTTGCCCAAGAATTTTTCCATCCACGGAAATTTTATCACCTTCCGTGACATTAAGGGCCGCCGAGGTAATTACCTTGCCATTGACCTTTATACGGCCTTTTTCAATCCATTTTTCTGCATCACGCCTTGAACACAGCCCTGCCCTTGCAATTCGCTTTGCAATTCTTTCCCCTTTATGCTTATCTTCGGTCATGGATAATCCTTTTCATTTTTCAGAAGATGACCATATCTTTATGCGCGCCGCGATGGAAGAGGCAAAAGCAGCTGCCCTTCGTGATGAGGTTCCTATCGGCGCTGTGATTGTTGATCCTATAACACAAAAAATCATTGCTAGGGCCGGCAACCGCACGCGCGAGCTTAACGACCCGTCAGCGCATGCAGAAATTCTGGTGATCCGTGAAGCTTGTCGATTAGCCGGAGCGCAGCGTATTCCCGATCTGGATTTATATGTAACGCTGGAGCCCTGCGCTATGTGCACGGGTGCTATTTCCTTTGCCCGCATTAAACGGATTATCTTTGCAGCAACAGATCAAAAAGGCGGCGGCATTCTTCACGGCGGTAAATTCTATGAACAGCCAACCTGCCACCATAAACCGGAAGTTTTGCATGGCTTGATGCAAGAAGAAGCCGGCACAATTTTAAAAGAGTTTTTTAAAATGAAGCGTTAGCATACTGGACAAACCCTTTCAAAAAGGCAGCCTAGCATCCTTCATAACCCCATGCAGCAGCATCAATAAAAAACGATTGTATGTTTTCCTCACGACCTATAGCGTATCGAAATCCTGGATCATTATAGTTTAGTAGCTCACTGGCAGGATATTCGCATCTAATTATTGCGCCTTGCGAATTGGGATTCTTCTTGCAACTCAGTTTTATCCCAGTCTCACGTTCGAATTTTGATTTTTCAATCTCGAATAGATTTTGGTCCTTTGTAAACGTACCGTGAAAAGAAATATAATTGACAGCTTTGTTCCTTTTGTAGTTGTAGTTGTTTATTTTAAATAAAGAGCGTTTGGGTCCATCAATTTTCATTGCGTGTGATATAATTCCAAGACTCTTAGCAGCGCTAGCAGAACCTTTATATCCTTGTCTTTCCAAATATTCACCTGTTTCAATAATGTCGCCACATAATTTCACTCCCATAACAGATACCTTCTTGACGACGGCAAAACTGTTACTTTGCTCTGCATAAGTATTTTGGCTGAAAGCCAATAAAACACCCAGAGACAATACTATTTTTCCATATTTGAGCACGAAACAATCTCCTTTTTTTTAGTTATATTGGTTAACATAACTGAAGGCAAGGCGTTAATATTGGTGGAATAATGTAAGGAAACCCCTGAGCTATGAATGGAAGACTAAAGCTTTTCCCTTTCTGCTTTCTAAAAACCACGTTTTTTGACTATAGTGCATACTTTAATATCTTATTTTGAAGAGGAGTTCTTTATGAAACCGAGATTTAGGCTTTTTCTGTGCAGCTTTTTTATGCTGTTCTTAATGTCAAATATAATGCCTTTAAAGGCTGATGCGGAAGAAAACCGTGTTGATGGGGATACAATATATATTGGTGATTTAAGGGTGCTAGTCACTATATTTAACGCGGGAAATCCTCCCCGTTTTCCGCACCATATAGGGTTTTCGGTGCCAGACCTTGATAAAATGCATACGAAATTCAGGGAACTTGGGGTTTTTAGACCCTGCTGGGCAGGGACTTGGGAAGGTAAGTCCGATGCAAAAAGCATAGAACTTCTTGAAAAAGCTATCGAATCACGTACCCCGGTTATTTTACACAATGTTACAGCTAATAAGATGTTTTCTCGCTATTGCTCTTTTGACAGTTTTTCTACAGAAACCCCTGTTCCTGAATAAGCTTTTTTAGCGGAGAGAGAGGGCGTTATTGCGCCCGGCAAAAATAAGTTGGTGGACCCTAGCGGGATCGAACCGCTGACCTCCTGAATGCAAATCAGGCGCTCTCCCAGCTGAGCTAAGGGCCCTTTCTTATTCGGGTTATTTCGCATAGGAGATAAACACATATTTGCGGATGTAATCAAGCAAAATATTCATATATTTTGTTTTAACAAGGACTACATGCACTTTTAAAAGTCTTATTCCAAGAAATTAGTTACACGTTGTCTGATTCGTATTGGGGTCCCAGCTACAAGTCATACCTGTATTACTTGCGGCATTTGAAAATGCTGTATTTGAATATGAATTTGCCGTCAAGCCCTGCAGACTGGATAACATATCCTGAGCGAGTTGAGTAACTAATGCAATAGCCGCAGCCAATTGCGCTAAAACCGCTTGTAGCTGTTGCTGTAATGCTTGTAATCCAGCATCTACAAACTGGCCTTGAATACCAAGCAGATACCCTTCCAAATTTAACGAAGACAAGTCTGTGATGCCTAAATCAGTCAGATTTGAATACCCCAAAAGCGAAAGATCAGAAACAGAGTAAATACTTATATCGCTTAAGCTTGTAATGTTTAAATCTGTCAGAGAATTAATCCCTATACTCGAAAGGCTTGAAATACCATTAATTCCAAAATCAGAAAGACTGGCACCCAACTTAGATAGGTCACTCACATCTCCTATACCAAGACCGCCAAGTGTAACTCCTGCAGCTTCAAGATCAGAAAAATTGTTAATTCCAATATCGTTGAGACTCAATCCGGCATCGATCAGATCCTGCAAGTTATTAAATCCAAGACTCTTAGTGCCAGTATACGTAATACCTAAAGCATCAAGATCTGCTATAGCGTTAATATTTACATCAGCCAAACTGACTCCGATAGTATCAAGATCCGTTAAAGTTGATATGCCAAAAGAGTTAATGGTAAGACCAAGGGATGCAAGATCACTAACAGTGTTGATACCAATACTTGACAATGTTACCCCGGAACCATCCAGATCACCCAAGCCGGTGATACCTGCGGCGCTTAAAGTCGCCCCTGTGCTATCCAGATCGGCAGTTGTATTAACACCAACATCCGCCAAAGTTACATTTAGCGGATCAAGATCGGCAACTGTGCTCACGCCGGCACCTGCCAGTGTTGCACTCGTAGCATCCAGATCAGTCATAGTGTTTATACCAAGATCTGCCAAAGTTACATTTAGTGGACCTAGATCAGCCACAGTAGTTATTCCAGCGCTTGCCAATGTCGCATCTGTCTTAGTATCTAAATCTGCCGCTGTGTTTATGCCGTATGTTGCCAATGTAGCACCTGTTGTATCTAAAATAGAAATGTCATTAATGCCGGTACTGGCCAAAGTAGCAGATGTAGAATCCAGATCGGATAATTGGTTTATACCGAGATCAGCCAAAGTTACATTTAGTGGACCTAGATCAGCCACAGAATTTATCCCCGCACTCGCAAGAGTTATTCCCGTGCCATCAAGACTAGTCGTGGTCGTGACACCAACACTAGCCAAAGTCGCGCTTGTGCCATCCAGTGCGGCTACATTCGTGATCCCTGCACTTGCAGGCGTAACACCTGTACCATCCAGACTTGCCATGGTCGTAATACCGGCACTGCCCAAAGTCGCGCTTGTGCCATCCAGTGCGGCTACATTCGTGATCCCTGCACTTGAAGGTGTAACACCTGTGCCGTCCAAATCATTTATGGTCGTAATGCCCGCACCGGCCAGAGTCGCGCTCGTACCATCCAGTGCAGCTACATTCGTAATCCCTGCACTTGCAGGCGTAACACCTGTACCATCAAGACTTGCCATCGTTGTTATACCTGCACTGGCTAAAGTCGCGCTCGTACCATCCAGTGCAGCTACATTCGTGATCCCTGCACTTGCAGGCGTAACACCTGTAC